>JACKEA010000006.1:300000-600000 GCA_020633235.1 Polyangiaceae bacterium | reverse complement strand
GGGCACCGGATCGAGCCGCTCCATCGGCGGCCGCTCCAGCCGTTCCAGGAACTGCCGCGCGTACGGACTGAAGCTCTCCACGAAGCGCCGCTGCCCCTCGGCATACAGCGTGTCCATCGCGAGGCTGCTCTTGCCCGCGCCGCTCACGCCGGTGACCACCACCAGCTCGCCCGGCCGCAGCGTGAGATCCACACCGGCGAGATTGTGAGTCCGGGCACCTTCGAGACGCGTGGGCAGCATGAAGAGGGCGGCTCATAGCATGGCGCCCCCGCGCCCAAACGGAAGTGCCGGATTCCTACCGATTATGTCGGTCCGCCGCGGAACCTCACTCCACGCGGGAACGTCGCGTGCGCCCGACCCAGCGACCGGAAGCGAGCAGCAACACCAACGCCGCCACTGGCCAATTCCCCGTGGGCGCTCGGGGCCGCGGCCCGACGCCGCACGAGCACCCCGAGTCGTCCTCAGTGGGCTTGCTTCCGCCCGTTCCACCGTTCGCGCTACTGCCGCCACTGCTCGCGTCGACGCCGCTGCCCGAAGTTCCGCCGCCACCATCCACGAGGGGCGCGCCACCGTCCTTCGACGTTCCCGCGTCCGCCACGCCGCCATCGGGCGGCGCAGTCTCATCGGAAATCTCGATGTCGTCGACGAACATCTCCAGGTCGTTCTTGGTCCCGGACCAGTGTGCGTACAGTCCGACGGCCCAGTACATGTCGCACGTGCCCTTCTCGAAAGACGTGAACAACGTGCGAATGCCGTCCAAAGACTTGCTCGACTTCCCATCCCGCCACAGCCGCACGTATCCATCCGACCCGGTGGTCCAGTAGACCAGCATTTCGAAGCGAACCCACTGCCCCAGCGCGACGGCCTCGGAATGCTCGTTGCAGTCCGGCTCGGCTCTCCACCAGAAATCCCACCACTGGCCGTCCGTCACCCGGAGGTCGTCGAAGATACCGGCGCAACCGCCGCAAATGGCCGGGTCGTAGGTCGCATTGCAGACTTCGCAGGGCCACGTCTTCCACTGCGAGTTGACCAGCCAGTCGATGGTCGCTCCGTCGAAGAAGTCGTTGGGTATGTAGTACGACCACCGGTAGCGATAGGTTTGGCCGTCGGTCGGCAGGCGTTGGCTCGACAGCTCCGCACGCACTTTGCTCGCGCTCAGCGGAACGCGAAACCGCCCGACCATGGCGGAGCCATTGTTCGCATCCGGATGGGGGTTGGCGACCGCGTCAATCGTGCCGTCGATCAGCTCCTGGCTGGAGTTGCCAACGACGGCCTTGGTGTCGCCGTTCTCGAAGTCGACCTTGTAGAAGACGTCGGCCAATGCAGTTGGTGCTGCGAGGAGAACGGTACCCGTGAGCAACGATGCGAACAGCCGCTTCATCTCGGATCTCCTTCCCGATGGGAGCTCCCGAATCCCAGATGCGGCCTTGCCGCGCTACATAGACTACGCCTTGCGCCCTCGCCCGGAAACACCTGCTGGGCCAGCTTACGTCGGTCCGCCGCGGAACCGCCTTCACGGCGCGAAGGTCGCCAGGAACGGCTCCGCGGGGTGAGTCGCCACCATGGGCCCTTGCCCGAAGTCGATACTCTGTTGGAAGTAACCTCCGACACTGACGCGGTTCAGGTCGTCGATGGCGACCCCCGCGGCGAACTGCATGCCGGCAGGCCCGAAGACCTTGCTCCACACGCACGTACCCGCTGGGTCGAGCTTCGCGACCAGTACGTCGCCGGCATAGGAGCTTTCGGGGTCGGCGACCACCGTGTGCGGACCGCAGCCGAGATCGACCACGCCATCGCGAACCAACCCGCCGATGATGACATTGTCGGCGGCATCGACGGCGACGGAATTGGCCGCCGCGTAGTCGGCGGCACCCAGCTTCTTGTTCCACACCACCTTGCCCTCCGACGTGACGCGCTCGAGCTGCACGAAGGACTCGGGCTTCCCCTGGCTCTGAGCCATTCCGGCGAACACGATGTCGGAGGTCGGCCCCGTCGCGACCGAGTAGCCGAACACGGTACTGCCGTCGCCGATGCGATGCGCGAAGAGCGTCTCCCCCGTCGGCTTCAATCGAGCGACGAATCCGTCGGTGCTCGCCACCGGCGTCATGGGACCGGTCCCCAGATCCGTCGGATCGTTGAACGAGCCCCCGATGGCGATGTGGCCCGTCGGGTCGATCGCGACGGACTCCACGGACAGCTCGTCGAACATACGGCTGAAGACGTGGGCGCCGGCAGTGGTATGAGCGGCCACGAAGCTCGACTCGACGCCGCTCAACGTCGCGCCCCCGAAGCTGATCGGGCCGCCGCTCTCGCCGATCAGCGCGACGACGCCGTCGCGGACGTCGATCCCGAAGGCAATGTCGCCACCAGGGCCACCGTAGCGTTCAGCGCGCAGCACCTTGCCGTCGCCATCGAGCACGATCAGTGGAACGTCGTACGAACCCGCGCCGGTCAGTACCGCTGCATCGCCGACGCTCATCGTCTCCTGGAAGGCGCCGGAAACGTACACGATGCCGGTCTCGTCCATGGCTACGACGTTGGCGGCGTCGTCCTTTGAGCCGCCGAATCGTCGGCTCCACACGCAGTTGCCTTGCGCGTCGAAGCTCGCCACGAACATGTCGTTGCCTCCAGCGCTGGTCATGACACCGGCACCAAAGTCGATGCTGCCTTCGAACGCGCCGACCACCACGACGCGACCGCCACCTCCGGCGGTCACGGCACGAACGCCCCCCGACCCGTCGCCGCGGTGAGCCCAAAGCGTGTCGTCGGTCGGCGACGCTCCCGCGCTACCCGCTGCGCCCGCGCCACCACCCATGCCTGCTGCGCCGCCCGCCCCCGCTGCGCCGGCGGCGCCACCGTACCCTGCCGCTCCCGCCGCGCCCCCCGCAGCAGGTCCAGCGTCTGCAGACGTGCTCCCACAGCCCGCCACCAGCGCGAGCAGCCCGAATCCGATCACCACGGGTCGCATGCGGGCTGCGCCAAGCAGCTAGCGTGCCAGCGTGGATTTCCGGCTTGCGGCCACCGCGCGATCCAGACAGCCGGATCTCGATTGTGCCAATGGCACAGCGCATCGACGCCCGGCGGGCGCGGTCCGTGTCACGAACTGGCTCGCTCGAACGACGTACCTGCGTGCGCACTCTTCGGACCCTCTCCTGCACCACGCTCACCCTCGCTGTCGCGGCCTGCAGCCCGACGCGGGATCCCGTCGCGGACCATCCCATTGTCGCTCTACGTTCGTCCGTCGCAGACCCCATTGCCGCTCCTCCTTCGTCCGCAGCGGACCACGCCGCTGCGCCCCCCGCGGTGACGCCCCTCCCCTACGATCTCGCGGCAGATTTGAACGCGCGCCGCCAAGGCGTCCGAGAGGAGCTCGGCCCAGACGTCCACACGGAAGTCGCGCACGGTGTGTTCTTGCTGGTCACCCCGCGGCGCGGCGCCCTGGCCGGCGCCGTGTCCGTCACGAATCGCGCCCTGGACGCCTACTTCAACGGCCGCTTCGATACGCCACCCAAGAAGGCCATCAGCGTGCTCCTGTACCCCGACGCCACGGGCTATCGCGCCTGGTGCCTGCGCCACTGGAACGAGCCCTGCCACACGCCCTACGGCTTCTATCTTCCGACCGAGCGCGCCATCGTCATGAACGTCGCACCCGGCATTGGCACCCTCACCCACGAGCTCGTGCACCCCCTGGTGGAGGCGGACTTCCCCGAAGCTCCGGACTGGATCGACGAAGGCATCGCTTCACTCTTCGAGCGCTTCTCTCTCCCTCGGGCGGGCGAAATCCACGGCGGCAAGAACTGGCGCCACCCGCGCTTGATCAACGCCTGGCGCTCCCCGAAGGAACGGGACGCAGCGCAGCTTCCCGCTCTGTTCGGAATGAGCGACGCGACGTTCCGCGGCGCAAGAGAAGATCTCCACTACGCCATGGCGCGCTACTTGTGCCAATGGCTCGACGCGCAGGGCAAGCTCTGGCCCTTCTATCACCGCTTCCGCGACGACTTCGCCACGGATCCCACGGGCCGCTCGGCCTTCGCAGCAGTGGTAGGCATGTCCCCTGAAGAGGCCCATCCCGCCTGGCAACGCTGGGTGCGCGGACTCTGACAAGTAAGACCCATGTAAGGAGCGACGGGCACAGACTCGTCCCATGCGTCCCTGGAGCCTTTGGCCCTGTTTCGCCCTCAGCGCACTTCTCACGGCCTGTTGGAGCCCGCCCGAGGCGTGCTCCCACGGCAAGAAGCCCAGCGGGATCTGGGCCGAAGAGGGCTTTCCCCTGGGCAAGGCCGCGGTGTGTGATCGATCGAGCGACACGGTGCTCGCTGTGGCGCAGAAGGGAGCTCCACCCGACGTGACGGCGCTCTACAGCCAGGCCTTGGAAGCGAAGGGCTACACGAAGATCGGCGTGGACGCCGCCCAAGGAAGCTTCCGTTGGAGCTATCGAAAGCAAGGGACCGTGATAAGCGGTAGCTTTGCTGATTCCAACGGCACCAGCGTCGAGCTCAGCGTCCGGGCGAGCTGTGCGATCCCCGCGGCGCAGCTCGGCGAGCGCTACCGCGATCTGGAGGCGGCGCTCGGTCCGGACAAGGGTTACCTCTGTGTCGCAGGCGACGAAAGCGTCGTGCTGTTGGTTCCGGGTGGCTCTTTCGAAGAAGCGTGCTCCCAGCTGGCCATGGCCCTGAAGCCGCGCGGCTATCGCGGCAACGCCCCTCGCAAGCGGTACTACGAGCTCCAGACCAAGGACTTTCGCTTCGGGATCAGTCCGGGCGAGCCCTTGTTCGAGCCGGCGACTTGGACCCGGGTGATCGTCCGCTCCACCTGGCCGCCGCGCTGAGGTGCTTCAGCGCGTCTTCTTCGGCGGCGCGAGCTCGACCGTGCCCTGCACCAGCTTGCCCGGCGCCGAGAGCTGCACGCTGCTCAGCACTCCTGCCACGCACGTTGCCAGCTTGGGCGCGCGCTTCATGCTGTCCGGCGTGGCGACCGCCGCGAGCACGTTGCCCTGCGCTCCGATGCGCAGCGCCACGGTGAGCGTCGGGGCATCCGCCGCATCCGTGTAACAGATCGCCGCCGCCCGCGCGCCCACGCTCTGTTCCCAGTCCTTCTTCACGCTGGCGGGGTCGAGGGGCGCCGGCGGCGCGGGCGCGACCGTTGGGACTGGCGCGGCCACGGCGGACACCACTGGGAGCGGCGTGGGAACTACGGACGCGGCTGCGACAATGGTGGGCTCGAGCTTGCGCTCCTCCAGCGCCGAGACGCGAAACGCGAGCCACACGACGCCCGCGCAGGCGAGCACGCCCGAAGCGGTCGCGACCATCAGCAGCGGCGAAGTGGACTCTGAACCAGCCATCATGAGCACCGTACGAACGCATGCGCGGCGAATCCAGCAAGGACTCGCCGCGCGCTCTCAGCCGACGCGAAGCTCAGCGACGACCCGTGCAGCAACGATACCAATGACTGTCGTTCTTGGCGCAGGTGCCCTCGAAGTTGGTCACCGTCGTCGTGTTGTTGACACACAAGACCGCGTCGTCTCCGACGATGTTCCCGATCCAGTCGTTCGAGAGAAAGGCGGGATTCGTCCCACCTTGCCACGCATGGTAGAATTCCTCGTAACTGCAGACGTGTGTGCCTTCGTCGAAGCAGTCGCGTGCGGCGTTCGGATAGGTCGCGGGCGAACGCCAGCCCGACCAGCACGTGTTGCCGTTGGTGCCGCCGACCATTGAGTAACCGCCAGGGCACGCCGCCTGCAGGCCGACCTTGTTGTAGTTCACGCCGGAGATGTCCGCGTCCACGATGGTGTTGTTCGCGATCATCGCGCTGGTGATGCCATTGGTGGCCACGGACAGGTTGTTCGCCGCGAGGGTGAGCCCGGCGCCCACCGTCCAGCTTGGGCCCGTGGGGCCCGTCGGGCCGATGGGACCTTGCGGTCCGGCGGGACCCTGAGGACCGGCAGGACCTTGGGCACCCGGCGTGCCCTGCGGACCTTGCGCGCCCGTCGCGCCGTCCGGACCGGTGGGACCTTGAGGGCCGGTCGGACCGGTCGGACCTGCCAAGGAACCCGCGGGGCCGACCCAATTGCCACTGGAGTCGATCACCTGGGTGCCGTTCACGGTCACGCTCGTGGGCGTGATGTCGCCCACGGCGTTGTTCGCCATCAGCGCGTAGGGAACGCTGACGAGGGACTGCCGCGGGGTCATCTCCGGATCCGTGCCCACGGTGACGCCAAGGTAGCGCGTCGAACCGTCGAACACGGTGGACGGGATGGCCGTGGTCTCGCCGAGACGCGCCGAGAAATAGCCTTCGTCCAAGGTGACGTTCTGGGTCTCCGTCCACAGCGCCGTGCCGTTGGTTGCCGCGTCGTACACCGCGAACGTGATGGACACTGCTCCGGTCGCCGGCGAGCCGCCGCTATCGAACAAGCGCCCCTGCTGGGTGAGCGTGGAAGGCACCGCCGACGAAGCGGTGGAGGCTGCCAGGATCGCCGCCGCAGCGGCCGAGATACCGAGAATTCCAAATCTACGTGCCATGTTGTTCCGTCCCTCTGAAGATCACTGGGTCGCGCCGACGATGCCGCCCTGCAGGCGATAGCTCGTCGACGTCATCACGCCGTTGCCGCCGGGGCTCTGTCCGGTGGACAGGACCAGCTTGTAGTTGGTGCTGCTCATCACGGTTCCTCCGGACAGCATCGCCATCCCGGAGTGACCCGCGTTCATGCCGCCACTTCCGGCCGCGCCGCCACTTCCGGCCGCGCCGCCACTTCCGGCCGCGCCGCCACTTCCGGCCGCGCCGCCGCTTCCGGCCGCACCGCCGCCTCCGGCCGCACCGCCGCTTCCGGCCGCACCGCCGCTTCCCGCTGCACCGCCGATCCCTCCAGATCCACCGCTTCCCGCGGATCCGCCGAGCCCGCCGTCCGTGCCGCCGGTTCCGGCCTTGCCGCCACCTCCCGGGGCAGACGACGAGTCGGAACCGCAGCCCGTGGCCGCGGTCAGGGAAACGGCTGCCAGCAGGACGACAAACCCCGCTGCATGCCTAGCCATCAAGACGAACCTCCTCTGCGCTCGGTACAAACTGCCGAGCGTCACAGGCCCTATCCCGCATTGCCAGCAGAGGCAATACCGAACTTCTTCGACCCGCGGGGGCGAAGCGGGAGGTTTTGCGGCGAGCCAACCGACAAACGCTCATTTGGCATCTGGATGTTGGTCCGCCGCGGAACCTCGCGCTCCGCACGGCACGAAACACCGCAACCCAACGACGGCTTCGTCGAGTAGTCCGCCATGCGCACGGAACGCCGAACCGCGGGAGCCGCCGAACCCAGCGCCGCGCAGGAAGGTCCTCGCCGTCACCTACGCGTTGGATGTCGAACTGGCCCAGGGGCGGGCCATGACCGACCGCGATCGCGCAGCGATGGATCACATCCACACCACCGGTCAGATGCTCAACCCCGCAGCCGGGTTGCAGGTGTCTTCCACCGGCGCGGCCTCCCCGGCACCGGGTGTCGACCATCGCGGGGCCGGGCTCACGCAGTCCCAAGCCGAGATCTGGCAGGCCCGCGTCCCGCGTGACGCTTCCTCGAGGTGAGTCCCATGAGCAGTCCCTATCGAACCGCCGCTGTGATCGACGCCGTAGAAACCGGCGCTGTTTCCCCCGACGCTTGGCGCCGATACCGAAAAGGATGCCTGGTCTACACCTGCGTACGCCGGACCGTGTATCTCGCCGTCGCCGCGGCCCTGTACCAGGGAAGCACCCTGAACTTGTTCGCGTTCCTGGTCGTGTATCCCATGCTGGTAGTGATGGCACTACCGCTGGTGACCCACGCGAAGTGCCCGTTCTGCTTTCGTGACATCGCGCGGGGTCCGGCGCAGGCGTCGTACTGGTCCGTCGTCACCGGGCACTACCCGAAGAGCTGCACGCATTGCGGCGCAGAAGTGGGCGCAACGCGCCACGCCCCCGCGCCGCCACCTCCTGCCAGCAGTTCCAAGAAACGGAAGCCCCGTCGCCGAAGGGACCCGAAAGGCAGGCGCTTGGCTCGGCAGGTGCTTCTGAACCTCGACGCCTGACCTGGCATCGGCTCACTGCTCGTCAGTAGCAGCCCCTGCTCGCCCCCGACGCGACGAGAAGCAGCTGTCCTCCGCACGCACGGAAGCCTGCAGTTGGCTCGGTCGCGGTGGCCGACGTAAGATGCGATGATGGGAAGTGTGTGGTTGGGCGCGCGGTGGAACGCTTTGCGCTTGGTCACCCTGCTGACCCTCGGCGGGTGCGGTGGTAGCGACGATGGCAACGCGAGTGGTAGCGGTGGATCTGCGGGCGCGTCGGCGTGCAGCTCGACGAACGTGGATGCCTGCGAGTACCCGAGCCGCGGGCTCTCGTTCACCGTGCGTCAGGGGTTGAGCGTCACGGATGCCCTGACTGGACGCGAGCTGCCCCTCCTGGCGCGAGTTCCCGACGGCCCCGGCCCCTTCCCCGTCGTGGTGTGGTCCCACGGCGGTGGCTTCAACGCGGCGGGGCACCAGAACTCGGTCGAATGGGGAGAAGCCTTGGCCCATCACGGCTACGCAGTGATCCACATCGCCCACATTCCGCTCACGGCCGAGAGCGCCCAGGCGTTCTGCGATCTCGGCAAGGTACCGCCGGCGGAATGCGGCACGAGCGGCGGCGACGAAGACGCGACGGGTCTGGTCGCATTGGTCAAGACACGAGACGTGATCACCGTCTTGGATGCGTTGCCGAGTCTCTCCGACGCCAGCGTGAAGGCCGGTGGTCCCGCCATCGACTTGACCCGCGTGGTCGTCGCCGGTTGGTCCGCGGGCTCGCGAGCACCGGTCGTCACCCACGGCGCCGTGTTCCTTCCGTCGCCGTCTGCGCCAGCGATGACCATGACGCATTCGCTTCCCGTTGCAGCCGTGGCGCTCAGCCCGATGGGACCGGGCTACGCCGGCTTCTTCGACGATGGCACCAGCAACACCTGGCAGAACATGCGCGGCCCGGTACTGATGCTGACGGGGGACAACGACATCAAGCCGAGCAAGCCCGAGCTCACGGGAGCCGACCGGCGCATCGCCTTCGAGAAACAACCGGCCGATGGCTCACGTTGGCTCTTGTACTCTCACCTGCCACCCGGCGTCGGCAGCCACCCTACGTTCAATCTGGAGGACCAGAGCTCCTCCGACGAGCGTCTCTCTCGTTTGTCACGCGCTCTGCGCTCGTCGGTGTACGCGTTCTTGGATGCGAGGGTGAGCGGGGACGCCGCCGCACAGGCTTGGCTCGATGGCGACGACGCGAAGATCCTCGCCGGCGATGCCGACTGGGTTCATCACTGACAGATCGCTTGCGGCGGCGCCCTTCACTGGTCGAGCTCGCGCTTCGCCACCAACCAAAACCGGTCCACCAGTGGCGGCAGACGGAGGTCTTCCCAGGAATACGCGCGCCGAAACCTGGGAGCCAAGTCCTCCCGGTGGTAGCTGGTGACGGAGAACACCAGAACTCCGGGATCCTCGAGGCCGAATTGGTCAGTAGCAACCCTTGCCGTTGACCTGGCACCACAAGTAACCCGTGTTGCAGCAGTAGCTGTTGGAGCTACAGCACTGGCCGCCGCAGTTCTTGAAGCTGCACTTCTTCTCGCAGCTGCCGGCGTTGCACACGCCGTAGCTATAGATGCCGTCGTCGCACACGGTGCCGCAGCTGCCGCAGTTGGTCGGATCCAGGAGCAGGTTCACGCACACGCCGTTGCACAGTGTCTCCCCCGCTCCGCATTCGAAGCCGCAGCTGCCGTTGTTGCACACGGGGGTGCCGGTGGTGCTGGTGCACACCTTGCCGCAGCTGCCGCAGTTCTTCGGATCCGACTTGGGATCGACACAGTTGCCATTGCACGCGATCTGTCCGGGCGTCGTGCAGCTGCCGCCGCAGGTTCCCTGGTTGCACACGGCGACGCCGCCCTGCGGATCCCAGCACTGCTTGCCACAGCTGCCACAGTGGTCGGGGTTCGACTTCAGATCCGCGCATTCGTTCGTGCACAGCGTGGTTCCCGGATCGCACTCTACGGCGCACTGTCCGCCTTGGCACACCGGCGTGCCGCCCGGCACCGTCTTGCAGGCGTAGCCACAGCTGCCGCAGTTCGCGGGGTCCGTCGCGAGATCCGCGCAGCCCTTGGGGCACTGCACCTGCACGCCGCTGCAAGCTCCAGTACCCCCGCCGCCGGCCGTGCCACCCGCACCGGCCGTGCCGCCCGCGTTGCCGAAACCACCGGCGTTGCCGCCGCCAGCGAAGCCTCCGGCATTGCCGGCCCCGCCGCTGCCGGAAGCATTGCCGGCGCCGCTGCTGCCGGAAGCATTGCCGTAGCCGCCGCTTCCACCCGGGGTGCCGCCGCCGTAGCCGCCGCCACCGTCCGGCAGCGAGCCGCCGGAGCCGCCACCTCCGCTGCTACAGGCGACGGAAGCGAGGACGAAGGCGAGGCCGAGAAGAGAGTGAAGGCGCAACATGGCGTCCGCCCCAGAGCAAGGTCGGTGCCGAAGCGAATCCCGCGCGATCCCGCGGGCGAGTGCGGCGTCCACGCCACGAAAGCCGGCCTCGGGCGGGGCGCCGGGGCCACGCCGGCCCATGCTACTCTCGGCGGATGCAGCGCTCGGCCTTCTTGCTCTTCGCCGCCTTCTTCTCTCTGACCACCGCTTGCGGCAGCAGCGACGACGGCGGTGCGCCCGCGAGCGGCGGCACGGCGGGGAGCGGCGGCGCGGCGGGAAGCGGCGGCGCCGCCGGAAGTAGCGGCGCCGCGGGCTCCGGCGGCATGGCGGGCGCAGCCGGTGCCGGGGGCACGCCGGAGTGGCAGAACGTGTACTCCGTGGATCTCACGCTGCCGAGCGCATCCACTCCGCCTTTCGACGTCGGCTCGACCTCCGTGAAGTACTACGAGAACGTGCCCTATGGCACGGATCCCCGCACCGTATTCGACATCATGATCCCCGACGGCGCCTCGCCGGCCCCGCTCATGATCCACATCCACGGCGGCGGCTTCGTGGGCGGCAGCAAGGACGACACCTGGAGCGGCAACTCCGCGAGCATCAAGAACCTGATGGCCCAGGGCGTGGCCTACGCCAGCATCGAGTACCGCGTGCTAGCCGACGGGGACGACGTGGGCGTGATCAAACCGCTGACCGACAGCAAGCGGGCGCTGCAGTTCATTCGCTACCACGCCGCGGACTTCAACATCGCCACCGACAAGATCGTGCTGGAGGGCGGCTCCGCCGGCGCCGGCACCAGCCTGTGGCTCGCCTTCCACGACGACATGGCGGAGCCGAGCAGCTCCGATCCGGTGTCGCAGGAGTCCACGCGAGTGCTGGGCGCCGCGGCCAACTCCACACAAGCCACTTACGATCTGAAGAAGTGGGACAGCGTGGTGTTCAAGGACTTCGGCATCTCCTTCCTCGACGCCGCGGTGAAGCAGGGCTTGGGCCCGCGCTTGCTCGCGTTCTACGGCATCCAGTCCATCGACGAGCTCGACACCCCGAAGATCCAGGCCTACCGCGCCGAGGTGGACATGCTCGGCTTGATGACCCCGGACGACCCGCCGTTCTACGTGCACAACCCCCTCACCCCGGCGACCATCCCACTGAACGAGAACATGCTGTTCCACCACGCGTTCCACGCACGCGCCCTGACGGAGCAGGCGGACGGCATCGGGCTCTCGTACATCGCCACCATCGAAGCGCTGAACGTCGCCGACCCCTCCGGCAAGACGGACTGGGACTACGCCCTCGATCTGCTCGCGCCCTGATGCGATTCGCCGTGTTGTGCCGAAGAGCCTCGGCATCCGCGACTGACGAATAATGTTGGTTCGGCGCGGAACCACGCCGTCCGTCCGCGTGGTTCCGCGCCGAACCGACATTCAAACGTACAGGGGCGGCTCGCTTGGGGCGACTCGGTGCCAGCGTGACAGCGTGCCTCGCCTCTGTTCCAGGGCAGATCTCGGCATTTTCCCGGCAATTTCGCCTGGCACGGCGATTGAAAAAGCAAGCGGTGTCAGGAGGAAATCACATGTTGGGTTGGACCATTACGTTTTTCATCGTTGCACTGATTGCTGGCCTGCTCGGCTTCTTCGGAATCGCCGGACTCGCTGCGACCATCGCGAAGATCTGCTTCGTCGCGTTTCTGATCTTGGCGGTGCTGTCGCTGGTCACGGGCCGCCGCAGCAGCGTGGTGTAGAGCGAGCTCGCTACGGATGAAGCACACAGCCGCCAATGACCTCGCCCTTCCACTTGGCGAGCATGGCGGCTTTGGCTTCCCGTAGCGGGAACACGTGGGATACGTGGGGGCGGATCTTGCCCTCTTCGGCCCACAGCTTCACCTGCGCCAGGCGCGGAGCGCGAATGGACGGATCCTGCACCGTGGAGATCACGGTGGGACAGCCGAGGACGTCGAGGCTCTTCATCATGATCAGATTGGTGGGCAGCATGTTGGCGTTGGGCGCGCCCCGCTGACCCTTGCCTCGGGCCACGAAGGGCGTGGCGGCCCAGCCGACGACGAGAAAGCGCGCACCGAAGCGCATGCAGCGCAGGCTCTCCAAAGAAATGTCGCCGCCCACGGCGTCGTAGACCACGTCCACGCCACGACCACCGGTGAGGGATTTGACTTCGTCCTTGAAGGACCGGAGCGCGCCGCCTTCGCCCTTGGTATTGATGACGTGATCGGCGCCGTTCTGCTGGACGACGGCGAGCTTGTCGTCACTGCGACCCGTCGCGATCACCTTGGCGCCGAGGATCTTGGCGACCTGCACCGCTGCCAGACCGGTCGCGCCCGAAGCACCGTGGATCAGCACGACCTCGCCGGACTGCAGCCGGCCGCGGGCCACCAAGCAGTGGTACGCCGTCTCGTAGCTGCCGAGCAGTGCAGCTGCCTGGTCGAAGGAGAGCTCGCCGGGGATGCGATGCACGGCCACCGCCGGCGCCACCACGTAGGACGCGAAGCCGCCGTAGGCCTGGTAGGCGCCCAGGGAGCGAGGACCGGCCAGGAAACCGTCGATCAATACCGGGTCGCCAACGGCCAAGCCGGAAACGTCCGGTCCCACCCAGGCGACCTCACCCGCAGACTCGAGGCCCGGGGTGTAGGGAGGCTTGGGGACGTGCTGGTACTGACCGCTGGTCATGATCAGGTCGACCCAGCCCACGGCGGCGGCCCGCACCCGGACGATCACGTCGTTCGGCTGCAGGCTGGCAGGGTCCGGCGGCTCTTGCTCCAGCAGTTGGAGCTTCTCGATGCCCTCCAGCGGCGTCTCGGCCAGCTCCGCAAGCACGACTCGGTGGCCCATTTCCAGGCGATTCATGGCAGCGACGATGCGCCGCCGGCGCGTGGACGTCGAGGGTAACCGGCGCCGGGAGTGCGGCATACTGGGGGGCATGCTTGTCACTCGCGTTCTTCGTCGCCCCGTTGCCCTGGTTTTCTGCGCTGCTCTCGCCGTCACGGGGTGCAGCGGAAATGAAGGCGGAGGCGGCAGCGGCGGTGGTGGTGGCGTGGCTGGGAGCAGCGGAACCGGTGGCACGGCGGGGAGCGGCACCGGCGGCGGGGCCAGCGGCGGCAGCGCGGGCACGTCCACCGGCGGCGCGGCCGGAAGCGGCAGCGGCGGCATGGCGGGAGCTGGGGGAAGCAGCGGCACGACGGCGCTCGGCTGCCCGCCAGCCCCTCCCTACGGCACCCAGGTGGGAGACCTCGCACCGGACGTGACGCTGTACGACTGCGACGGAAACGCGGTGCAGCTCCACAGTCTGTGCGCGCATCAAGCGGCGGCGGTGTACACCTTCGCGATCTGGTGCCCCGTGTGCAAGGCGCACATGGACAACGGCGAGCCGCAGGCGCTGTACGCGCAGTACCAGAACGACGACTTCGACATGTTCGTGGTGGTCACCCAGACGGCGACGGGAGCGCTTCCGGACGAAACCCACTGCGTCGCCACGCGGGACGCCTACAACCTGAAGATGCCGGTGCTCGTCGACAAGGACGGCGCTCTCGAGAAGACCCTCGGGCTGTCGGTCAACAGCGGGGCGCTGGCGTTGAGTCACGGCGCCAAGATCGAGCTGCTGCAGTCCTACGGCTTCGACGCGCTGTCGCAGAAGCTGCCCGAGCTGCTCGGGAAGTGAGCCGATGATACCATCGCCGGTAGCGTGATCCGGCCCATCTCCAGAGACGACGACGCGGAGATCCGCCTGGTGGCGGAGCGCATGCGGAAGACTCTGATCGAGGTGTTGGGCCCCGACGTGGGCACCAACATGTACTCCATGGACTGGCTCGAGCGCCGCGTCCGCTTCCATCTGGATCCTTCGGCCTGCCGCGGAGAGGTGTTCGTGGCCGAGGACACGGAAGGCCACGTGGTTGGCCACTGCATCGTCCGCGTGGAAACGGACGACGCCGGCCCCCTGGGCCTGTTCTCCACCACCTGGGTCGAGCCGGAGGCGCGCCGTGGTGGGGTCGCGAGCGCGCTGCTGGATAGCGGCGAGGCCTTCTTGCGCGCTGAGGGCCTGACTCGCTTCGCCACCGACACCTCCGCGGCCAACGTCGCGCTCCAGCGCCTGTTCGAGGGGCGCGGGTTTTCGCAGACGTTGTTCGTGCCGAAATCGAACATGGTGCGGCTCGAGAAGAGCGCTGCTTGCACTTCGGAGCAAAGCTAGTCAAATTCGGCGCCCCCATGGCCAAGAGCGCGGAACAGAAGCAGCTGGGAGGCGACCGCCTGGTCAGCAAGAACCGCCGCGCCCACTTCAACTACGAGATTGGCGACACCTACGAAGCGGGGCTCGTGCTGATCGGTAGCGAGGTGCGTTCCCTGCGCGAGCAAGGCGCGGACCTCACGGACGCGTGGGTGGACATCGAGAAGGGCGAAGCCTGGGTCAAGGGCATGCGCATCCCGCCGCTGAAGCACGCGGCTTTCGGTCACGAAGAGCGGCGCAAGCGAAAACTGCTGCTGCACGCCGAGCAGATCGTGCGTCTGCAGTCCGCCAAGGAGCGGGACGGCATGACGCTGATCGTGACCAAGTGCTACTTCAAGAGCAACCGCGCCAAGATCGAAGTGGGCGTGGCCCGCGGCAAGAAGAAGCACGACAAACGGCAAACGCTGCGAGAGCGGGAAGCGGACCGCGAAGCGCGCGCCGCCATCTCCCGGGCGCGCAAGGGATGACGGCTCTGGCACTGACTCGCGGCGGCACCGCGGAGGTGCTCGAAACCGACGGCGACACCGTGACGGTCCTGTCCACGCTGTCCTCGCCCCCGGGCTCGCCACTGGAAGGGCGCCTGGACGATTGGACCCTTCGCATCAAGGTGAAGAGCTGCAAGCGCGAGGGCGACGGCTTCCGCATCGAGGGTCGCTGGGTGAACCTCTCGCGAGCCCAACGCGATCGACTCCTCGCGGGCTGAACGCTCACGCCACTTCGGGAGTCGGGGCGCGTTCGCTGCCGCGCAGCGCCGCGTCCACCACCGCTTCCAGCTCCAGCAAGCCACGGGATTTGCGCACCATCTCGCCGAGCGACTCGGCGATCACGGCGACGTCGGCTTCCTCGGAGGACGTGAAGAACACCAGCGCGTCGACCACACCCGCGTCGTGCAAGCGCTCGGCGAGCTCGAGGCCCGAGCCATCGGGCAGCATCACGTCGAAGATGCCGCAGGCATAGGGGCCTTGGAGCTCGGCCGCCTCGGCCAGCGAGTGGCACTTGGTCACCACGTGACCCTTGCGCTTGAGCCAACGCCCCAGCGCTCGCGCCAGCTCTCGGTCGTCTTCGACGACCAACACGTTTTGGGTCTCTTCCGGAGGCCCGGACTCCACGATGACGCGCTCCTGCGGCGGTGGGGGTGCACTTCCCCAGTGTCGGAGATCCTCCACCAGCTGCGTCTCCCCCACCTCCGTCGCGATGCGCAGGGCTTCTGCGGCGAGGAGCTCCCGTTCGACGATGCGACGTTCGCTGTCGGCGATGCGAGCGAGCTGCCCGAGGAGGCGGGCACGAGCCGACGAATGCGGCTCCGTGAGGTCGAGGGTCTCCGACAAGACCCGGACCGCGTCGCGCACGCGCCCCACCTGCCGGAGTAGCTCCCCGAGCTTGCTGCCAAAGACCAACCATCCGCTCTTGGCGATCTGATCTTGGTCGCGGAGGAGCAGAGTGCGAGCCGCTTCGATGCCGTCTTCCAGTGCGGAGATTGCCGACGCCGCGTCATCGCGTTGCAGCCGCAAGCGCACGCTCTCCTCGACCAGCAAGAAGGCCGCCGAGTCCGGCCGACCCCGCAGGGCGTGGTACGCCTGCAGCTCCACGCCCACACCGCGACGTTCGGCGATGCGGGCGGCCTGCTCGTGCACCGCAGCCAGAGCTCCGGCCGGCGCTAGCCGTAGCGTCGCGCGCGCCGTCAACTCGTGCGTGAACCGAACTTGGCTGTCCTCCACGTCGATCAAGCCGAGCTTGGCCAGGGGAAGCAGGCTCGAGCTCACGTCCTCGGCGCGCTCCACGACTTCCGAAAGCGTCTGGATCGGGCTCGGCCCGCATACCGCCAGCGCCTGCAGCGTGCACAGAGCGTTCGGCGGGAGCACCCGCAGTCGCTGCTCGATGGCTTCGTTCATGGTGGTCGGTGCCGACCACGAGTCATCCTCGAAGCTGGCCATCAACTGCTCGACGTACATCGGCTCGATGTCATTGTCGCCGCGCTGCAACAGGCCCCGTTGCGCCCCGAGCCGCTCCAATGCCTGGTCGCGTGGCCATCCGCACAGCTGATGGCGAAGCACCGCCGGCGGCAGGAGGGCCTCGAGATCCGACTCCGCCGTGAGCACCAAAGACAGACCGGGCACCTTCGGCCCTCGCGTCAGCTCGGCGATGGCCGCCAAGGTTGCACCGTCCATGCGATCCACGTCGTCGAGCGCCAGCCAGAACAGTTGAGCCGGCTGGCGTCGCAGGGCCTGCTCGATCGCCCAACGCAAGGCGAGCGTCGCCCCCGACCGCGCCGTCAGCGGATCCTGTCGGATCGCGCCATGCTTGGCGAAGATGCGTTGCAGGGCACGGCGAAGGTCGTCCGTGTCCGCGCCGTCCACCGCCGCGCGAACGTCGGCGTCCGTGACCAGGCGCGCGAGCCGACGCAGCATCTTGCGCAGGCCGCCGTATCCAATCTGGTTCAGCGGAGCCGGGGGCGCTTCGAGCCGCTCGGCCACAATGCCGCGTTGCCGTAGCTCTCGAAGCGCGCGCGTCAGCATCCAGCTGCGTCCGACACCGGCAGGACCCCAGACCAAGATGGGCCGCTCCGGGGACAAGAGCTCGGCGGCCCACGGCGCGCGTCGAAGCCATGCCCCGTCGTCCTCGCCGGCGTCGGCCTGCTGCGTCGTGCGATCTCGGCGCGTCGCCTGCGTGACGGCGCGCCGCACTTCGGACTCCGACGGCGCCGGGCGCCCCGGAATGCGAGAAGCCCGCAAGAGGGCGCGATTTCCAGGCGCCGCGATGGCCATCGCCATCGTCAGGGCGTCTGGAAATCGAAGCGACGGGTCCTGGGCCAAGCCGCGAATGCAGGCGTGCGCCAGGTTGTCGGGGATGTTGCGATCGGGCGCGACCTCCCGCGGATCCAGGAGCGCACCGGGCTCGAGCTGCTGACGCGCCACGTCCATGGCAGCGGGTCCGGGAAACGGCAGGCGGCCGGTCAGCATCTGGTACAGCATCACACTGACCGCGAAGAGGTCCGCAGCAGCGCCGGGCTCTTCGCCCCGGAGCTTCTCCGGCGGCATGTACTGGGGCGTACCGATGATCACGCCGATCTGGGTGAGGCGGCGGCGATCCCGTAGCCGAGCGATTCCGAAGTCGATCAGCTTGACGTGATAACCGCCCCGACGTCGAGGCTCCAACATCAGGTTGCCCGGCTTGATGTCCCGGTGGGCGATGCCATGCTCGTGCGCTTCCGCCAGCGCACCGAGTGTCTGCTCGGTGATGTCCACGATCTGGTCCAGCGGCAGCAGGGGCTCGCTCTGCAGGATGTCGGCCAGGTCGGGGCCGCCCAGATACTCCATCACCAAGAACGAGTAGCCACCGTCCGCAGCGCCGGTTCGGCCGAAATCGTACACGCTCACGATGTTCGGGTGATTGAGGCGGCTGGCCACGCGAGCTTCCTCCAGGAAGCGCATCACCGCGCCTTCGTCGTCCACCAAGCTGGGCAAGATGCATTTGATGGCAACCGGCCGCTCCAGCACGCGCTGCACCCCGCGATAGATCTTGCCCATCCCGCCGGCGTTGATGAGCTCGAGGACCTGATAGCGCTCTGCCACCATTCGGCCGATGAGCGGGTCTCCTTCGGGGCTGGCGACGAGCTGCTCGGCGCCGCAGGTCGGGCAGAACCGCTCGACGTCCACTTGGTTACCGCAATGAGCGCAGACGCGTGCCATGCCGAACTACCTCATGGTGCGGCCCGGCGCTCCGTGCCGTCAACGTGGAGTCGATTTCGTGATCAAAGTCAGCGCCACGCCGCACTCCCCCTCGTGATGCGAACGACACGAGCTTTGGCGAGCCTCTTCATATTGACCATCATGAGCGCCTGCGGCGGATCCGCCGAAGACGGCTTGTATGGCGCTGGCGCCGGGGCCGGTGGGGCGGCCGGCGCGCTGCAAGCGGGCGGGGCGGCGGGTGAAGGGGCGCTGCCGGCGCCTGAATCCGACGGCGCTGCCGGCGCCGAAACCGGCGGCGCTGCCGGCGCCGCAACCGGCGGCGCTGCCGGCACCGAAACCGGCGGCAGCGGCGGCGCCGCGACCGGCGGCAGCGGCGGCGTCGCAACCGGCGGAAGCGGCGGCGTCGAGACCGGCGGCAGCGGTGGAAGCGGCGGAGTCACGGGCCAGAAGTGCTGGACCGACGGCGATTGCGCGCCGCAGATCTGCAACTGGAAGACCAACCTGTGCTCGAGCCCCGGTCCCCAAGGCAGCGCGTGCTCGCGGGACGTCGAATGCGCGGGTGGGATCTGCAACTGGAAGCTGGATCAATGCCAGCCGCCGCTCCCCTCCGGCGAAGCCTGCGCCCGCGACAAGGAGTGCGCCAGCGGGCACTGCGGCTTCGACTTCACCTGCAAGTAGCTCACAAGAGCTCCGCCATGAAGCGCACGAGCGCGAGCTGATCGAGGACGTCCGCGCTGTGGCTCACCTCCACGTGCTCGAGCAACGGCGAGACCAGCGCGAGGTGTGGGCGCTCGCCGAGCTCGAGATCCGCCCACTCCGTCTCGCTGGCGGGGATCACGTCGTCTCCGCTGCCGTGCAGCAGGTACACGGGTATGGTGGCCCTCACCAGACGCCCCCGGGGTGACAGCGCCGCGAGCTCGGCCTGGTGCTCGTTCAAGTACCGCTTCAGCCGCGGCCCGAGCTCCGCGAGACGACCGTTCTCCAACAAGGAGAACAAGCGCTCACCTTCTTGCGTGGTGCGCCGAGAAGCGATGGCCCGCGCCCGTTCACGATTGCCATGGAGCCACTCGCGAAAGGCCTGTTTCAGGGTTTGTTGGTCCGCCGCGGGAACGAGCGTGTCGATCTGCCCGTACACCAGCACCACCAGGCCGTACTCGTGCGCGCGCTTCGACAGCGTGCCCTTTGGCGTCTCGATGCGATTTTCGAGGAGGAAGCCGAGCACGCGGGACAGATCGTGGTGGCCACCCACGCTGGCGACGAAGGACAGCCGACCGGAGAGCTCCGGACGCTCCTGGGCCACGAGGGAGAGCCCGCCGGCGAAGCTGAAGCCGAGCAACCCGACCTTGGGCCCGTTTACCGCGTCGCGCCGCTCGCTCAGATACAGCGCCGCGTCCGAGATCGTGTCCACGCCCCTCGTGGTGATGCGATAGTCCGCGAGATCTCGAAGCTCCGGAGTCAGCACCGTGAGCCCTGCCCGAGCGAGCTCTCGGGCGAAGGGCACCAAGCGCGCTTCGTCGATGCCCCGGTAGTGAACGCCATGGGCCACCACCAGTCCCGGGCCGCGGGGGACGTCGGCACGGCGATAGAGCCGCGCGCGAATGGGACCGTGTCGTCCGGGAACGAAGAGCACTTCCTCGATCAGCGTCGGCGCGGCGTTCGCGGTCTGATGTGTGTGCGCGGCGGACAGCGCGACCAGCAGAGTCGCCGCTCGCCACATGCGCGCCGCCGTGGGTTCGGCGATCGCGACCAGGGCGAGCAGCGTGAAGGCGGCGGCGAGCCAACGACGGCGACGCATGATGGAAGATCTGGCACCGGCTTCGGGGAAGCGCCGCCCGGTTTGCAATTGTCGACGACTCCCTACGAGCTCGTGACGATCAGTTCGGATCGATGACGATCGCGGCACGGGCCCCGAGCCACAACCCGCCCAAGCGCTGCCGTTCGCCCTCGGCGTCGACGTAGGGAATGCGGCGCAGCACGGCCCCCGCCTCGGGACCCGCGCTCAAGAACACGCCGGAGCCCAGCTTGGCCTCGAGCAGCGCGAAGGCCCCGGCCCGGGCGGACCAGGTGTCCGCCTGGCCGGAGACGTCATCCACGCTGGGCACGCCGTTGACGTGCACCGCGGCGGCCCCCACGCTGACGCCCAGGGCCAGATCCGCGGTGGGTGCGACGCGAAACGACTGGGCCGGCGCGAGCTCGAGCTCCAGCCAGCGCAGGGATGGCGAACCCGCCTTCCCGAACAGCGACGATAGCCCCAAGCCCATGCGCGTGCCTCCCGGGTAGTACCACGCGCCCTGCAGCCGCGGTCCCGCGATCCACGCGTCTCCCGGTCCGACCACGGCCCCGCGGGCACCCGCGGAGAGCACGACGCCGTCGGGTCGCTTTTCCCGAGCGTCGCGTGCGCGTTCCTCCGCCTTTCGCTGCGTCTCTTCCTGGCGGTGTCGCGCGTCGGTCAAGCGTCGCTGCCGCAAGCGACGCGCGAGCTCGGCCGCGCCCAGGGCGATGCGCCGCGCTCTGAGCTGCACGCTGCCGGTAATGGAGACGCGGCGTGCGCCGTAGAACTCGCCGCGATCCCAGAGCTCAACGTGGAGCCGATCCGGCTGCGGAGCGAGCACCCGGAAGAACACCGTCCCGGTCCGTGGCTCCCCTGGGCGCGGAGGCAGCTCGACGTCGGAAATCTCGAGCTGGATCAGGCGGCGAGTGAGCTGCGCATCCACCTGCCGCTCCGCCTTGGGGGTGATCTCGACCACCGCCCGGGGGGCGGGATTGGCTTCGGCCGGTAGGGCGAGGAGGGTCAGCTCAAGGAACAGCAGCAGCGCCGCCAGAAGCAGGCGCTTCGTCCTCCGACTCCGTGGACGGCGTCTCGTCCTCGGAGCGAGCGGCGCCGCCGTCCCCTTCCGTCTCGGGTGCTGCTTCCCCAGCGAGCTTGGCCACTTGCGCGCGGATGTCACGCAGGCGGCGTCCTTTCGGGAAGTCCTTCTCATACTGCTGCGCGAGCTTGCGAGCACTCTCGAGGTTTCCGGCTTGCACGGCGGCCTCCACCTGCCGTGCAAGCGCATCTTCCGCGAAGTCCCCCTTGGGAGACAAGGCTCGATACGCGGCATAGGCCTTGGCGGCGCCCGCGCGATCTCCGGCCCGTTCCAGGATCGTGCCCAGGGTCCACGCTGCCAAGGGCGCGTTGGGATCTCCGGGGAATTGGTCCACGACGCGGCGCAGTGCCTGAACTGCCCGACCGCGCTGGCCGGTGGCCCGTGCAACATCCACCAGGATCATGAGCTGATCGGCGGAAGCGTTGGCGATGGCCGCGTCGAAACCTCCGATGCGCTCCACCGCCTGCCGCGCCGCGAGGTACTCACCCTGCTGCGCCAGGCGTTGCCACTCCGGCTGTACTGCCGCCGGCGGCAGCGACGCCGTGGGCGGCGAGCTCTCCATCACGGCGGACGACGAGTCCTCCGGCTCCGGCATGCTGGCGTTGTGTCGCGGCATGCGTCGGGGTTGGCTCTGCTTCGGCTCTTCCGGCGCGAGGGGATCGAGCACCGGAGCGAACGGAAGCTCAGGACCCGACGCCGGCTCTTCCCGCGGTGCCTCGGCCTGAACGGTGGTGGCAGCGACCGGAGGCTCGCTGCGTCCCCAGCGGGCGCCGACGAACACGCCGGAGCCGAACAGAATCACCGCCGTTGCCGGTGCCCACCACAGAGCGGTGCGCGAGCGTACCGGCTCCGTTGCGAGGTCGGCCTCGAGCTGGCGCCAGATGCGATCGACCTGTTCCTCGGTCCCGTGCTCTCGCAGGGCCGTGGGATCGATCTCGGGAAGTTTCGAAGGCTTGCTCATTCAGGTGTCCTCCGCGTACGGAGAAACGAAATGCGCAGTGAGAAAGCGCTGCGCGCGCAAGATGCGGCGCTTGGCCGTCGCCAGGGAGCACTCCGTGAGCTCCGCGACGGCCTCGAGCCGGTGATTTTCGACGTGACGCAGGGTCCAGGCGATGCGCTCGTCCGAAGGTAGTGTGCGGAGCAGGGCGTAAATCTGCGCGAGCTGCGCGCGGGCCTCGGGGCTCGCCTCCCCGGAAGCGATGGCGTCCAGCTCCACGGGCTCCGCCTGCCCCATGCCCAGCACCGTCATCAGCCGCCGCCGACGTAGGCGGGTCCGCACCAAACGCACCACGATGGATCCGAGCCAAGAGCGAAACAGCTCCGCGTCGCGCAGCTCCGCCATGCGGTGCTGGGCTCGGATGAAGGCGTCGTGGACGACGTCTTCCACGTCCGTGGCGTTGCCCTGGATCCGGACTGCCAGGTTGAGAGCGAAGCCGACGTGCCGGCGATACAAGGCTTCAAAGGCCTCGCGATGGCCATCCCGGGCCAGGGCCACGAGCTGAGCGTCTTCGAGCTCCGCGGCGGGCCCCAGGGCACGGCGGCGCGCCCGCGGGGTGGCAGTGCCACCCACTAGGCGCAGACGCGCGCGGCCGTCGGACTTCTGGGACATCCATTCCATGGACGCTGGGGGACCCTGTTTCGGCTCACATCGAGAGAAAGTCGCTCCCGAGCCCCGGCAGCCGGCCCTTCACCGGCCCCCGACGCCCTTCGGCACTCAATTGTAACACACCGAAATTGCTAGAGCTTCCGTCGTGACCTGGGAAATCTGAGTTTTTTGTTGAGCCGGTTTTCGAGTCTGGGGCATCTGCTTGGGTGGTCCGGGTCGCCGAAGTTGTGTTGGCTCGGAGGAGGAATCTAAGAAATGGCCATTCGTAAGATCTTCGTTCTCGCTCTCACCGTCCCCCTGTGTGCTCTCGCCGTTGCTTGCGGCGGTGGCGAAATGCCGGAAGCCCAGGCTCCCGACACCGAGACGGCGGCGACCCCCGAGGCTCCCGAGACCGCGGCGCCCGAGGCCCCCGAGGCCCCCGAGGCCCCGGCTGCTCCGGAGACCCCCGAGGCTCCCGAAGCCCCGAGCGACGCTCCCGCGGAGTGAGCTCGGTTCGAGCGTGAACAAGACCGGGGCCCAAATTGGGCTCCGGTCTTTTTCTTTTTGTTCGGGCCGCGGTGTGGCCGCGGCGGACCAACACAATCCTGAAGCTCGAGCTCGGGACTTCAGGTCGCAATCCTGAAGCTCGGGCTCAGGACTTCAGGTCGACCACCAGGCGGGTGCGCCCCACGAGCAGCTCGTCCCCATGGGACACTTCCTGCTCGCCTCGGATACGCACGAACACGCCAGTGCGGGAATTCAGATCCGTGAGCACCACGCTGCCCGCCTGCTCCTCCACCACGCAGTGCTGGGCGCCCACCAGCGGATCGTCCGGGAACACCAGATCTCCAATGGCCGAGCCGATCTGGAGGGTGTTGCCCCGCGCCACCACGCAAGCCCCCAACGCGCCGCCTTCCAGGATCTGCACGATGCGGAACGACGAAGGCCACTTCGGGGACGAGTAGAAGTACGTGGGATCGGGGTCCGGACCGTCGTCCGCCACGGGGTTCTTGTCGACGCGGACCAGCTGATCGCCAATCACGAACTCGTCCCCGAGCTCCAGCTCCACCGGGGTGCGGATGCGCAGGAACACGCCGTTCCCGCCCTCGAGATCCGTGAGCCACAGACGGCCCTTCACGAAGCGGAGCAGGGCTTCTCGGGCGTGACAGAAGTGCTCTCCCTCCAAGCTCACGGCACCGTCTCGACCGATGATGGCGTCGTCTCCCGTGGGGGTGTAACGCTCGGGACCGCCCGCCAGGCTGCGAAGGACGTGGAGCGTGAAATGGTGCGCCCCGGCTTCCGGTGCCGGCGCCGCGGTGGGCGGCTCTGGGGTGGGGGCCTTGGCCACCGGTGGCGGCGTGGGCTTCACCGTGGGCTCCGCCTTGGGCGGCTGGACCTTGGCCGGAGGCGCGGAGGCGCGCTGCTGCTTCTTGCTCGCGAGCTTGCGAATCGCGTCGACGTTCGGAGGCTCCGTGAGTAGCTGCATGCCGCCCACCTCGTGCCCCGCGATGATGGCGTCGAACTTCCCCTCCCGGAGCGACAAGCACATTTCGAGGTGCTGCGCCTTCATCAGCGAACGGACGTACTCCGCGACGTCGTCGCGCTGGACCTCTCCCTCGTAGGAGCGCTTGTGGCTCTTGATGACCCGCCCACCATCCGCGAACAGGTGCGTGATGATGTGCGGCTGATCCAGACCAGAGTCTTCCGTTTGCACGTGGAAGACCTGCTCCTGGAACTTGATGTTGTTGTTGAAGCCCATCTGCGCCCGGCGAAACGTCGGGCGGTGCATCTCGGCTTCGAGCTTCTTCAGACCGTCCAGGTCGAAGTGAGCGATGGCCTCGTCGAGGGCGCCGTGGTCCCCCGTCATCCCTTCCATGCGCTCGAAGGCCATCTGTGCGACCCGAGCGCTGGGGTCGACGCGCAGCGCCTCGGCCAAGAGCTCCTGGCCCGCGCTGTCGTTCGGACCCGCGGCGGCCCAGGCGCTGAGCAAGGTCACGGCCTCGTCCGGGCGCCCCTTGTCGACCAGCCATTTGGCCACGCGTAGGGCTGTGGCCCGGGACTCGTCGACGCTGGACATCGGGCCCATCATCCGTGGGCGGAAGCCCC
Source organism: Polyangiaceae bacterium (assembly GCA_020633235.1). Classification (NCBI taxonomy): domain Bacteria; kingdom Pseudomonadati; phylum Myxococcota; order Polyangiales; family Polyangiaceae; species Polyangiaceae bacterium. Next base: position 575,078 of record JACKEA010000006.1, on the reverse strand, counting down.
CGCGCAAGACCCGAGTGGGCTCGTCACAGGGCGAGGTGGCGACCGCCGATGCGAACGGCCCGATCCCCTGCCTGTGGCTCCGGGATCAGCACCATGCCGCCGGGGATGTGGCTGTAGGGATAGAAGTAGCCCGTCACCGTGCGGCTCGAGCCTCCCGGCCCCGTGACTTCCACCTCGCGGGGCTCGCCGTCGGGAGTGCCACGCACGCGGAACGGCACGCCAACGGCCAGACTCCCGTCCGCGGCAATGCTGATGGTCTGCCAGCTCTTCTGCGGCGCGAGGGTGATGACGTCTGCCACACCGTTGACCGCGGCGATGCGGTTGAACAGCGCCGTATACGTGTAGTCGCTGATCCACGTCGGGTCGCAGTAGCCCATCATGTCCTTGCTGGCCCCGCCGGGATCGATCAGCTGGTGCGTGAGCAAGTCGTAGCCCCAGGTGCCGATGCCGCCGTCCCCGTAGGGGAACGCGGGATCCACGCTCTGGATCTGACCGAAGGGTGGACACGGTGCGTGGAGGCGACCATGGGCGTGACCGGTTTCGTGGACGAAGGTGCCCGCGGTGTACTCCCCCGGATACCCGAGGCCAATGCTGCCCCGGAGGAAGCTGTCTTTCGGGCTCACGGAGCCGGAGCTCAACCCCGCCACGCACCCCTGCTGGCAGTAACTGAAGAAGCTGTTCGAGGGGTTGAACATGCCGTAGTAGTACTCGTCGTCGCTGGCGACGTTGTTCTTCAGGTCGTCCTGGCGCCAGTACAGCACGGTCTGGAGCAGCTCTCCCCAGCCCTGACCGAAAGCGCTCACGTTCTGGTTCCAAGACAGGGGCTCGCGTACTCGGATGTCCACCTTGCGAACGGGGTACATCTTGTACATCTGCTGACGAAGCTTCTCGACCTGAGCCTCGCTCACGTCCGGCAGACGACCGGAACCATCCGCGTTCCACTGCACCGGAACCAGCACCATCTTGATCTGAGGGCCGTCGTCCAGCGCGCCCAGCCAAGCGACGCCCGTCTCCGGAAAGCGCGAACCAGGTGAAGGAGCCGTCTGCGACGGCTCGACCTCGTAGATACCAACGGAATACGTGGTGTCCGGAGCGATGTCCGTGGCGGCGACATCGAAGTTGAAGGCGCTCATGAAATCCGCCTCCACCGAGCCGCCATTGACGACGCGGCGGATTTCCTGCGCTCCTACCAGGCCCTGGGAGTTCGACAGCTCGAGGCGCACGATGACCTCGCGCGGCTGCCAGTCCGGATTCGGCTGCACGAACACACGCAGCAGCGCTTCGCGCCCCTGCACCACGGGGGTCGGCCGCGGATCCACCGGGACGCCTTCGACCTCCAGGGGGATCTTGAGCCCCTGGTAGATGCTGACCTCGCTGACCCGCAGTCCATTGACGAGAGACTGGGGAGCGGCACCACCGCCACCGCCGTTGCCACCAGTTCCCGAACCGCCACTGGTGGAGCTGCCGCAGCCCAGAGCCAGCACCGAAAGCGATACCCAGACGAAACGCCGCATGTGTCCTCCGAATCCGCGGCGTGAGCCGGGAAGAAAACAGACAAGCGTCTACCATCCACGCTGGGACGTCGCAACGCGACTTCGGTGCCGACCACACCTGCCTACACGACGCGTGCGCGCGGACTGAAAGTTTTCAGCCCGCGCAAACGCTTTCGATCAAGTGGCGACTACGGTGCCGCGCCACCAGCCCCGAAGGCGCCGGCCGCACCAGCGAAACCGCCCGCTCCCCCAGTCCCCGGATAGATGCCGCAATCCCAGGGACACGTGTTCCATTCACCTGGAGCGCAGATGCCGTCGCCACAGTAGTAAGGCGGGGGCGGCGGGTAGTAGCAGTCGATGCTGCAGTTCTGCATGTTCTCGCCGGGACCACACAGCCCGTCGCCGCAGTAGCCGTAGTACCCGCAATCCTGGGGACAGGTGTACGGCGACTCGCCCGGATCGCAGATGTTGTTGCCGCAGAAGGCCTTGCCGCAATCGATGGGACAGCTCTTGGGGGTCTCTCCCGGCTCGCACACGTAGTTGCCGCAGTAGCCCGGGTAGCCGCAGTCCGTTGGGCAGTTGTACTGAGTCTCCCCCGGCTCGCACACGTAGTTGCCGCAGTAGCCCGGGTAGCCGCAGTCCGTTGGGCAGTTGTACTGAGTCTCCCCCGGCTCGCACACGTAGTTGCCGCAGTAGCCCGGGTAGCCGCAGTCCGTTGGGCAATTGTACTGAGTCTCCCCCGGCTCGCACACGTAGTTGCCGCAGTAGCCCGGGTAGCCGCAGTCCGTTGGGCAGTTGTACTGAGTCTCCCCCGGCTCGCACACGTAGTTGCCGCAGTAGCCCGGGTAGCCGCAGTCCTCGGGACAGCTGTAGGAGGTCTCGGGGTATTCGCACAGGCCATCGCCGCAGGAGCCGCAGTCTTGCGGGCAGGTGTAAGGCGTCTCGCCCGCTTCGCACACCTTGTTGCCGCACACTACCGGCGTCTTGCAGTCCTGCGGACAGCTCTTGGAGCTCTCGCCGAGGCCACACACGCCATCGCCGCAGAAGCCGCAGTCGGGATTGCAGGCGTACGGATCCTCGTAGGGGCCGCAGTAGCCGTTCCCGCAATAGTCGGGGCAGTCCTTGGGACACGAAGCGGCGTTCTCACCGGGCTCGCAGACACCGTTTCCGCAGCCGGTGCCGCAGTCCTTGCACCAGCCTTCTTCTCCCGGCTGACACAAGCCGTCCCCGCAGTAGCCATTGCAGTCCGGGCACCAGCCCTCTTCGCCGGGCTCGCAAATGGCGTTGCCGCAGTAGCCGCCGCAGTCCTCGCACCAGCCTTCTTCGCCGGGCTGGCATACACCATCACCACAGTAGCCGGTGCAGTCCTGACACCAGCCTTCTTCGCCGGGCTGGCAAACCCCGTCACCGCAGTACCAGGTGCCACAGTCCTCGCACCAACCCTCTTCCCCCTGCTGGCAGATCCCATCACCGCAGTAGCCGGGATCACAATCCGGGCACCATCCCTCCTCACCGGGCTGACACACTTGGTCGCCACAGAAGCCGGCGCAGTCGCTGGGGCACGACTCGGGCGACTCCGACGGATCGCAGACGCCGTTGCCGCACAACACCGTCCCACCAGTACCACCACCACCGATGCCGGCGATGCCGGCGGTGCCGCCGATGCCGGCGGTGCCACCAATGCCGGCGACCCCGCCCGCTCCACCGCTTCCGGAGGAGATGTCCGCTCGGCCGCAACCCACGACCCAAACCGCTGCGCTGACGCTCAGCGCTACGGAAAGACCCCGAACCCAGCTCGCCCAGTTTGTCATGGCAACCCAACCCTTAGAGCAAGACGCGGGCCAGCACCCGCAAACGGCAGGATCGCTCACCCCCTCGGTTTTCGGCCAGATTCCAGCAATGTGCCAGAGCACTCGGTGGCACACCCGGGCACAGCTGCCGTAGAGTCCCGCGGCCATGCGAGCACTCCCCGTCATCAGCACCGTCGTCCTGGTCTCCTGCGGCGGCAGCGCGCCCCCCGTTGCCGCACCGCCTCCCACTGTGGCAGCCCCCGCGCCCGAGGGTCCGCCCGCGCGTGAGCGGTTCGACACCACCCTGAAGGCTGTCGGCCTCGACGCCGACGCCTTGGATCGCAGCGCCGACCCCTGCGCGGACTTCTACGAGTTCGCTTGCGGCAACTGGATCAAGAAAACGGAAATCCCCGCCGACAAGTCGCGCTGGTCCCGAAGCTTCTCGTCCATCGACGAGCGCAACGAGAAGGACCTCGAGAACATCTTGCAGAACGCCGAAAAAAGCGAAGACCCCGGGGAGAAGAAGCTCGGCGAGTACTTCGGCGCCTGCATGAACGAAGCTCAGGTCGAGAAGGCAGGGCTGTCTTCCATCCAACCGTTGCTCGCGAAGGCCAAGGCCCTGAAGAGCAGCAAGGACGTGACGCCCCTTCTGATCGAGCTCCACAAGCGCAAGATCTGGGCGTTGTTCGACGTCTCCGCCGAGCAGGACTTCAAGGACGCGACCGAGTACCTCACCTACTTGGACCAGAACGGCCTGGGACTGCCGGACCGGGACTACTACACGAAGGACGACGACAAATCGAAGGAGCTTCGAGAGAAGTACCTCGCGCACGTGGAGGCGATGTTGACCCTGGGCGGCATGCCCAAGGCCCGGGCGAAGGCTGCCGCGGCGGACGTGATGGAGATCGAGACCGGGCTCGCCAAAGTGAGCAAGACGCGGGTCGAGCGGCGCGATCCCGAAGGGCTCTACAACAAGGTGAGCCGCGACGAGCTCGAGAAGCTGTCGCCAGGTGTGAACTGGAACGTCTACCTCAAAGGCGTGGGACTGGTGGGCGTGCCGAGCGTGAACGTGACCAGCAAGCCGTTCTTCCGCGGCGTGAGCGAGCTGGTCGCCAAGGTGCCCGTCGCCAAGTGGCAGAACTACTTCACCTGGCAAATCCTGAACGGAACGGCGGAGCTCCTGGGCAAGAAGTTCGTCGACGAGAACTTCAAGATGGCTCGAGCCCTGACCGGGCAGAAAGAGATCCGAGCCCGGTGGAAGCGTTGCGTGGACTCCACCGACGAAGCACTGGGAGAGCTTCTGGGGCAGCCGTTCGTAAAGCTACGCTTCGGCGGCGACAGCAAGGCGGCGGCGGAGTCACTGGTGCACGCCATCGGCAGCGCCTTCGGTCAGGAGCTCGGCCACGTGGACTGGATGGACACCCCAACGCGGCAGGCGGCCCGGGAGAAGCGGGAGGCCATGGCGTTCTTGATCGGCTTCCCGGACAAGTGGAAGACGTACGACTTCGAGGTGAAGGCGGGAGACTACGCGGGGAACGCGCTCCGGGGTCGCGCCTTCGACCAGGCGCGCATCCTGGCGCGCATCGGCAAGCCCGTGGACCGCGGCGAGTGGGAGATGACCCCGCCCACCGTGAACGCTTACTATAACCCGCTGAAGAACCAGATGGTGTTCCCGGCGGGGATCCTGCAGCCCCCGTTCTACGACGTGAAGGCGAGCGTTCCCGTGAACCTCGGCGCCATGGGCATGGTGGTGGGTCACGAGCTCACTCACGGCTTCGACGACCAGGGCTCCCAATTCGACAAGAACGGCAACCTGCGCAAGTGGTGGAACGCAGAGGTCCGCAACCGCTTCGACGACAAGACGGAGTGCGTCGCCCACGAATACTCCCAGTTCGAAACGATCCCCGGCGTGAAGCTCAACGGCAAGCTCACCCTCGGAGAGAACATCGCCGATCTGGGCGGCGCCAAGCTCGCCTTCCATGCCTACCGAGAGCTCAGCAAGGACGCCAAGGAAGGCATTGCCGACGGGTTTTCCGAGGACCAGCAATTCTTCCTGAGCGTGGGCCAGGTGTGGTGCAGCCGGCAGCGCGACGAGTACGCGCGCATGGCGGCGCAGATCGATCCTCACTCTCCGCCCAAGTGGCGCGTGAACGGGACGCTCCGGAATCTGCCGGAGTTCGCCGAAGCCTTCTCGTGCCAAGCCGGAACGCCGATGAACCCACAGAACAAGTGCGTGGTCTGGTAGGCAGGGATCCATGACCACCGTTCTCACGGGGACGGTGCTCACGCCCGAACCGGCCGAGGCCATCGCCATCGAGGCGGGGAAGATCGCGGCGGTGGGCAGCGCGCGGGCGCTTCTCGCGCGCTTCGACGATGCCACGCAGGTGGATCTCGACGGTCGCGTGGCGGTGCCCGGATTCATCGATCCGCACCATCACCTGTCCATCGCCTGCGTGCATCGCAGCGCGGTGGATCTCCGACACAGCCGCGCGATCGAAGAGCTACTGGCGGAGATTCGCCGAGCGGCCGAGCGCACACCGGTGGGGAAGTGGATCTACGCCTTCGGGCACGACGAGCAGGTGCTGGCAGAGCGCCGCCATCCCACCGCGGCGGAGCTGGAAGCCGCTGCACCGGAGCACCCGGTGTTCGCGTATCACTACTCCTGCCACGAAGGCGTGGTGAACGAGCGGGCGCTCGCGCTCCTCGGGCTCGACGCGAAGTCCCCCGACCCTCCCGGCGGCTTGCTCGATCGCGATGCTCGTGGGCGGCTCACTGGACGCCTGGTGGAAGCAGCGCTGGGCCCCGCCGAAGCGAAGGCGCGCGCGTCGCGCATCGCGGAGAAGCTCGACGACATCCTCGATCATTTCGTGGAGTACGAGCGCGAGCTGTTCGCCGTGGGCATCACCCGCATCGCCGATGCCACGGTGTCGAGCGACCTCGCGCTCCTGTACCGCAAGGCTCGCGCCGAGCGCGGCTTCCGACTGCCGGTGGTGATGATGCCGAGCTCGGATCGCGGCATCCTCGAGCCGGCGTGGGACCGAGTGGGCAACGTGACCACCGGGGAGGGCGACGACGCGCTGTCCACCGGCGCCCTGAAGCTGATCCTCGACGGCGCCAATCGCTGTGCGCTGTGCCTGGGGCCGGGGCAGGCCGCGGGCATGGCGCTGCGCACCCTCGCGTCGGCGCTGCTGCGTCGATCCCTCGATCCCCTGCGCCCGAGCGCCGACGTGGACGCGCGCTACTCCCGGGGGGCGATTCGCACCGGGCTGATGTACTACGACGACGAAAGCGCGAAGCGCATCGTCGCCGAAGCCACCGGCCAAGGGCTTGCGGTCGCCCTGCACGCCATCGGCAACGCCGCCGTGAGCCAAGCGCTCACCGCGCTGAGGAACGACCGCGGCAAGCTCCGGCCGCGCATCGAGCACGCGAGCATCTTGGACGCGGACCACGTCCGGCGCATTGCCGACCAAGGGGTGACGGTGGTGACGCAACCCGGCTTCTTGCTGCTGCCCACCAGCGACCACCTGCACCTGCCGCCGAGCTTGCGCTTCATGCCGCTGCGCCGTCTGCTCGACGCCGGCGTGCTGGTGGCGGGCAGCTCCGACGCGCCGGTCACGCACTTCGATCCCCTCGTGGGTATGAGCTCGGCGGTGACGCGCAAGACCCTCTCTGGGCGCCGCCTGCATCCGGAGCAGGCCATCTCGCCGAGCGAAGCGCTGGCGCTCTACACCAAGAGCGCCGCCCGGGCCCTGGGGCTGGAAGATCGCGTGGGTAGCCTGGAGGTCGGCAAGCGCGCTGACATCGCGGTGCTGAGCGCGGATCCGCGCGTCACCCGTGACCTGCGAGTGGAGCAAACCTGGCTTTTCGGCGAGCCCGTGTTCGAGCGCGACTGATTCTGTCTGGGTGCTAGGCTTGCCCCATGGCTTATCGTGCAACGAAGGTAGGGGCGGCGTTGCTCTCGTTGGTCGCCGCCTGCGGAGGGAAGACGGAACAACCCCTGCCGGGTGGCGCCGCCAATCACGGCACCGGCGGCCTTGCCAGCGGAGGAGCGGGCGGAACTGCCGCGGGCGCAGGCAACGGCGGCTCCGGCGCCGTGCTGGACGAGCCGTGGAATTCCGGCGGGGCCACGCTGGACGAGCTGTGCGCCATGGCGGGCACGCCGGTGTCGGATGCCTGCACCACCAGCGAGATGCGCTATCGCTTGAGCCGGCGTTGGTGGCAGTGCTCGGGCACTTTCCTCTACGCGACACAAGACTCCGTGGGCGTGGAGTTCGCCGACGACGGCCGTTGGTACTTGCTGGTGCAGGACGAAACCGGCGCCGCCGTTCGTGGGACGGGTCCGAGCTACCAAGGCACCTGGGACATGCAAGACACCAGCTCCATGAACGGTCCGTGCAGCGTCCAGGTCGACATCAACCAAGGCGGGATGCTCGGTTCCTTTCCGCTCTTCAGGAAGAAGCCGACGCGCGTGAACCTGAACACCGGCGGCGACGGCGGCGCACCGATCTTCGTGGCCATCCCCTAGATTTTGTTGGTGCGGCGCGAAGCCCGTCGCTTGACAGAGCTTCCGCGGCGGATATCTTTGCGCGCCAGGAGAGCCCCCATGCGTACCGAGCTGTACATCTTGCGCAGTTTCGCCGTCCACGCGCGGCGCGGCCTCCGTCCATTCGCGGTCGGCTGAGCGCGCGTCGCGTGGTGCCATAGCTGGGCGCGCCTCGGCGCGTACCGCTCGAGCTTTGTCCGTCGCGTGCCGCTGGCGCGCGCTTCGACGCCGAGGTGCGTCTTGGAAACTGCCGACATCGAGTGGGTGCTCGAACGCAAGCACCCGAGAGTGTTCCCCTATTTCAAAGATCGCTACGCACTCCTGCTGCTTGCCTGGGCGGCGGACGAGGGCGAAAGTGTGCGCGCCCTCAAGCAGGGACGCTTCAGCGCGTTGTTCGACAAGCCCGTGGTCAAGGACGTGGCGGCGCGCGCGCCGCAGCTCACGCGGGACCTGCTCCTGGGCGTCTCGGCGCCGAGCGTCGAGCATTACCGCATCACGCTGGGGCGCTGGGGCGCGCGGCGTGTCGGGGAGTGGCGCCCGGCCGCGTTTCAGACCACGCGGCCTGGGGAGAACCTCGTCCTGCAGCTGAACTTCCCGCGGAGCCACCACCGGCCGTGCTTCGGCTTGGTGGCGCCCTACCCGCGGGACCGACTCTGGGACGAGCACCCTTGGATCTGCGCGGGGCACCCGGTGGCGCGCCACGAGCTGACGCTCGCGTGGGCGCGCATCGACGTGGCCTTCGACTCCAGTGAGGCGCTGATCGAGGAGATCCAGAGCGACTGGGTGCGCAACGCGTTGGCGGAGGCTCGCGAGCTCGCGAGCCTCCGCCCGGAAGAGCTGAGCCACGCGGAGCTGTTCGGATTTCCTTCTCACGTCGGCGTGTACCACGTGCTCTCCTACGTGGAGCACGTGCTCGCGCCGCACACGCGCATGTGGGCGGAAGCGACGCTGGCCGCAGCCCTGTGGTACCTGCGCGAAGTGCTCCAGATCCGGCGCGTGTTCTACAACACGTACGAGACGGGGACGTACCTCAAGGATCTCGACGACCAGACGTACCGGCCGCCGCGCTCGCTGTACACCGATCTGCCGCGGCGCTTCTGCTTCCGGCGCACCAGCGAGCGGCCGGCAGCGCTCTCGCGCTGCCGGCACCCGCTGGTGCGGAAAAAGCTCCAGAGGACGGACCTCGAGTGGTTCTTGCTCGAGCTGTGAAGGCGAGGCACCCTCGGCGGCCATGAGACGAGCGCTGCTGCCGTGTGCCGTCGTGATCGTGTCGTGCGCGGGCGCACCGCGCCGGCGCCGCCGCATGGCGCCGCCCGCGCCGATCGCAGTGTCCGCGCCGCCGGCGCCGCGGCGCCGCCGGCGCCGCCCGCCGCGGCGGAGGCCACCGGCACGCCGGTGGCCTCCGCCACCACGTCCGTCCTCGTCAAGGACGGCACCCACGGCAGCTTCCGTCTGGGGGGCACGCCCGCCACGGACGTCGCGGGCCGCGCGGCGCTGCTCGCCCGGGCGCCCGGCGCGGCGCGCGTCATCGCCGAGCTGCCCACGGCGGAGCTGTGGCTCTGGGTCCCGGACGTCGCGCTCACGCGCGTCACTACCGGCGCGACGCCCATCGACGGCGTGGACGGCAGCAAGAACGTCGGCACCCTGGGCGGCGGTATCGCCGTGGACGTCATCGACACCCGGGGCGGCCGCGTCCATGTCCGCACCAAGCTGTACTTCGGGAGCAACACGCTGAGCCTCGACGCCACGCTGCCGGCGAGCGCCGTGGGCACCGAGTACGTCGTTTCCGCGCCGCCCCGACAATCCCCGGACACTCACGACATCGAGTTTCCCGGCGCGGACTACGACAAGGCTCCACTCGCGGTCCTGACCCACCCCGGCGGCGTTCCCGTCGCCACGCTGGAGCAAGGTGGCAGGGTGTTCGGCTGGAGCGCGCGCTTGATCGAAAAGAAGGGCGACCGCGCCAAGGTGAGCGTGAGCATGGAGGACGATGACGGCTATTGGGTGACCGTGCAGGGGTTCATCCCCGCGCGCACGCTGCATCCGACTCCGCCCCCGGAGGCAGAGCTCGACAAGGTGGCCGAGGTCGTGGGTGGCGCAGCGCCAGAGGGCGCGCCCGCCGGCAGCTGCTTGCTCGATGCACCCGACGGCACGCCCGTGGGCAAGCTCACCCACGCCACAGCCGTGGACGACGAGGGACGCGTGCAGCTGTCCGGTCTCACGCTGTGGGTGCGGCGTGACGGCCCGTGCACGCCGTGACAATTCGCCTCGCTCACGAGCCGACAAACGCGCAGATCCGAGCTGGCATGGCCGCTGCACTGCTTCTCGTCGAAGAAAGGAGTCGTCATGACCGACAAGAAGAACCAGCTCGAAGGAGAAGGCAGCTATCGCGGAACGCGGCGTTATGACGCCGGCGTGCGCGAGAAGATCGACAAGGGCGAGGTCGCGGATGCTGCGAAACGCGCGAAAGAGGCCGTGGAAGGTCCGCAGGGCAAGGAGCTCACGGACGCCGCCGAGAAGACCAAGCAGGGCTCGCCCGCGCAGCAAAAGAAGGACGAGCGCGCCATCAAGCGCGCCGAGAACGAAGGCATGCTGCCCACGCCGTGATCGGGCGCTGGCACTTCGGCGCGGGAGCGACGATGCTCTCGGCCGATGGCCAGGACGATCGTCGTCGGCGCGGGCTCTTCGGGCTCGGTGATTGCCCGACGCCTGGCCGAACGCGATCGTGACGTCCTGCTCCTGGAGGCGGGCCCCGACTACCCGGATCCCGAAACGCTGCCCGCCGATCTCGCCGACGGCGGGCGCAACTCCATGGTGCACCACGACTGGGGCTACAAGCATCGCCCCACGCTGCCGCAGGTGGTGTTTCCGTTCCCGCGGGGCCGTGTGGTGGGCGGCTCCAGCGCGGTGAACACCTGCATTGCCCTGCGCGGTCAGCCGGAGGACTACGACGAGTGGGGCTTCCCCGAGTGGACCTGGGAAAAGTGTCTGCCCGCCTTCAAGCGCCTGGAAACAGATCTGGATTTCGACGGACCGCACCACGGCACGAGCGGCCCCTTGCCGATCCGCCGGCACCCGCCGGAAGAGCTCGTGACCTGGCAGGCCGCGTTCGTGGAGGCGTGTCGCGCGCTCGGCTTTCCGGACTGCCCGGACTCGAACGCGCCCGGTAGCCACGGCGTGGGGCCCCACGCGATGAACAAGATCGACGGACGGCGCATCAGCGCCGCCGCGGCCTACCTCGACGCCGCCACCCGTGCGCGACAGAATCTGGAAATCCGCGCGAACGCACTGGTGCGCCGCGTGCTCTTCCAGGGCCGCCGCGCTTGGGGCGTGGAGCTCGTGGATGGCACTCGCCTCGAGGCCTCGCAAGTCGTGCTCTGTGCCGGTGCCATCAACACGCCGCATCTGTTGTTGCGCTCCGGCGTGGGCCCAAAAGCCGACCTCGAACGCCTGGCAGTGGAGCTCGTGGCCGACGTCCCGGTCGGACAGCAGCTGCTCGATCACCCGGGCACGGCGATCTTCCTGCGGCCGCGCTTCCGCTCCGGCATCGCGCGCACGGCGCCGCTGATCCAAACCGTGCTGCGCTACGGCTCCGAGGGCAGCGGTCTCGACAACGACATGATGCTGCAGCCCGGCTCCAAGGTGAACCTACCGCGGGTGGACTTCCCGCTGGTGAGCTTGATGTGCGCGGTGAACAAGTCCCGCGGCATCGGCCGCCTGCACTGGCGCTCGGCGGACCCGCGAGAAAAGCCCGTCATCGAGTCGCGCCTCTTGGAAGACGATCAGGATCGCACCCGCGCCGTGCAGGCCATGCGCCTGGCCCAGGAGCTCGCCCACACCCCCGTGCTCCACAAGCTCGCCGCGCCCTTCTGGCCCAGCGCGAAAGTGCTCGGCAGCGACGACAAGGCCCACGCCTGGATCAAGAAGTCCTGCGACTCCGGCTACCACCCCTCTGGCACCGTGCCCATGGGGCCCGCGACCGACGCCCGCGGCCGCGTCCACGGCGTCGAGAACCTGGTGGTGGCGGATGCCAGCATCATGCCGACGATCCCCACCGCCAACATCCACCTCACGGTGCTGATGATGGGCGAACGCTTCGGCGAGTGGTTGTGACAGATCTTGTTGGTCCGCCGCGGAATCAGCTCAGAACGTCCGGAGCGACCCGCACACGGCGCGAGCGTCCTTGATCTTCTCGTCCTTGTTCACCCAGTAGGTGCACGTGATTTCGTACTTGGAGACGACGACACCCTGGATGATGTGCCCGTCGCCGCTCTCGTTCTTGGCGTCCGTCCAGTAGCCGTTCGGGAGATCGCCGCTCTCCACCAGGGACGCCCCCAGCTCGGCGACGGCCTCCTTCTTCAGCGCCGCGGCAGACTTGCCGGACTTGGCGGGATCAATCGTGATCACGACGCGGTCGCCGGCGATCTCGAGCTCCTCGCGGATGCCCTGAGCGGGGCTGTCGCCCTCGTAGCTGACGGCGAGGGGATTCGGCGGCAGGGTGATGCAGTAGCGGGCGGCGTCGTTCTTGCGAGCGCCTTCTGGACACGGCGACGCTTCCTTCGCCGCTGAGGCTGCCGGCGGCGGTGCAGAAGAAGAGGGCGCGGCAGAGGCCGCCGCGGCGGAGGGCGGCGGTGCCTCCGAAGGCAGCGACGCTGCGGGAGGCGCTACGACCTTGGCGGTAGCGCTTTCCGCCGCCGCCGAGTGCTCCGGCGTGGATTTGCAGCCGATCAGGACGAACGCGGCGAAGAGGACGCGGCTCGCGGACTTCATGGTCCGCCAGCATACCGCGCAGCGCGCCGCGGCGGATCGACGATTCGTGCTACGGCAAGGTGCTCGAGCTCTGCTCAGTCATTCTCCGTCAACCACAGCTCGAACAGGCGCTGGAGCTCTTGCTCGCTCGCCTTCGGGTTCTTCCGGCGCCGACGCCCGCGCCACCGACGAGCGCCTGCTGGTCCTGGGTATCGACTCGCGTTTCGTGGAATTCGCGGGCCAGGGACACATCCTCGACGCGTCCTTCGACCCCTCGGTGTTCTTCGACTTCTGGGCGACGCACTGACGCCGGCGGACGGGGCCGCTCAGCTCTTCTGCGAGTAGCTCGTGTTCTCGAGCAGGATCACGTTCGTCTTGGAACGGGTCTCGCCGGCGTTGGTGACGTACACCGCGGGCTTGTCCACGATGGGGCACACCTTCTCGCAGGCGCCGCAGCCGATGCACAAGCTGGGATCCACGTGCGGGCGCTGCACGTGCACCGTGAGCATCTTCGCCTTCTCGCCCTTTTCCTCGTACTTGCTGTCGCGCTTGGGCACGTCCACGTCTTCGGCCCAGATGGCCTTGGGGGACGTGGGGCAGAACTCTTCACACACGATGCAGGGCGTGGCCATGGCCCACGGCAGGCAGCGGCCGTGGTCGTACATGGCAGTGCCAATGGAGATGGGCTTCTGGCCGATGCCCATCTTCTCTTTCTCGTCGATCTTCTGGATGGCGCCGGTGGGGCACACCTGACCGCAGAGCACGCAGGAGAACTCGCAGTAGCCGATGCGCGGGATCAGGATCGGCGTCCACAGGCCTTCGAGCCCCGCTTCGAAGAACGCGGGGTGCAAGGCGTTGTTGGGGCACACCTTCATGCACTCGGCGCAACGGATGCAACGCTCCAAGAAGTCGCGCTCTTCCACCGACCCCGGCGGTCGAATGACCTTGGGGCTGTAGTCCTTGTCCGGCCAGTTCGCGATGCGCATCGCCGGGATGGCGACGGCGCCGGCCGCGCCGGACGCCATCACCGTACGGCGTGCCAGGTCCGGCTTTTTGATCTCGCTCCGCCGGTTCGGCAAGAAGCGGAACTTGATCACGTCCTCCGGACAGGCGGACTCGCAGTTGAGGCACATGTGGCACTCGTCCTGCCGATGCTTCACGCCGCCCTGGGGGCTGTCCGCGCCCTGGCAGTGCACCAGGCACAGGTTGCAGTCCGTGCACTTGGCGTGATCCTTCTCCATGCCGAACAGACTGAAGCGCGCGAACACGCCGAGGAACGCGCCCAGCGGACACAGCGCTCGGCACCAGAACCGCGGGATGAAGCGGTTCATGAACAAGATCGCCGCCAGGAAGAAGACGATGAACCACGTCTGGTTGAAGTACGCCTGGTTCGCGGTCCACACGGATTGCGCGAAGAAATCCTGCGCGCCGTCGCTCACGGTCTGCACCGAGCGCAGGTTCGTTTCCGCGGCGACGGTGGCGCTGCGAACGCCCAGGTACTGCAGGGCGGGCACGACGCCCAGGCCCACGGTGCGCACCGCGACGCAGATGGGGTCCATCAACCCGCCGATGGCGCTCCCCACCGCGGCCGCGCCGAGAAAACCATAGAGCAGGTAGTACTTACCGGCCTGCCACCAGTGTGTCTTGTTGGAGTCGACCCGCTTGTTGCCCTTGAGGTAGCGGCTCGGAAAGATCCAACCAAAGAAATGGTGCATCGTCCCGAAGGGACAGATCCACCCGCAGAACACGCGCCCGAACACCAGCGTGAGGGCCAGCACCACCAGGGACCAGGCGAGGCCCCGGTAGATGGTGTGAGTGCTGAGCAGGGTCATCGCCGCCACGAACGGATCGGCGAGCAGGAAGCCCTCCACAGGGAGCGGCAAACGCACCGGCTGATCCGCAGCGGCGCTGAAGGTGCCGCGGAACGCGGTCTGGAACAGGAAGAACATGAACAGACCGAAGAAGCCGATCTGCGATGCCCGCCGCACCCAGAGCAGGATGCGGATACCCTTGCGCGCCGGAATGCCGGAGCCCGGACGCTTCTTCTTCTTGGGGCGGATCTTCTTCTTGATGCGTCCCCAAGCCCCAACACCCTTGGCTTCTGCACGCACCACGGGGGGTGGCGGCTCGGGCGACGGAGTGGAGCAACTGCAGGCACCGGAGCCGCAGGTCTTCTCCGGCTCGGGCGCGCGATCCAGCGGCGGCACCGCTCCCGCCCCGCTCAGCCACGGGATGGGCTCGGGCAGATCGCTGACGACCGGCTCGGTGTGCCCGGACACTCAGACCTCCACTTTGGCAACCTGGTCGACGTGCATGTTGCCGATGCCACGCTCGTGACCGAGGGCGAGGTACTTCACGTTCTCGGGCTTCTCCCCGATCAGCGTGCAGCCGTACGCGTCCGCCGCCACCTGATCGAGGCTGGCGACGACCTGGTGCATGTCCTTGGCATCGTCGATGTTGCCGCCCTGCGGCCCATTGCGGAGCAAGACGCGCGTGGCATCCATCACCGTGAGGGTCGGGCGCATGAAGGTAGCGAGGTCCGCGATGGACACGTCGATGTTCTGGTGCAGGCGGTTTCGGCGGCCGCCGAGCAGGCCGTACCAGTTCTTCATCGAAGCGGTGAACTTGCTCAAGTTGTGGTGCTTGGCGATGGGAACGTTGATGACCTTGTCGGCGTTCACCAGCGGCGTGTACACCGGCCACTGGTCGAGCACGTCGCCGCGCATGCGGACGTCGCGGAAGCGATGAGCCGCCGGCAAGATCACCGTGGCCCCCAGAGCGTAGGTCGCGCGCCAGATCCCCGAGCGCTGGAAGCAGCGGTTGGGCTCGTTGCAGGAGGCGTCCGTCACGATCACCTTCTTGGCGCCCGCGTCGAAGGCCAGCCGCACCACCTCGGCGACCACCAACGGATTGGTGTTCGCGGCGTGCACCGGCATGCGGTCCCAGCCGATGTTCGGCTTGATGGCCACGATGTCCCCGCGCGAGATGAAGCGCTTCATCCCGCCCAGGGCATTCACCGCTCGCCGCACCAGCTCCGCCGGATCGGTGGAGCTCTTGGCGATGGCCATGATCGGCCCTTGGTCGTGCTTCACCTCGAAGTCGCGCACCTGGCGCTCGCCCTCGGCGTCCGCCAGGCCGAAGCCACCGCGGTCGTAGCTGAGCTTCACCGTCGCGGCGGCTCCGCCGAGCACGGCGCCGGTCATTGCCAAGCGCTTGAGAGCATCACGACGCGTGGGATCCATGGGCCTCTCCCCAGCTATGAGCCAGGAATGACGTAACGTCAAGTTACGGACCTTGCCGCATACGCCAACGATTCCGTGCACTTGAACGCCCAACGTGGGCGCTGACCGCGTGACGGGACCACCATACCCCCACTCACCCACCCTGCCCAATCGCTGACAAACCCGAGTGATCTTGCCGAGCTATGTTGGTCCGAGGCTCGCTCCCACGCCGCCGCCGTGGATGCTGGGAGCGATCACGACGCGCCCGACGGCGCGCGCTAGTGCCGGGCATGGTGGAGGGCAAGTCCGGCGAGACCGGAAGCGCTATGTCGAGCGTCGAAGGCGCAGACCCCAAGAATCGACGCGTCCGACACCGCTCCCACTCCTCGAACCCTCCGTGGCGTCCAGCGCGTGCCGAAGGGTTTCGGCAGCCCGAACGACGCTCCCCGCTGGTACCGACAAGTGCTCGCGCATCCAGTCCTCCGCCTCGTCCACGTCGGACATGACCTCGAAGGGGGTCTTGCCCCGGCCGCTCAACATCGACATGCCCGTCAGCACGCTGCGTCCAATGGCGGCCTTGATGCCGCTTCCTTCCACGACGCACGCCACACACTTGAGCTTCATGTCGAGACCGTTGATGAGATCGGCGGAAGCTTGCCGAAGCTCCGCGTTGGGCGGGTCTGCCGTGGGCTCGATGATACACAAGAACCCCGCGTTGCCGCCGCTCCCCTCGGCGACGTCGAGCAGGCCCACACGCTGCTCGTGGAAGCGGGGGTGCGTCACGGCCGCTCGCCACAGGACGATGCACACGGGACCCAATTTCCCAACGGCAATCCCGTCCGACGCGGCGGAAACCTCGAGACTCAGCGGCACAGTGAGGGGAACGGAAGGCCGGCACAGGACTTGAGGGTCATCAATCTCGAAGGGCCCATTTCCGCTGCCGGCAGCCTGCATCGGCCTCGGCGCGCGCTCTTTGCGGGCCGAAAACAGCTGCCAGCCGCGCTTCATCGCCGTGATTTCGATGACTTATGTCGGTCCGCCGCGGAACCTCGGGGCCCGACCGGCACTTGGGGGGCTTGAACAGGGCCCTGTTCGGAGCTAGGTTGCGCCCCCCAATTCGAGCGGCCCCCGTGGCCGCCAGCGCCGGAGCACCGCCATGAAGGACGGCATTCATCCCAAGTACGAAGTGATCGAGGTGACCTGCGCCTGCGGGAACACGTTCAAGACCCGTTCCACCGCCAAGGAAATGACCGTGGACGTGTGCGGTGCGTGTCACCCGTTCTACACCGGCAAGCAGCGCCTGATGGACACCCAGGGCCGCATCGACCGGTTCCGCAAGAAGTACGGCACCGCTTCGTAGACACCGTGGAGGGACGCGCGTCGCCGAGTCACTCGCGGCGACGGCGTCCCACTCCGAACAGTCCATGGCAGCGGAGCTGCCGTGTTGGTTTCGCTGTTCGGGGTCGAGTGAAAGGCAGCCCCATGCGCCTCCTGATTGCAGGCGAGCTTGCGGACGGCAGTGAGCTCTCCGGGAGCTTCGACGCGACGCTCAGCTACGATCCGGGGCACGACTGACGCTCGCGCCGAAGTCGGCGTATTGCCCCTGATTCGAGGCTTCCGGGTGGCCGCGAGGTTCCGCGCCGGAGCGACATCCTCAGGATCCAGCGGGGGGAGGAGCTTTGGGTGAGGGACGGGCTACGCAGGGGCCGGATCGACGCTATATTGCCCGGAGTGTCGAATCAGCCTCCCGTCCTAGGCCCTGATGGAGTCGCCCGTCCGTACATCGGTGGGCAGGCTCTGATCGAGGGCGTCATGATGCGCTCGCCGCAATCCTTTGCCGCAGTGGTGCGCCGCAAGAATGGCGCCCTGGTGGTGCGCGAAGAAGCCATGCTGGATACCCGCACCGGCATGCGGGGATGGCCCATGGTGCGCGGCGTGATCACGCTGGTAGAAGCGTTGAAGCTCGGCAGCAAGGCGCTGCGCTTCAGCGCCGACATCTACGAAGCGGACCTGGAAGAAGAAGAGAAGGCGGCGAAGAAGCCGGGCACGCTGGCGATGCTATCGCTGCCCATCATCGCGCTGCTCACGACGGAGCCGGACGACCCGGGGCAGAGCAGCGGCGAGGGCGGCAAGAAGCTGTTCACGTTCCTGTCCATCGCCTTCGCCATCGGGCTGTTCGTGGCGCTGCCCCAGGCGTTTGCCGCGGGCACGAGCAAGGTGTTCCACCTGGGTTTGGACGTGCGCAGCGTCGGCTTCCAGGTACTGACGGGCGCGGCCAAGCTCAGCATTCTCATCGGCTACATGCTCGTGATCCGGCGCATGCCCGAGATCTATCGCGTGTTTCAGTATCACGGCGCGGAGCACAAATCGATTTACACCTACGAGGCGGGCGAAGATCTCACGGTGGACAACGCACGCACGAAGACCACGCTCCACCCGCGCTGCGGCACCACCTTCTTGGTGATGGTGGCGTTGGTGTCCATCCTGGTGTTCAGCGCGCTGGGACCGTTCTTGCCGGAGCTGGGCCTCGGCAAGCTGGGCGACAACGTGCTCTTCTTCCTGATGAAGCTGCCGTTCTTGCCCGTGATCGCGGCCATCACCTTCGAGATGCAGCGCCTGCTCGCGCGCTACGGCAAGGGACCGCTGAAGCTGCTCCTGTGGCCGGGATTCCTGGTGCAGAAGATCACCACCATCGAGCCGGACGACGCGCAGCTGGAGGTGGCCCTGGCGGCCCTTCGAGCAACGCTGCGCCGGGAGCTGGGCGCGCGAGCCAACGCCGACGGCGACGCCACTTTCGAGAGCTTCGAGTCACTGGCCTCGGAGACTCCATCGGCAGCGTGACGTGATCCCCGTCGACAAGCTTCGCTCCATCGTTCGGCGACGCGAGGAGCTGGAACAGCTCTTGTGCGATCCGTCGGTGCTGGCCGACCCGGGCAAGCTGCGCACGCTGAACCGCGAGCGCACGCAGCTCGAGCCGGTGGTGGCGGCGTTCGATCAGTGGAGCAAGCTCGAAAAGCAGATCGCCGACGACCGCGAGGCGCTCTCGGATCCCGAGCTGGGGCCGCTGGCGGAAGAGGAGCTGCCGGGGCTGGAAGCAGAGAAGACCCAGCTCGAGCGGTCGATCCAGATCCTGCTCTTGCCGCAAGATCCGAACGACGAAAAGAACACGCTGCTCGAGATCCGCGCGGGTACCGGTGGCGAGGAAGCCGCGCTGTTCGCCGCGGATCTGTTTCGCATGTACACCCGCTACGCCGAGGGCAAGGGCTGGCGCATGGAGGTGATGAGCCAGAGCGAAGCGGCCGCCGGCGGGCTGAAGGAGATCATCGCGCTGGTCACGGGCACCCGGGTGTACTCCAGCTTGAAGTACGAGGGCGGCGTGCACCGCGTGCAGCGGGTACCCGCAACGGAAGCGCAGGGTCGCATCCACACCTCCACGGCCACCGTGGCGGTGCTGCCCGAGGCCGAAGACGTGGACGTGGTGCTGGACGACAAGGATCTGCGCTTCGACATCGCTGCCAGCGGCGGCCCCGGCGGCCAGGGCGTGAACACCACCAACAGCGCGGTGCAAGTCACCCACCTGCCCACCGGCATGATCGTGAAGTGCCAGGACGAGCGCAGCCAGATCAAGAACAAGGCGAAGGCGCTCAAGGTGCTGCGCAGCCGTCTCTTGGATCTGGAGCAGAAGAAGCAGGACGAAGCGATTCGAGACGAACGCCGCGGCATGGTGCGCGCCGGTGATCGCTCGGAGAAGATCCGTACCTACAACTTCCCTCAGAATCGCATCACGGATCACCGCGTGGGGATCACGCTGTACAAGCTGGATCGCGTGATGGAGGGCGAGCTGAACGAGCTGATCGACGCCGTGGTCAGCTTCCAACAGGCCGCGCTGCTGGAAGAACAAGATCCGGGCGGTCCGCCCGAGGACGAGCCGGCGTGACCCCGCGGCGTCCGAAGGTGGACTTGGAGGGGCTCTTGGTGGCTCTGGTGCTGGCGCCGCGGACGTTCTCGCGCAATCGCTTCTTCGCTTTGTATCAGGATGCCAGCGTTCGCCGCGTGCGGCGGCGTGCGGCGCGCGTACGCGGCCTCATCCGTCAGCTCCTGGGCGAAGGCCGCCCCAAGGGCGAAATAATCGGCGAGCAAGTGCTGGAAGACGGCCAGGTGCTCTTGCGTCTGCGCGTGCCCGAGCTCTCCTTCGAGCGCACCACGGCGCTGTCCGCCCTGGAGGCGGCCACGCTGCGCCTCGCGCTCTCCCGCGCCGGTGCCGGCAAGGCGACCCGCGCCGACAAGGACCAAGTGGAAGCCGCCCTGAGCCGCCTCGGACCCGAGCTCCGTCCCAGCGCGGAGTGAATCGACGCAGGGATTGTAAGGGCGGCGCCCCGAGCCGGCGTCTACCCTCCGATACATGCGAAGCGTGGGCGTGCTGGTGGCGATGGGGTTGGTGCTGAGTGGCTGTGGTAGCGACGATCCGGCCGCTTCGGGCGCCGGCGGAAGCGCGGGGCTGGGCGGCAGTGCTGGTAGCGCGAGCGGCGGCAGTGCCGGAACTGGCGTCGGTGGGAACGCGGGGAGCGGTGGCGCCGCGGCCGGCGGCGCCGGCGGAACGGCGGGCAGCGGAACCGGTGGTGCCGCGGGCGGCGGCGCCGGAGGCAGCGGCGGCTCGACGTCGGGCCCCTACGGGCACGTGGTGCCTGCCGACGTCGGCGTCACCATTGGCGCTGGGGCCGGGGTGCCTGCTCCGACGACACCCTACGCGGGCCCTCTGACGATCACCGCGCCCACCACCTTGAAGGACGTGACCATCGACGGTTGTTTGGAAATCGCGAGCGACGACGTGACGCTCGACAACGTGACCATCGACTGCAACGGCTTGTATCCAGTGAAGGCCACCGGTCACAAGAACTTCACGCTCTCTCACAGCACCATCAGCTGTGGCAGCAACTCCAAGGTCTTCCTGATCGACAACCAGCAGAGCGTCACCATCTCCAAGAACGAGATCACGGGCTGCGAGGACTTCTTCTACGTCAACGGTGACGTGGACGGCCTGCTGGTCGAGTACAACTACATGCACTCGCTGAATCTCACTCCCAGCTCCCACGCGGATGGCTTTCAGATCGGCGAGGCGGCCACCACTACCGGCGCCATCGCCCTCCGCGGCAACTACATCGACCCCGATGCCAGCGGCGGCAAGAACGACGTCCTGTTCGCTACCAACTTCGCCGAAAACGCGATCACGGTGGAAGACAACTTCTTCGCGATCTGGGGCCTTCGCACCCTGCGCTGCGGCGGCAACGCCCAGTGCACGGTGCGCACCAACGTCTACGCGCAGGCCTTCGAAAACATGATTCAGCCGGGATTCAACGGAAAGCTGTTGTTCTTCTACGGCAGCTCGCCGAAGACCCACAGCTTCGAGTGCAATCGACTCGCGGACGGCAGCTTCGTCCAGGAAATGGAGGGCGGCGTGGATCGCGTCGCGGGCGCCACCCACGTCACCACCGGCTGCCCTGCCTTCCCCTGATGCCGCAGGCTCGGCCGGGCGAGGCAGCAGACCGTTCTGAACGCGGCCTTCTGTAACCTCGCCGTTCCCAGATCTTGGGCAGGTGTTACCTGCTGCGCCTCGGCGCGCAGCGATTAGCGGCGCTTCGCGCCACGTGGGGCGGCACACGACTTGCTGTGTCGTTGTTCATGAAAAACACCATCGTGCTCGCAGTCGTTCTCCTTTCGGCCTGCGGAGGCTCTACGGACTCGAACAGCCAAGGCGCCGTCGATGGCGGTGCGGGGAGCGGCGCAACCGGGGCGCTCAGTGGACGCACGGGCGTGGGCGGCGCCACGGCAGGAGACAGCGGCGAAGGCGGAAACAGCGGAGCTGCGGGTAGCTCGGGGGCAAGCGCTCAGTGCGATGCGCTCGAGCAGCAACACCAGAGCGCGCTGGCCCAGGCGAAGAAGTGCTCCCTTGCCGCCACGGAATCCCAGTGCGAGTTCCCGGTCGATCGGACCGTCTACGCGTGCGGCTACTTCGACAACGTGAACGGCGCCAACAAGGACGCCATCAGTGACCTCGCGGAGCTCAAGGACGAATGGCAGTCCCTGGGCTGCCCGTCAGCCGTCCCATGCGCGGTCGGCGGATTCCCCGCCCAGCTCGTCACCTGCAAGCCTTCCGGCCAGGGCGGTGACAGCGGCACCTGCAAGTAGACGACGGTGGCACCACGGAAGACCCACGC
Source organism: Polyangiaceae bacterium (assembly GCA_020633235.1). NCBI lineage: Bacteria > Pseudomonadati > Myxococcota > Polyangiales > Polyangiaceae > Polyangiaceae bacterium. The sequence goes on along the minus strand of JACKEA010000006.1, from coordinate 553,067 downwards.
TCGGAAATGGGCGCGCTCGAAATCCAGCTTCGTACGCGTGGCAGATGTCGTCGCCATGCGGGGAATGGGGATGTTGGTGCCAGCGGGGCGCTCAGGCGGCGTTCGAGGGAAATCACGCCGGCGGGGCCAACGCCGGCGAGCGTGGGATTGTTGCCGATGACCGCAGAGCTTTGGGCGCCGACGCCCAGCGACCAAGGCGGGATGCCCGCGGGAGGCGACTCCTGGGCGGCAGCGGAAACGGTGAGCAGTGTGGTGGCCGCGAGCGCGGCCGCAATGGGAGCAATTGTGTTGATGTGCGTCAAATTTCGTCCTCCTCGACGAACGCCGAAGTGGCGTGCGTTCGACGTAGAAGACGCGGGCGCGCGACGTGCGATTCCGTCCGCCGCACGCTTTGACAACGTTGCGAGCGCGATGGTCGTGCTGACGACTTGTCACGCCGCGGCGTGCCGCTTCGTGACACGGTGTCTCAGGGTGGGCGCGACGGGGATCGCGCCGCCCCGACAACAACATCAAGACTCGGTCAGGGCAGCCCCAACCACTTGGCGAACTCCGTGTGGTACTTGCGGATGTCGCTCCCGATGCCGTTGGTGGAAAACCACAGCTTGTAGTACGCGCGCAGCTCGTTCGCCGCGTCCGGGTTGGGCATGACTCCGGTGCGGGCGGCGGCGAGCAAGGCCTGCTCGACCTCGGCACGCTTCTTCACGATGAGAACCTCGTCGCCCGTCAGCGGTCGCACGCCTTGGACGCCCACCTCACGCGTGGGATCGGCCAAAATGGTGGTCGCTGCGCTGCCGTCGGTCCTGATTTCGATGCGATAGGCCAAACCGGCGCTGTACTCGCCGTCGCGAAGGTTGGGCAGGCCCAAGACGTAGGCCCCGGCGTAGTACGCGACCGCCGTGGGCGTGCCGGTCACCGGCCAGTGCTCGGGGAACGGCGGGGTCGGTCGAAGCGACCAGCGGAGCTTGTTGGGGGACTCGGGGAGCCGACCGTGCGCTCGCTTCTCGGCGTCTTGCTTCCAGCTGGCAAGGTCGCCGGAATGCGTCACGGTGGCAGGCGGCTCTTGGCTCGTGGCCTGGGTCTCGGGCGGTGGCTTTGCCTGCATGGTGCTCGATGCTCGTGGGGGAGGTTGGGGACGGGTCGCAGTACCGGCGCCTTCAGTCGGCGTGGGGCGGCTGCAAGCGACCAGCTGCGCCAGGCTCGCTGCCAAAAGAAGCGTTCTTGGTCCCCGACTCATGTCCTCTGCTCTTGATTCGGCAACCTGCACTACGGATGGCGGCCAAAGCAGGATCTACTTCTTGTGCGCGGCTCGGACCAGCCGCTCCCACGCATTTTGCTCCGGACCTTCCAGCTTCGGGTGGCGGTCTCGGTGGAAGGGCAGCTGGCGTGCGGCGGGCGCGCCGCGGCGGCGAACCGTGAGCGTGGCACCATCGATGCTTCCCACGGCTTCGCGAGCACCCACGAACAAGGACGACAGATCTGGTCCTACCGCGCGGCGCGGGGACGGACGCACGCTGAGCTGCTCGCCGGTGGAGAGCGTGGCGTCGAAGCCCGCGATGGGCTGTGCCACGGGGTCGCTCCACGGATCCGGCGCGCCCGGCAGGCCTTCGGCGATGAAACGCGCGATCGTGAGGGACGGATCCGGGGGCTCGGACAGGCCCAGCTCGAGGCCGGAGCGCGCCAGGAGCTCGTGTGCAACGCCCAGCGGAGTGTCGCCGGAGAAGCGCGCCAGCAGCGAGTGCTCGTCGATCTGGGGCAGCGTGGGTGGTGGCGTGGCTTGGGGAGCGGGCCCGTCCTCGCGGGGCGTGAGGGCACCCGGATTGCAGATGCCGGCGGGATCCCAGGCGCGCATCACGCGGCGGATCAGCTCGACGCCGAAGCCGAGCTCCTCCCCGAGGCGCGGCGCTTTGCTGCGACCGACGCCGTGGTGGTGGCTCAGGGTACCGCCGGCCGCGATGGCGGCGCCGAGGGCGTCACGCCAGGCGCGTTCGTAGATGGCGAGGGCATCGTCGTCGTCCTTCCCCACGCCGGAGAAGGTGAAGTAGATGCTGCAGCCATCGGGATAGGCGTGGGAGAGGTGCGCCATCACCAACACGTGCTCGCCGAGGGCGTGGCGCACGCCGTCATACAGATCCGCGAGGCGCGACCAGGGGGCGGCCACCTCCATGGTGTCGCTGAAGGCACCCAGGCGAAACACCGGAGATTGTCGATAGCTGACGCCGTAGCGGTGTTGGAACCAACGGCGGGCCGGTCCTTCACCCAAGAGCGCGCCGTCCAGCTCGCGGCATAGGAGCGTGGCGCGCTCGAGATCCGAGTGGGCCGCCTCGCTCTCGCCCTCGAACACGAGCACCAGCGTACAGCCGCCGAGGAGATTGCCCTCCGCGGCCTCGATCACGGCGTTCAACGCACGCGGCGCGCGCAGCGCGTTCCTGAGCACGGAAACCAGGCGGGTGCTGCGCTTCTTCGGCAGCGCTTGTGGGCGAGCGACGACCGGCGCCTTCACCGTACCCTGGCGCATGAGCGCCGAGTCGATGGGGTCGTAGAGCCGGGCGACGGCCGGGCGGAGGCCTGCCTGGAACAGGACCCGCAACGCGTCCCAGCCGGCTTCGATGGTCGGGAACGAGAAGGCGCCGTAGGCGCGAGCCGCCGGTGCCCGGTGCAAGCGGAGCTTCGTCCTGGTGATCACGCCGAGGGTGCCCTCGCTGCCAATCACCAGAGGGACCATGTTGGGTCCCCCGAAGCGCCGCTGGAGCTCGACGACCTCGCCGTCGCCCAGCACGCACTCGGCGCTCACCACCATGTCCTCGATCTTGCCGTACAACCCCGAGCACTGGCCGGCGCCGCGAGCGGCGAGCCAGCCGCCCACGGTGGAGCAAAGGATGCTCGACGGAAAATGTCCGATGGTGAAACCGCGGGCCTGGATGTCCTCTTCCAACGTGATGCCCATGGCGCCGGGCTCCACGTCGATGAGCGGTGCCTCGGCGTCGATGTGGAAGCCGGCCATGTCCTTGAGATCGATCACGACGCTGGCGTCCGGCTCCACGGCGCCGCACACGCCGCTGCCGGCCCCGAAGGGCACGATGGGAATGCCGCGCTCGTGACAGTAGCGAACCACCCGCGCCACCTCGTCCGTGGAGCGGGGCCAGACCACGGCGCGGGGCGGGTGCTCCGCGGGGCGACCGGCGCGCACCTCGATCAAGCGCCGCGGCCACAGATCTCGTGCGTAGGCGATGCGGTCCGACGGCGCTGCGCTCACGCGCGCACCCGGCACGACGTGCGCGAGCTCTCGGGTGAGATCCACACAGCGCTTGTAGCGCGCGGGCCGCGGGACGTATACCTACCGTTGGTGAATCGAACGCGCATCGTCATCGCCCTGGGGCTCTTCGTCGCTGCCTGCGGAGGCGGTGCGGCCGGCGGCGCGGACGCCAAGAACGGTGGCTCCCTGGCGGGCGGCGAAGGTGGCAGCGGCGAAGGTGGCGGGAGCGAAAACGCAGAGCCGGCCGGCCCCACGTTGCCCAGCTGCGACGACGGGACCTGTTTCCAGTGCGGCGAGGGGCTCTGCCCCAAGGGCTTCTACTGTGACGAAAAGGCGACCGGGGGCGCCGCCTGCAGCTGGCTTCCGGAGTGCGCCGCGGATGCTTCCTGTGGCTGTGTGACGAAGGTTCTCGGCAGCGACTGCTCCTGCACCGAGAAGAGCGGCGGCGTTTTCTGCGAGTAGCGTCACTTCGGCGCGAGCCGAAGGGTCGTCGCGCGCCCGACGTCGTCCAGCGCGTTCAGCGTGTCGCCCGCCTGGTCCCGCACCGCCGACCGCGCCTCGAGACCTGCCGCCAACGCGTCCTTGGTCACGTCCGAGGGCGCGAGCTCATGGGCGCGCTCCAGCGACTTCACCGCCGCGTCGAAGTCCTTCGTCTTCAGCAGCGCTCGGCCCAGGTTCAGGTGGGCCCCGAAGGAGCGCTCGTCGACGGCGATCGCCTTCTTGTACTGCGCGATGGCTTCCTTGGGCTTGTCGTCATGCAGCAGCAGATTGCCGCGAAGGACCAACGCTTGGGCGTAGGCCTTGGCGATGTCCGTGTTCTTGGGCTCGAGCTCGTGGGCGCGACCGAGCTCGGTGGCGCCGGCGACGCCGTCCCCGCCCGCCAACAGCGAGAGGCCGAGGGTGCTTCGAATCAAGGCGTCGTCCGGCAAGAGCTCCAAGGCACGGCGATACTCGTCGATCGCTCCCGCGGTGTCCTTCTTGCCGGCGAGCATCACGCCCTTGTTGTAGTGGCACAGGGCGAGAGCGCGCTTGCGATCGTCGCTGGGCTCGAGCTCGAACGCCCGCCCGAGCTCGGCGATGGCGCCGTCGTAGTCTTGGAGATTCTCGAGAGCGAGGCCCAGATCATAGTGAGCAATGGGGTCCTTGGGCTCGAGCTCGACGGCGCGGCGATACAGGCGCGCCGCGCCCTCTTCGTCGTCGCCGCGGGACAGCTCCACGCCGCGATTCACGAGCTGCCCCGCCGTCTCGCTGTCGTGGCGCTTGGCGATGGTCACGCCGAACGCGGCCACCATCACGGCCACGGACAAATAGCTCGGAAGCGTGGATCTCGTGCTACCCGCCGGGCGCTTGGCCCACAGCATGCCGCCCAGCGCCCCCGCCGCCATGCCACCGAGATGAGCCGCGTTGTCGGCGTGGATCAGAACGCCGAAAGCGAGGGTGGCCAAAAGCCAACCGACCAGGGAGTTGCGGGTAGAACGACCCTCGGCCCCAGCGAAATGCGCCGCCACGGCTCCGGCAGCGATGATCCCGCACAGCGCCCCGGAGGCGCCCGCGCTCACCGCCGGCGCGTTCAAATGGTGCCACGCCACCGAGGCCAGCGACCCCACCACACCAGAGGCGAAATACAGGATCACGAAGCGCAGGCGCCCGTAGCGCTCCTCCAGCGCCGGACCGATGGTGACCAGCGCTGCCATGTTCATCAGTAGATGCAGCGGGTTCAGGTGCAAGAACATGGAGGTGACGAGACGCTGCGCCTGTCCTTCCAAGACCAGGGGCGCGTAGTCCGCGCCAAAGCGCATCAGCGTCCGCGTGGAGAATGCCGACCACTCCGCGCGCCCCCCCACCGCCAGCATGGCGAGGTAGACCAGTACGTTAGCGCCCAGAAGCACGCTGGTGGGGCGCTCCACCGCCAGGGAGAAGCGCCCGGCGGGTTTCACGGGCGCTGAGCGAGGATGATGATTCTCGGCGAGCTGGCGCCGAAGAACACCCCCGGCGTGGACGGATGCCCACTGGCTTCCGTCACGCGGAAGCCCACGTCGTGCAGGAGCTTGCCGAGCTCGTGCAGCCCGTAGAGCCGAATGGAGTAGTTGCACTCGATGGAGCGACCGTCGTCCAGAATCAGCGAGCGCTTCACGCGCAGCCGGCTGGTGATGAAGTCGACGTTCATGTCATCCATGCACACGCACGCATCGCCCTCGAACCAGGTCTGCGCGGGCTGGTTCGCCACGACGAAATCTCGATTCGCCACGTCCAACAGGAACATTCCTCCGGGACGCAGGGCGCGGAAGACCCGCTGGGCCACCGCGAAATTCTTCTCTTCCTCGAAGTAGCCGAAGCTCGTGTCCCAGCAGAAGATGCCGTCGAACATCTCCTCGAAGGCCATCTCCCGCATGTCGCCCTGCAGCAGATTCAGCTTCTGACTGGATTCCTGCGCGACGTCAGCGGCGAGGGCCAGCTGGTACAGCGACAGATCGTAGCCCACGACGCCGTAGCCTCGACGGGCGAGCTCGACCGCGTGGTGCCCCGCGCCGCACGCGAGATCCAAGACCACCCCGCCCTTGGCGACGCCGAGGGACTCCTCGATGAAGTCTGCATCTCGAGTGATCTGCTTTGGGCTCTCGTGACTGAAGGCACGGGCGAAGTCCTCGCCGAAGAGCTCTTCCCACCACGCGCGCCGGGTCTTCTCCCGGGGCGGTAGGGCTTCCGGCTTGAGCTCGGCCTCCGCCCCACGGCGTGGCGGCGGCGGGGGTTTGGCGGGCTTGGCGTCGTCGTCCGTCGCGGGCTCCACCGTGACGTCGATGTCGAGCGCATCGGGAGGCTCGGAGCTCGGAGCGATGTCCTCATCGCGAAGCTCTTCTTCTTCTTCTTCGACAGAGTCGGGGGCGATGTCGTCGTCGGACAGCTCCTCCGCGCCGGCGAGCTCGGAGGCCGCCTTCGGCTCCGGCTCCGGAACGGGCTCGTCACTCGAACCCACGGAGATGATGCGCGCCGGACGCAGCGACTCGGGGGCGCGCTCGATTTCGGGCTCGGGCTCCGGCTCGGGCGCGGGCTCCGACTTGGGCGCCACTGGGGGCGGCGGGTAGGAGGTGGCGGCAGAAGCGTCGGTTTCCGCCGGGATCGCGCGAACACTGGGGGGCGACGGCGTCGGGACCTCACCCTCCGCCATCGGCGGCCAGGGCGACTCTTCTTTGTCCGCCGCCGCGACCTTGGGCGGCTTGGACACTGGTTTCGGCGGCGGCACGGACGCAGGACGCGGCGGCGCGCTGACCGGACGCGGCGGCGTGGACGCCGGACGCGGAGGAACCGACGCGGGACGCGGCGGACCGGACGCCGGGCGCGGCGGCGTGGACGCCGGACGCGGAGGAACCGACGCGGGACGCGGCGGACCGGACGCCGGGCGCGGCGGTACGGACGCCGGGCGCGCGTCGTCGTCGCGGGTGGTGACGGAGATGTTCGCCGGCGGCGGCGTGAGCTTCGGCGGAGGTGGCGGCTTCAGGGAGCCCGGCTCGGGCACACCGAGCATCGGATCATCGCCCGCCGGCGGTTGCACGCTGGCCCGGGCGACGGGCGTGTGCGGCGCGGTTTGAGCGCGCTCGCGACGTCGCTTCGGAGGCGGCGCGGAAGAGATCGGCTCCGGCTCTATCTCTTCTTCGTCGTCGCCGGCGACGGATACTTCTTCGTCTTCCACGGCGACGTCTTCGTCGTCGTGCTCGTCCATCTCGATGTCGTCCTCGAGCTCGTCACCCACACCTTCGCTGGGCGGGGGCGGAGGGCTCGAGGAGATGTCGGGGATCTCCGGCGGCGCCTCGTCGTCGAGTTTCTGCTCGTCGCTCATGCCGCCTTCAACAACGACTCGCCATAGCGCACGGGGCCAACGCTGCGGGCCAGCTGAATGCCGGGCTCGACCAGGAGCACGGCAGTGGATCCAAGGTGAAATACGCCGATCTCGTCACCGCGTTGGAGCTCGAGGGGCGGGTCGATGGTGTGGTCCCCTTCCGGCACGGCCGGCTCGGGAATGGCGCGGACGCTGATGCGTCCGACGATCACGGCGCCGACCATGACCACCGCCACGCGGCCAAGGCCCGGCGTTTGGAGGAACATCGCCACGCGGTTGTTGCGCACGAACAGCCTGGGGATGTGACGTTCGCCGATGGCATTGACCGGATACAGGTCCCCAGGAATACCGCGAACGAAATCCATTTTGCCACTCACTGGTGAGTGCACCCGATGGTAGTCCCGCGGCGACAGGTACACGACCGCGTAGCTGCCGCCGGCGAAGCCTGCAGCGTCGCGGGGATCCCCGACGAGCTCGCTGGTGTCGTAGGGTCGTCCCTTCACGAAGATGCGCCCGCTCGCGTCCACGCCACCGGTGGAGGCCAAGAGCCCGTCCGCGGGGCTCACGACCGCGTCCTCGCTGATGTCCCGCGCGCCGTCCTTGAGCGGTCGCGTGAAGAACTCGTCGAAGCTGTCGTAGGGCAGCGTTCGTGGTGCGACCTCGCCGAGATCGACGTCGTACACACGGGAGTAGATCCCCGTCACGGCACGCGACACCGTCGCAGGCAACGGCGCCTCACACAGGCGACCAACAGCCCGACTGAGGCGAACCCGGGGGATCGCGCGAAGCAGCTGAGCCGCGGCGTAGGTGGCAACACTCACCGGAAATCTCGAAATATCGCGGAGATGGGCAGCCGATGGTAGGCGGTCGGCCGGAAACGGTCAATTCTGCGGGCTTTTTCGTGCGTCCTCACACAGCCCGCGCCGCGCCGCGTTGTGGGGCAGTGGGGGCACCGGCCCCGGCTTGGCCCCGGGCGGAACCCGGGGGGTCCAGACCCCTTCACAGGCCACCGTCTCGCTCAGGGGGTCTACCGCCACGGCCAGGCCGAAGGACCGTTCGGCGGCCTTTGGGTCGGCCGGACGCTGCCAGCGTCCGTGGAGCGCGAACCAGCCGCCGTGGACGGCTCGGATGTCCTTCAGCGTGCCCAGGGTCTCGCGGGCCTGGTCCTCGTCCCCGCTGGCCGCCAAGGCTCGAGCCGCGCGGAACCGGAGGATGGCCTCGTCCGGCACTGCCGCTACCCCCGCCGCCAGCTGTTCCGCCGCGGCCTTGGGGTAGCCCCGGTTGAAGAGCAGGTCTCCGAGGCGCAGCCGGCGGGCCACCTCCCCCATCTCCGAGCTGCTGCCGTGGGGACCCAGGGTCTTTTCGTGCTTGGGCTCGGGCAGCTCTCGCAGGTACTTGCGCCAGCGGAGGATCCAGAACGAGAGATCGTAGCCAGTGACGCTGCGCATGGCCGCGCTGGGATCGGGCGTGGACAGGCCCTTCAGATCCGCCAGCAACAGCGCCAGGGCCGCGGTGCCATTCTCGTGGATCCAGTACTCCATGAAGCTAGTGACCTCGGCGAAGGCGATGGACGCGGCCTCCGGGGTCGGCAGCATCGCGATGCTCGGGCCCAGCTTGTCGATACCGACGGAACGCCCCGTGAGCAGCGCTTGCCGCGCCGTCTCGTCCGGCGAAGGTGTTGCGTCGAAGGGCTCCGCCGGACGCCAGCGAGTCTCTTCCCGCTTGGCGATGCCCTCCTGCAGCCACAGCGGAGCGCGGTCCCGCGTGGCTCGCGACAAAGTGAGGTGCGTGATCTCGTGCGCCAACGTGTCCTCCCAAGGGAAGCCCAAGGCCGTGGCGCGCGGAGAGATCATCGTGACGCGACCCCAGCGGGCCACCGCGACGGTGCCCGTGGTCTCCGCCGCCTGCAGCGGCAGGCCAGATACGGCGGAGAGCGAGAACAGGTCGCGCACCAGATCGATGCGGAGCGGACGCGGGAGTGTACTGCCCAAATCCGCCCCGATGCGGGCGCGCGCCTTCGATGCGACGTCCACGATGATCGGCACCAGCACGCGATCTCGCTCGTCCTGCAGCCGCACCCAAACGCCGTGCTTCTCGTCCTCCACCACCACGGATGCGGCCGTGGCCCCGGCGCAGCTCTTTGCCAGCTCCGCCAGGCCGGCACCCTCCGGTGTGTTGGCCAAAGAGGGAGAAGACAAGATCGCCGCCGCGGTATCGCAGTCCCCCACGTAGATGGCCAAGCGCGCACGCTCGAAGGACAGCGTCGGTGAGTCCGAGTCGGTCTTGTCCAAGAGCTCCTTGGCGTGAATGACGTCGAGCTCGGTGATGGCGTCGGCAATGCTCTGCGCTCGCCCACCGGGCACGGCGAGGGCGCCGCTGACCACGAATACGGAAGCCAACACGATGCGAAGCGCTCGGGTCATTCCAAGAGCCCCTCCGCGTAGCGTCGAACGGCGGGCGCCAAACGCCCGTCTTTGGCTTTGCCCAGGCCACGCAGCACGCGGCGGCGGAACTCCTCCGCCCGCTTGCCGTCGTCCTTCTTGGGCACGTCCCCGCCGGTGCGGATGCCCCCGTTGCCGCTCTCCTTGCCGGAGCTCGGTTCCGGTCGATCGCTCTCGGTGTCCGTCGTCTTGCCGTTGTTCGAGCGCTCCAGTTGGCGCTGCGCCTCGCGCTGCAGCGACAGACCCTTCTCCCCCTTGCCTTCGCTCAACGCTCGCGCCGCTTGCCGCATCAAGCCCTCGGCGCGCTCCAGCGCCTCGAGAGCGTCTTGGGGCAGCGCCGTCTCGCCGTTCTTGCCCCGGGCCGCCAGGTTACCCGCGCGGCGCGAATGGCCTTGTTCGCGCTCCCCGGACTTCTCCAGCTGAGCCTTGGCCTTCGCTTCGGCCTGGCGCTTGAGCTTGTCGAGCTGCTCCTGGGCCCAGCCGAGCTGACGCTTCACTTCCTCGCGGCTGCGGGAGAGATCCTCTTCGTCGACCCAGTCCGAAGGACTGCGCGGCGACTTTGCCTTGCGCTCGGCGTCTTCCAGGGCGCTCAGGGCGTCCTTGCCGCTCTGCACCGCATCGGAAAGCGACAGCCGTTCCAGGGACTGCGCCATCGAGCCCGCGTGCTCCTTCCCGAGCGCCGCCGCCGCACGACCGGAACCGGGGTCCGCACCCGTCTGCGGCAAGCCGCCGAGAGAGCGGCGAATGGCATCCGCACGCTCCCGCGCTTCGTCCTTCAGGCTGTCGAGATCCACGCCCTGCTCCGCCTCGCCGAGCGCCTGCTCCACCTGGTCGATCTCGCTCGCGTGCTCTTGCACCAGCTGCTCCAGCTCGCTGGCCAGCTGATCGAAGCGCTCCGACGCCTGCGAGGGCGAACCGCCGTGAGCGCCGTTCTGCCCCGGCGTTCCGGACTCCACGCCGCCGCGCTGAGCACTGCCGAAGGAAGGCGTCGGCCGCCGGAGCCGGGCCGCCAGATGCCGTGCGGCGAGCTCGGCGTGAAACAGATCTTCCGACTTGCGGGCGCGTTTGACGCGACCGAGATCCGCCAGCGTCACACTGCCCAGGTCGCGACCCAACGCCCCCAGCGTTCCCAGACGCTCGGCGCCCTCGTCGAGGGCCGCGATGGCCGAATCCAGCCGCGTGAGCCCGAGCTTTCGCTTCTCGCTCTCCCGCGCCTGCTCCGCGCCCGCCGCCGCTTCCTCGGCGACGTCACCCAAGCGTTTGGCCACGCTCTGCGCATCGTGGGTCGCCACGGTGGAGAGCGCGACGTCCACCCCCAGCACGACCTCCTCCGTCTTGCGCTGCACCGATTCCCCCGGCCGCGGCGCACGGGTGAGGATGCGCATCTGTCCCAGCAAAAACGCGCGCAGGCCGTCGGGCACCGTGAGCCCACCGTACACGTCGTCCACGGCGTTCTGCATCGCATCCGCGACGCGCTCGGCTCGGCGCCGTTCTTCCTTGCTGCGGTCCTTGGCCGCTAGCTCGCCCTTCTCCAGCATCTGCCACGCGAGGAAGTCCGTGGTCAGATTGCGGGCGCCGAGCAGGGCAGCGTAGCGATTGGCTTCCGGCTCCCCCACGGCCGGCGGAATCAAGGTGATGGCTTCGCTCACGCCCCACTTGGGGCCGCCCACGGGATCGTCATCGCGCGCTTCAACGGTCACCACCACGGGAAGGAACATGCGGCGCAGGAACGGATCCCGCGGCGTCAGCGCGTGACCACCACGCTCGCTGGTCTTGTTGCCGTCGAGCTTGGCCAGCGTGCGGCGCTCTTCCCGCCCTCCGGAGCGCAGCACCAGGTCCACCTGCCTCAGCCCGTGATCGTCGAGGGCCTCGTAGCGAAGCTCCACCCGCGAGACGTCCGCCAACTTCAGGGTCTTGGGGGCCCCCTCCAACGTGACGACGGGCAGCTCGTCCGGCTGGTTCTCCACCGTGACCTTGTCCGGTTCCTCGATCAGCACCTTGCCGAAGCGGGCAGCGACCACCAGCTCCGCGTCGCGCTCCACCGTCCAGCGCGCCACCACGCCGCCGCGACCGTCGCTCACGAAGGGCACTTCGCCGTCGCCGTCGGTGAGCACCAGCTGCCGCCCGTCGCGAAGCGGCACGCCGTGGATGGAGAGCAGCGTCCCCGCCGGAAGCCGCGCTGGAATGCTCGGAAACAAGTGCCGGTCCGACTGCCGCAGGTACGAAGGCGGCTGGGCCGTGACCCTCAGCGCGTCGAGCCAGGGCATGGGCACCGGCGCGCGGCCGCCCCGCGCCAAGAGCACGTCGATCCCCTCCAGCACCCGCGGCGGCCCCACCGCCAGCGCCGCGAACGCCGCCAGCACCAGCGCCAGCGAGATGCGACGGAACGTGGTCGCGCGCCGATCCGCGGCCTCCGCCACGGCATCCACCGACGCCCGCGCCAACAGGCGCTCGAAGTGGACCTGGGCCAGCTCCTTGGAGCCGGCGCCGTCTTCCCGATGGGTCCGCTGCACCAGGCTCAGGGCTCGCAGCGCGCGCTCGCCGAGCTTCTTGTCGGCGGGCAGCAGCGTGCGCTCCAGGGTGCGCCGCGGATCGAACCAGTCCCGCCGCTCTTTCCACCAGCGCACGAAGAAGAGCGCGATGGACCCCAGCAGCAGGCTGCCCGTGGTGATGCGGGCCAGCGGGGTGCCGATGCGCGCGAGGTGCGCTCCAGCGAACAGCGCGCACATGAATAGCGCGCTCAGCGCCTGACGCGACGAGACGCCCACGGGCTTGCGCCAAGCAGCCGCGAGGCGAGACAGGAGCGGCGTCGCGTCGTTCACGGTCGGGAGCTTAGCGCCAGGAACGCCCCGTCCCCAGTCCTCTTCCGTCTTGCCCCGACCTTCCGCGTGCCGGTGCCCTGCGCTACCCTCGAAGGCGCGTGGTCACCGTCGCTCGCCTCAAGCGGCTCCTGCTCGCCCTCTCGGAGCCCGCTCTTCGCATCGGCTGGCTCGAGGAGCAGCTCGAGCTGTGGTCCGTGTCGGAAGCCGCCACCCTGCTCCACGGGTTGTGCGAAGAGAGCGAACGCAGCGATCCGGAAGCGCGAGAAGCGCTGCTCTCTGTGGTCATGCTCTTGGCGCAGCGGGGCGACGACGCCCTGGTGCAGGCGCTGCGGGAGGAAGCCGCGGGCCGCCGCCTGCTGTCGCTCGATCGCTTGGTCCGCGCGGGCCCCGCGCCGGTGGTGGTGGAGCGACCGGCCACGGAGCTGCCGGTGCCGGACTACGGGGTGGGGCGGGAGCTGACCTTGGGCGAACGCCGCAGCCTGGCGCGCCGCCCGAATCGTCGCGCCTTCGACCGCCTGCTCAGCGACCCGCACCCGTTGGTGATTCGCCAACTGCTGCAGAACCCGAAGCTGACTGAAGCCGACGTGCTGCGCTTGGTAACCCGCCGCCCCGCTCGCTTGGAAGTGCTGCGCGAGGTCGTGCAGTACCCTCGCTGGTTGACCCGTAGCCGCGTGCGCCTGAGCATCCTGCTCAACCCCGGCTCGCCGCCGGCCATTGCCATCCCGATGCTGTCCGTGTGCAAGCGCACCGAGCTGGTCGAAGTGCTCCGCGGCACCGACGTGAGCAACGTGCTGCGCGCCACTGCGCTCGAGCTCCTGGAGCGCCGCCCACCGTTGGCCGTGGTGGATCAGGCCGACGCCGTTCTGCAGTGAAGGGCTCAGCCCTCTTCTTCTTCTTCGCTCTCCCACTTGATGAGCGCGCCGATGGTGATCTTCAGCGCGCACTCCTCGCACAGTGGGGGCTCTTCCAGACGCAGCTCTTCTCCGCGGGTCCACAGCAACAGGCCCGACCCCGCCGGCGGGCCGTGAAACTGCTCACCGCAGGCGTCACACGCGAAGGTGTCCACCAGCGCGCGCTCACTCACCGGTTCCGGCTCGCAGTCGGCAAGCACGAAGTCGTTCGGGTGCACGCGGGGAGTCGCCATCTGGCGGCGAGTATACCTCGCGCGGACCTGCGAGCACGCAGAAGGACGCGCGGCGGGGAAATGGCCGGAATGCGACTTTTGCTTCGGGCATTCTTGCCGGTCCGGCGCGGAACCGACGGGGTTCGCGCCGGACCAACAAAGATCGGCATTCAAGCGGTGGTTTCCGCCTCTTCCTTCTCGGTCTCGGCTTCGCTCTCTTCTGGCTCCGGCGCGGCCTTGGCCTTTTCGTCGATGCCACACGCGATGGCCAGGAGCTCGACGACGTCCATGTTCTTCACGTCGTCTTCCTTGGACTGATCCTTGATGCCGTCCGTCAGCATGGTCATGCAGAACGGACACGCGCTGGCGATGGTCTCCGCCCCCGTCTCGATCAGCTGCTTGGTGCGCTTGACGTTCACGCGGTCCTTGTTCTGCTCTTCCATCCACATCTGCGCGCCGCCGGCGCCGCAGCACAGACCCTTGTTCTTGGTCCAGTACTCCGGCTCGAAGAGCTGCACGCCCGGAATCGCTTTCAAGATCTCCCGCGGTGAATCGTAGATGTCGTTGTAGCGACCGAGGTAGCAGGAGTCGTGATAGACGACCTTGGCCTTCACGCTCTTCTTGGGATCGAGCTTCTTCTTGGCGACCAGCTCGAGCAGATAGTCCGCGTGGTGCACGACCTCGAACTTGCCTCCGAGATCCGGATACTCGTTGGCCAGCGTGTTGAAGCAGTGCGGGCAGGTGGTGAGGATGGTCTTGGCGCCGCCCTGCTCTTGGTAGCCCTTGATGGTGGCGATGTTGGTCTCCGCCAGCATGGTGAACAGGTACTCGTTGCCGGCGCGGCGCGCCGAGTCCCCGGTGCAGGTCTCTTCTTCACCCAAGATGGCGAAATCCACGCCGGCCTGGCTCAGGAGCTGAGCGGTGGCGCGGGCGATCTTCTTGGCGCGGTCGTCGTAGCTGGCGGCACAACCGACCCAGTAGAGCACCTCGGCGTCGGGCTTTTCCGCGAAGGTTTTCACGTCCAACCCCTCGGTCCAGGTCGCCCGATCCATGCGCGACAGGTTCCAGGGGTTGCCGTTGACCTCCATGCCCTCGAAGGGCTTCTGCAGCTCCGCCGGGAACTCGCCCTTGATGATCACGAGGTTCCGACGCATCTGCACGATCTTGTCGACGTAGGTGATCATCACCGGGCACTGCTCTTCGCAGGCGCGGCAGGTGGTGCAGGCCCACAGCACGTCTTCGTGGATGACGTTGGGCACCAGATCCACCGGCTTGTACGCCGGCTCCTTCTCCTCTGTGCTGCTCTCTTCGCCCTCGGCCTTTGCTTCTTCCTCTTTGGGTTCCTCCTCGGCGGCTTCTTCGCCGTCCGCCGGGGGTAGCTCGAGCTTGACGCGGGGAACGTCTCCCATCTCGAGGAACTCTTCTTGGCGCGCGTAGAGGTGATCGCGCAGATCCAACGTGAGGTGCTTGGGGCTGAGGATCTTGCCGGTGGTGTAGGCCGGACAGTTGTCCGAGCAACGCCCGCACTCGGTGCAGGTGTAGAAATCGAGCACGTCCTTCCAGGTGAAGTGCTCGATACGGGCGTAGCCGATGCGCGCGGCCAGCATGTCCTCGCGCTCCATGGCCTTCTCCACGAAGCCCATCAGCTGTTCCGTGTCCTTCGCCATCGGCCGCAGCCGGCCCCGGGGAGAGATGTCGCTGGTGAAGACGTTGGGAATGGCGGTGATGATGTGGAAGTGCTTCGAGTACGGCAGGATGTTCAGGAACACGAGCACCAGGGTGGCGTGCGTCCAGAACCCCACGTGGGCGATCACGACCAGGGTCGGAACGCTGGCTCCGGCCACCAGAGTGGCGGCCAGGGACCCGGCCGGGGACGGATACGGCGCAAAGCTCGCGTGCGCCGCCACGCCGCCGTAGGGCGCGATGATCGTCTGGGCGCGCTGGCACCACTCGTCCGGCGCACCACTGCCACATGCAGTGGCGTAGCCATGGCTCAGGTTCATCGCGGCACCGTCGTAGAAGATGTCCGCCAGCATCATCACCGCGATGATCCCGAGGATGAGCAGGCCTTCCCAGCCGAGGGCCATCCGCTTCTGCGGGTTGATCACGCGGAAGTAGACGAACACGCTCACGCCCACGAGCACGAACACCGCAAAGATGTCCTTGAGGAAGTCGTAGACTTGACCGAGGGGCTGTTCCGGCCCGAGCACCCAGAAGCTGAAGCTCGGATCGAAGCCGCGCCCCCACAGGATCAGGGAGCGCAAGAGCAGCACCAAAAACCCGAAGAAGATCAGGTTATGGGCCAGCCCCGCGGCCAGGTAGTAGCGCATCTTCTTCTGGAAGAAGGCGAAGGTCCAAACCCGGCCCAGCCGCTCGCCGACTTGATCGAAGCGACTCTCGTGGGTGTGATCACCGACCTTGAGCAAGCCCCAGCGGTTGTGCGCGCTCCACAGGAACACGCCGACGAGGCTCAGGATGACGACGGCCATTGCTACGGGATTCATGGCTTCTTCAGAACCTTTAGGGGCTCATGCTGCTGCGCGTCAACCAAGGCCGAACGTTGGGCCAAAGGTCACGCGACGTCAGTCATGTACCAGGGTCCGAAAACAGCGCCAGGGATTCAACCGCGACCGCTGAGGCGCAGCCAAATGAGGAACGATATCCACAAGATGACGGCGATGGTCAGCCACAGCAGGAGGCGCGACCGGCGCGCCGGGGCCTGGATCGTCGGTGGATGCTCGCTGGGCAGCTTCTGCACCGCCGCCGGCTCGATGCGCGTCTCCACCCGCACCACGCCCGGGTCTGCCTGGTCTGCGGGGACGACCTGAAGCAGGAGCAGACCGCGGGGCAGCCGAGGATCATCGGCCATACCCCCGCGCTCGGGGATGCGAACCACGATGGCGCGGCCGCTTGCCGTCTGCTCCATGTCCGCACCGCGAGCGGGAAGGGTGATCC
The DNA here is from genome assembly GCA_020633235.1 of Polyangiaceae bacterium. Taxonomy (NCBI): domain Bacteria; kingdom Pseudomonadati; phylum Myxococcota; order Polyangiales; family Polyangiaceae; species Polyangiaceae bacterium. Next base: position 536,638 of record JACKEA010000006.1, on the reverse strand, counting down.
GCACCAGCTCCCCGAGCTCTTTCCGCCCTCGAATGCTGATGGCCCCGGAACGCTCGCAGCGATCACACCCGCCGCCGTCGCACGCCGCGCATTTGAGGTTGCGGGGCAGCTCCAGCTCGATTTCCGCACCTTCGTCCAGCCATTCCGCCAGCACCCGCACGCGATGCTTCACGTCGGGGCCGCGCGGCACGTCGACGGCCCCCGTCACACGACCAAGTTGGACTCTGGACACCCAACTTTCTAGGATAACGCCGGAGCCTCGAAGCTCAAAAGGAGAAATCCCCCTGGCGCTTCGGAATTGTCAGAGCTCGAGCACGACCTCGCGCTCGGCGCCGACGCGATCGAGGGTGAGCTCGAGGGAGTAGGTCTTCGGCCCCACGCGGGCCCCCACGGTCACGTGGATGGGAGGGTTCTCACCGCCGAGGCTCTCCAGCCGGAGGCGCAGTCGATAGCTGCCGCGAGGCGGATCCCCGTCCTCCAAATACACGTTCTCCATGTTCTGACCATGGCATTCCTTGCGCTTGCCCGGGCAGTCTCGATCCTTCACCAGACCGCTCTGAGTAGCGCGTCCCACCTCCACGAGCTCTCCAGCCGGATCCGTGACCTGCAGGTCCACGTCCGCGTTGGGCTCGTCCCAGGCCGCCGCGAACTGCACCAAGCCAGTGTTCACCCCGCAGCCTTCGTCGATGATGCCGTTGCAGTTGTCGTCGCGTGCGTTGAAGCACTGCTCCGGGCCGGAGGGCGTACACGCCTCCTGAATCACAGCGCCGGGGGTCGCCCTGAGGCGCAGCACCCGCAGGCCGCCCTCGGATCCATTGGGATGCCCACCGGCGCAGCTCGACAGGATGACCGCGACGCCGGCTCCGACCCAAAGTGCCGGAGCCCACGCCGACCGCGACTTCACTTCTTGTCTTCCTCGGGAACCTTCACGCCGGTGATGACCTTGGGGTTCATGAGCTCGAAGTAGGCCTGCTTGGCCAGCTCGCCGCTCTTGCCCTTGCCATCCCGCAGCGCCAAGAGCACGCCCTGCTCCTTCATGAACTTGAGGCTGCGAATGGCCCCGGTCATGAGCTCCGGCTTGCTCTCGTCCTGTGCCATCTGCCACAAACGGTAGCGCAGCACGACGCGCGTGAAGGAGTGCGGGCCGTTGTCGAACTGCAGGTTGTCGAACTGCTTCATCAGCAGCACCGGCGCCCACTCCTGCGGTGTCTGCTTGATCTCCACGTGGGAGATGGCGACGGCGTTGTCCACCCAGCGGAAGATGCGCCCCTTCTCCAGGTCCTCGTTGGACCAGTAGCCGAAGCTCCGGTACCAGAGGTCACCGAGCTCCTCGAGAGCTGTCTTGTGCTTGTCGGCGTACATGGCCACGGCTCGCGCCGCGACATCCGGGGTTCCACCCAAGATCAGAGCGAGCGCTGCGTCGTTCATCAGGGTCTCGGTCCCCATCAGCTCGAACAGCTTGTTTTCGGTCTCCTTGTCGAAACCCGCCTTGCCGATGGCGCGCGCCGCCTGGTGCCGCGTGGCGATGGCCGCCTCGGGCTTGAGCAGCTCCATCATGGCCGCGGAAGTTCCCGGAATGGGCCGCGTGATGAGCGTCTCCAGCAGGCAGGCACGACGGAACGAGTCGGCCTTGTCGGCCTTGTCATACTCTTGGATCTTCTTGGCGACGGTGAGCATGTCGTCGTTGTTGGCGACCCACGCCATCGCGCCGCAGGCTTCCATCCGGCTCTGCTCGTTGTTCTTCGGCTCTTCCACGTACTCGAGCAGGGGCTTGAAGGCCTTCTCGTCACCCCACTCGGAGAAGCCGTGGGCCGCGCCCACGCCGATGGCGCGCAGGGCCATGCCCAAGATCGCGACGCCGCCCTGCATCAGGCCGTCCATGGTCACGTCCAGATCTGCGGGACGACGCGTGAGGGACTTGTCCAGCACCTTCCAGGACGGCTCGTCCTTCAGCCAGCCCACGTAGCGCATGGCGCTCTGGGCGATGACCCATTCCTCCGGGAACGGCGGCTGCTGCCCCTCCTTGGGCAACGGCGCGTCCGGATTCGCCCACTTTCGCAGGGCGTCGATGTCCTTCTCGGAGCCCATCGCGGCCAGGGCGCGCAGGCCGTTGGCATGGGGCGAGGGCAGCTCGTGGATCCAGAAGATGACCGCGTCCTCGGCGTCCTCGCGGAGCTTGTCGCGCTTGTCGGGATGAAGGATCGCCAGATCCGCGAGCATGCGGGCGCTCACCACGCGTTCGTTGTCGTCGCGCTTGAGGAGCTGCTCGTGGTCGTATTGGTCGCTGTAGATCTTGAGCGGGTCCATGCGCAGGCGCTTAGCCAGGGTCGGCGCCGCCCGTACGTCTCCCACCTCCGCCATGGCGATGGCAGCTTCCGTCTGCCAGTGGATGTGGGGCTTGGTCTCGATGTACTTCTCGAGGGAGTCCCCGCCACGCGGATCCGCCAGCAGGTGGATCATGTCGAAGATCTGCTTGGTCTGGAACCAGCCCTTTTCGACCTCGTCGCTCACGCTATCGAGGGCGAGCACCAGACCCTGAGTGCCGATACCGTCGCGCAGCGCCTCCAGGTACTTGACCCGGCTGTCCTTGTCGGCGCCCTTGAGCGCCTTGAGCAGCGGCTCGCGAGCGCGCTCGTCCCCGATCTTGCCCAGGCCGGGCGCGGCTTGCCGCGCGATCTCGCCGTCGTTGTCCTGAACCAGCTTGATCAGCGCGTCGGTCCACTTGGGCTCGGCGTTGCGGCTCAGCACCGTGGCCACCAGCTGCCGCACCGCCGGGCTCTTGTCGTCGGCGAGGGTGGCGAGCTTGTCCAAGCTCACCAGATTGACGATCTTTTCCGGGTCGAACGCGACGCCACCCCCCAGGCGTTGCACCTTGGACAGGTGTCCGGCGCGATACAGCTCCATGATCTGATCGAAGGCCTGCGCCTCGCCCAGCACCACCAGCGCCCACGCCATTTGCGGTTTGCAACCCGGGCCCGCCTTCTTGAGCGCCTCCAGCAGCGGCCCCCGCGCCTTGTCCGCGAGGGGCTTGCCGTATTCCGCGAGGGCCGTGGCCGCCATGGCCTGCACGGGCTCCGACTCGCTCTTCAGCGCAGCGATGGCCAGGTCCACGCCCTCGGGGTCCTTGGCCCACGCCAGCTGCTTCAGCGCTTCGGCGCGGAGCTCGTCGCTCCGATCCGTCTTTGCCCACTCCCGCCACTTCGGGATCTGCTCGTCTTTGGGTAGAACGAAGAGCGCTTTCTTCTGCTCCTCGGCTTGCTCTACCGTAAGCTTCTCGGCGTCCTGCTTCAGGCCGATGAACAAGAAGACGGCGAGCCCCACGACGGCGACGAAGCCGATGAGAATCACGAACGGGTTGAAGCGGCCTTTTTTGAAGTTCCCGTCGCCAATGTCGAGTTGCGCGTCGACCATAGTTCCTCCGAGATCGCTCGTGAGGTGCGGGCCATTCGTTTGCCCCACGCACCCCCGAATTGAGCGGTCCGGACCTTATCCCAGGACGCTACCGACGGGGAGCCACCGCAGCGAATTCGTTCACATACCTGCCAGTATGTTCACCGAGGGGAGGGCCTCGCGTGAGTGACGCGCGCCGCAGCTGGAAAGTTCCGCTGCTCGTGGCGACGCTGACCACGGCGCTCGTGACCGCGCTTTCCTATGGACTGCCGGATGCGTATGCCGCCACCGGCGTGGGGCTCGCGTTCCTCGCCGTGACCTACGCCGTCGCGCTGCGCCAACGCGCTCCCGATCCACCCGCCCACTACGGCCTCGCCCTCGGCGGCTTGCTGGAGCCCGAGCCATTGTCGTTGCGGCGCCTGTTGACCGACGGCGCCCGCGCGCTCGCCTGGGGCGCGGGCATGGCGCTCATCGTCTTTCCGCCGTTCTGGCTCGGCTGGCTGTACTGGTGGCATCCGCATCAGGCGTTTCACCCCGCACCGCCGCCGTCGTTCTCACAAGACGTGCTCGGTCAGCTGCTCGTCATCGCGCTTCCGGAAGAAGCGTTCTATCGCGGCTACCTGCAGACGTCCTTCGACGATGCCTTTCGCGGTCGGGTGCGCGTGCTCGGTGCCGAGCTCGGGCCGGGCATCTTGATCGCCAGCGCGCTGTTCGCCCTCGGTCACATCGCCACCGAGGTGCACCCCAATCGCCTGGCGGTGTTCTTTCCCGCGTTGGTCTTCGGTTGGCTGCGCGTGCGCACGCGCGGCATCGGTGCCGGCATGGTGTTCCACGCGCTATCCAACTTGCTGACGGCGTACCTAGCGCACAGCTACATGCTGGGGCGCTGAGGGCTGCCTTTCCGATTGATGTTGGTGCGGCGCGACGCCCGTCCGGGACGGGGCTCGCGCCGCACCGACAAAATCAAACGGATCTCAGGCGTGGATGGCGTGGCCCGATTCCATCTCGGTCCTGAGGGCGCCAACTTCCGACAACACCTCCTGCGCGCGCTTGGCGCGCTCCGTGGAGGAAACGCGAACGGCAACCAGCACGCCGCCCTCCTTCAGCGTCTTCTCGTACAGCTTGGCCTCGTGCTCGCGCATGCCGAGCCCCACGAGGCCACCAATGATGCCGCCCGCCGTGGCGCCGGCACCGCCGCCCGCGAAGGCAGCGACGAGAGGACCGGCCACCGCCAGACCGAGACCCGGCACGATGACCGTGGCCGCGGCTGCCAGACCTGCGAACACGGCTCCGGCAACACCACCGGCGGCACCGCCGGCAGCGGCACCTTCGAGCCCCTTGTTGCCGTCCTTCACGGTGACGAACTCCTGGCGTGCCTGTTCAGCGAGCACGATGCTGATGGCGTCACGATCGAATCCTTCGGCGACCAGGCGATCGGCGGCGTTGGTTGCGCCCTGTGTCGTTTTGAATCCACCAACTACGTCGATTTCTTTGCTCATGTGTTTCTCCCTGAAAGCGTTCGGCGAAGCTCTCGAGCAATGGCCGTGCCGGAGCGAAACCGGGGAAAAGTGGTGAACACCCTGGGGCAGATCGCCCAGCGGGTCGCTGTGCCTCGCCACTCAGGGAACCGTCGCGGGCTCCGGCGTTTCTTCCGTTGGCGGCGTTGCCGCCGGAAGCAAGAAGGGCGGTGCGTCGATGACGCGACCGTTGGCCGCGTGCCACGTGGTCTTCGCGTACAGCAGAGTCCCGTCGTCCTCGTAGCGTGCAGACCAGGGGCAGACGTAGGTTCCGACGGGCGGTAGCACCCAGCCGCCGCGCTCCCACACGTAGAAACGTCCGCCCCAAGACCAGTAGCCGTTGACCCACACGGCATCCGAGCGCGGCGCTGGCGGAACGATCTCCACCAGCGCGGATGGTGGCGGATAGGGCACGACCTCGAAGCTCTCGTCGGGAGGCGCTTTTGCGTTGGGCTGGGGCAAAGCGCCACCACACGACGAGAGCGCGAGCGTCACGGCCAGCGCAAGCACACGGTTCAGCACGCGGAGCGAACATGCAAAGCGCATGCACGACGCGCGGTCCGGCCCTTGCACATCCACGCCCCGAGTGTGGAGCTTTTGCCGACGAATACCGGAAATCATCGTGTGCTGTGGGGCGCTGATGATGCTTGCGTGTGCCAAGTTGCCACACGGGCGCGCGGCCATCGACGCCGTGGACGTCGAGGGAAACGACACGGTGTCGGGCGGAGACATCGAGGAGAAGATGGCCACGCGCTCTAGCCCGAAGTTCCTCGGGCTCTTCCGCGGAGTGGTGTTCGACTACGAGGTATTCGACCTCTACGTGCTGCAACGCGATCTGGCGCGCGTGGAGCGCTACTACCGCGCGCGTGGCTTCTACAAGGCGCGCGCCCGGGCGGGGCGCGTCTACTACGTGGATCCGCACCACGTCCGCGTCGAGGTGCAGGTGCTGGAAGGTCCGCCCACGTCGATCGCGAAGATCGCGATCCAAGGTCTCGACGGCGTGGACGACGACACGGCGACGTTGGCCCGGGAAGCGGTGGATCTACGGCTCGAGAAGGGCGCACGCTTCGAGGAGGACAGCTTCTCGGAAGCCGAGGACGCGCTGCGGCGCGCCCTGACGGATAACGGCTACGCCTGGGCGAAAGTGAAGCGCACGGCGCAGGTCGACCTGCCGAGCGACCGTGCCTTCGTTCGTTTCGACGTGGAGCCGGGGCCGGTGGCCCACTACGGCCAGATCAGCGTCTCCGGCCTCGAAGACTTGCCGGAGAGCAAGCTCCGGAATGCCCTGTTGCTGACCCCGGGCGACCGCTACTCCACGGCCGAGATAGAGGATGCGCAACAAGCGGCGCTGGATCTCGGCGTGTTCAGCTCCGTCGAGATCCAATCCAAGCTGGGCGAGGGTCCGAATCCGGAGCGTGTGGTGCCGCTGCACGTGCAGGTGCAGCCGAGCACTCTGCACGCCGTGAAGCTCGGCGTGGGCGCCCAGCTGGACGTCACCCGCGCCGACGTGCATCTGATCGCCGGCTGGGAGCACAAGAACCTGTTCGGCGGTCTGCGCCATTTCAGCGTCGAGCTGCGCCCCGGGCTGGTGTTCTACCCCACGCGCTTTCCATCGCTGCAGCCGCCCACGCACTACCTTCCGGAAGCCAAACTCCACAGCGAGCTCCGACAACCCGGGTTCATCGAGGGGCGCACCAACGGCTTCGTCCGCGGCGAGTACAACATCTACCCGGTGCTGCTCTCCACGGAGGTGGATTCCAAGGCGCCCATCTTGGGCTACCGCGAGGCGAAGGGCACCGTCGGCGTCGACCGCAAGTTCTGGCGCTTCTACGCGCGGCCCAGCTACAACGTCGAATACAACACGCCGTTCGCCTACGCCGGGCAGCTGGATAGCGCCCTCGATCCGCTGTTCATCTCCTACGGCAGCCTGTTCGGTACTCTGGACTTTCGTGACGACGACGTGGAGCCGCACCAAGGCGTGTTCCTCGCCGGAGAAGTGCAAGTGGCCGGCGGGCCCTTCGGCGGCGACGCCCAGGACGTGAAGCTCGAGCCCGAGGCGCGCTTCTACGTTCCGCTGGGTCGCGATCTGACGTTGGCGATGCGCGCTGCGACGGGCTTCGTGTTCCCGCGCAACTACGGCGACAGCATCGAGTCCAACGCCAAGAATCGACGCCCACCACCGGGCGTGAGTCGTGATGCCTGGGCGCGCGACGTTCAAATCGCTTTTTTCCGCGCACTGTTCTCCGGAGGACCCAGCTCGAACCGCGGCTATGGCCTTCACGGAGTCGGGCCCCATGGCGTGATTCCGTTCTTTCGCCCGGATCTGGCGGCGCAGCAGCTGACCACTAGCTGCGATCCCCAATCGCCGGACTACGACAGCGCGCGCTGCGCCCTGCCCCTCGGTGGTCTCACCCGCTGGGAGGCGTCCATCGGGCTCCGCTACGACATCAGCGATCCGCTCTCCGGCGCCGTCTTCTGCGACAGCAGCGACGTGGCGCCCACCGAGCTGACGTTCCGCTTCGATCGACCGCATTTGTCGTGCGGCGTGGGCGCGCGCTACGGCACGCCGGTAGGTCCGGTGCGCCTCGACCTCGGGTATCGCGTTCCCGGGCTGCAGACTCTGGGGGACGACAGCGGCGAGGGCGTCCCGCCCACCCTGTTCGGTGCTCCCATCGCGGTGCATATCGCCATCGGGGAGGCGTTCTGATGCGTCGAGCGCTCGCCGCCATCGGCCTCGTACTGGTGTTCCTACTGGCCAGCGTTTTCGGCCTGCTGTTGCACCTCGACACCCCGCCGGCGCGGCGCATTGCCCTGAGCAAGGTGAACGCGCTGCTCTCGAGCACGTTCCGCGGCAGCGTGCGCATCGAAGAGCTGAGCTCCACGTCGCTACTTCGCGGCGAGATCGCAGGCGCGAGCGTGACGGTGCACGACCCCGACGGACACGAAGTGCTCGAAGTGCATGGCGCCAGCGCGGAGGTGGACCTCTGGGCGCTCGCTTCCAGCTGGCGCAGCAGCGGTCCCATCCGCGTGCACTTGCCCACGGCCAGCGTCGCCGAGGCCGAGTTCACGGTGTCGGACACCGACGGACGCATCGGCATCGCACGCGCCTTCGAGCCCCGCAGCGCCAGCGGGGGTGGCACGGGCCGTAGCGTCACGGTTCGCATCGACGCGGTCCGAATCGAATCCACGCGTGTGTCGCTGGCTCTATCATCAGCGCCGAAGTTCGATGGGCGCGTCAGCGGACTCTCGGGCTCATTTCACTACGAGCCCGAGCGATTGCGGGCGTCCGTCGACCAAGCGGGGATCGCCACTCGAGGCTTGCTCCGAGATCTCGATCCCGCTGGGCACGTGCGGGGGACCTTTGCGCTGGATCCGCGGAGCGCTCGCATCGACGCCACGGCGCTGTTTCAGGGAGCAATGGGGGACGTGAACGTGGACGCCCAAGGCAGCTACGCCGCCGGCAGTGTACGCGCCACCGTCCACGTGCCACCCACGCGGGCAAGCAAGCTCCGTCGCGCGCTGGGCGCGCCGCTGTACCAGAGCGTGGGCATGGACGCGCGCGTGAGCGGCACGCTGCCCAATCTCGAGGGGGCCTTGCTCGCCCGCATCGGCGACGGCCAGGTGCGTGCGCGGGTGTCGGGACGCGTGAGCTCCTCACCCGAGGGTACCGTTAGCTTCGACGCGAGCCAGGTGAACCCCCGGGCTTTCAGCCCGGATGCTCCTGACGCTCCGGTGTCCGCCGCCGGCACCGTAACGGCGCGGCAGCAGCAGAACGGTGAGCCAAGCGTCTCCGCGCGGGTCACGACCAAGTCCGTCATGGTGGACGGCACGCGCGTGCCGCCCCTCGGCGTGCTGGCGCACTACAACGGCCGGCGCGTGAGTGGCGAAGTGCGCGCCAACGAGCGCGGCGTGCGACTCGACGTGGACGCGAGCTTCGTCCCCGCTGCGGGAGAGACTGGCGCCCATCGGGTCGACTTCGATGCCAGCGGCAGCGTGACGGATCTGTCACGGTTGCGGAAGACGGCGCAGGGACGGGTGAGTGGCGAAGCCAGCGGCAGCGTCACGCTCCCGAAGAGTGGGCCGCCGAAGCTGTCCGCGGATCTCGAAGCTAGCGGGGCGGGGATCGCGTTTGCTGGGGCGTCCGCGGCGTCGGCGTCGGGTAGCGGCCACGTCGAAGGCGCCCTCGACGCGCTCCACGCCAGCGCGCAGTTCACGGCCCACGACGTCGCGTTCCAGGGTCGCCGCGCGCGTCGAGTGCACGCGCGCGTCCGCGGCGATCGAGGTCGCCTGCGCGTTTCCGTCGAGACCCAAGGCGGAACGCTGCCCGAGACCGACGCCACCTTCACTCTGCGCCTGGCGCCCCGCGTGGTGGTTTCGGACGTGAGCACCATCCTGGGGGGCGACGGCGTCCGTGCTCGCATCGACGCGGGGACGCTGACGCCCGCCGCGGGGGGCGTCCGCGCCAAGGGCGTGCGCATCAGCGGGATCGGAGAGCTCTCCGCGGATGGCGTCTTCGCGCCACGGGGCTTCGACTTCGAAGTTCGTGGGGAAGACGTTCGGTTGGATCGTCTGGGTAGCTTGCTCGGCATCCAGCAACTCGGGAGCGGACGCGCGACCTTCCACGCCAAGCTTCGCGACGACGATGGTCTGGTGAACGGCACCGTGAAGGTATCCGCGACCGGCGTGGACGCATTCGGCGTGCACGACGCGAACGTCAACCTGGACGCCGCGGTGACCGACGATCGCGTGGACGGCTCCGCGACGATCACCGTTGGGGACATCGCGCGAGTGAGCGTGGTCACGTCCAAGCTCACTTTGCCGAAGCACGGCGCCCTGAGGCTCGCGGAGCTGCGCGGCGAGCTGCTGGTCTCCAGCAGCGTCGACCTCTCGGAGGCAGCGCGGCTGTTGCCCGACCCGATCGGCTACGATATCGATGGCCGAGCGTTCGTCGACCTGCGCGCGAAGCTCGGCGAGTCGAACCCTCGTGTTCGCTTCGAGCTTCGCACGCTCAATCTGGAAGTCACCGAGCGAGTCCAGGGTGGCGAGATCGAGACGCGACAAGAAGCGCTCCGACGCCAGCCGCTCGCGTTCCATGGCCTCGACCTCGACCTCCGAGGGGAGCTCACCCCGGAGCACTCTCGGCTGTCCGGCAAGGTGCTCGACGAGCATGGCCCGTTGCTGCGGTTGCAGCTCGGAGGCGACGTGCCGCTCCCCGCACTCCTCAGGCACCCCAATGAGGCGGCACGGCGCCTGGCCGAGGTCCGCTACGAGGCGGACGTGGAGCTTCCTCGGCGCGAGCTGTCGACGTGGCCCGCGCGCTTTCGACCTCCAAGTCTGCTCGGCAAGGTGAGCGGCCACGGTAAGCTCCGGGGCACTCTGCGCGATCCTTCGCTGAGCGTGCGCCTGCAGGGAGAAGGCCTGCACTCCAAGGCCAACCGCCGCGTCTCCCCGGCGACGCTCCGCGCGTCGCTCTCTTACGCCGACGGTCGCGGCAACGCGGGCGTTTCGTTGTCGCACGGCGACGGTGAGATGAGCCTCACGGGTGACTACAGCGCATCCTGGAGCGCGCTGCTCGCCGGACGTTCGCCCGAGCTTCGCGGGGACGTGCGCCTGACGGCGAGGAACTATGCCCTCGATCGCATCCCGATCCTGAGCGCGCGCGAGTTTCGGGGTCGACTGAGCGGGACGATCGTGGCCTCTGGGCTGGGAACGGACCCTCGGGTCGAAGGGCGCTTGCAGCTGCGGCAGCTGCACGTGGCCCGCGTGAAGCTGAGCTCGGCGGAGATTTCCATGAAGGCCGGCGATGGCGATCTGCACGCAGAAGCGCACTTGGCACATCCTGGAGGAAACCTGAACGCGACCCTGGACGCGGGCATCCGTTGGCAAAAGGAGCTTTTGCCCAAGCTGGACGACGAGCGCGTGCTCTCCGCCCAAGTCAAGGCCAAGAGCTTTCGTGCAGGAACCTTCCTGCCGCTGGTCAGCGGCTCCGTCGCCAAGCTCGACGGCCGCATCGACGCGGACCTGTCTGCCCGTATCGGCCCTGGCGAACGAACGCTCTCGGGCAGCGCGGAGCTGTCCCACGGCGTGGTCCAGGTGCCGGCCATTGGCCAGGAGCTGCACGCCATCCACGGCAAGCTCCGGGCACGGAAAGATGGGACGCTGTACCTGGACGACGTCTCCGCCCGAGGCCTCGTGGGCCGCGTGCGGGCGGCTGCATCGGCGCGCCTCCGAGGCTTCGAGCTGGTCGCGTTCTCCGCGAACGCGAAGATCGACGAGGGCGAGAAGATACCCCTCACGCTTCAGGGCGTTTCCCTCGGCAACATGTGGGGGCGCGTGCACGTGGACGGACGCACCACGGGTTCTCGGGATCTCGACTTGAAGGTGGACGTCGCCTCCTTCCATCTGGAGATGCCGTCCCTGACGCCCCGCTCGGTGCAGTCGTTGGAGCCGGCGGAGCACGTGCGGGTGGGGGTCCGGCACGACGACGGTACGCTCACGGTGCTGCCGCTACAGCCGCTGGAAGAGGAGAACCCCGATCCGACGACGCTGCGCGTGAAGGTCACGTTAGGCAACGACGTTTGGCTGCGCCAGGACACGACGGCGCGAGTGAAGCTCGACGGCGCCGTCACGCTCGACGTCGCCAAGGCGGCCGCGGCCCGCGGCACCATCCACCTTACACAGGGGCGCATCGACGTCTCAGGCAAGCTGTTCGAGATCGTCAACGGGACGGTGACCTTCGACGGTGACGTCTCGAACCCCACGGTGGTCGCCACCGCACGCTGGGAGTCCCCAGACGGCGTGGTGGTCTTTGCCGAATTCTCGGGCCCCGTGAAGTCCGGCAATCTGCACCTGCGCTCCGACCCGGCGTTGGGAGAGAGTCAGATCCTCGCCCTGCTGTTGTTCGGGAGCACGGACGGAATGATCGGCGCGGGCAGCAGCAGCGATGGTGGCAAGGCAGCCACGGCCGCCAGCGTGGGCGGCGGCATCGCCACCAAGGGTCTCAACGCCGCCTTCCGGCGGCTGACCGACGTGGACGTGACCGCCCGCATCGATACCAGCGACAGCCAACAGCCACGACCGGAGCTCGCGGTGCAGGTCACGCGTCGAGTCACCGCCAAGGTTGGCTACAACATCGGCGAGCCCGCCCCCGGCAAGGCTCCGGACCGAACGCAGTTCACTTTGGATTTCCGACTCAGTCGGCGCTGGTCCCTAGCTACCACCTTCGGCGACCGCGGCAGCTCTTTGCTCGAGCTGCTGTGGCGCTACCGCTACTGACGAGAGAGAGGTCTCATGCAACTCACACTGGGTATTGGACACGTCGAGCTTGAGAAGCTCTTCGACGAGCTGACTCCGATTCGAATCCACATGACCCCGACGGACGAGGACCGGCGCTGGTTGGAGCTGGAGCGCCCTGAGAGCATCGCGTTGGTGCCGGATCGGGGCGTGCGCATCGTGACCCGAGGACGGCTGCGATATGCCGTCGGCGGTTTGAAGATCCCGGCCACCATTGACCGGCTGCAGCTGCTCCTCACGCCCAAAGTGGTACAGGCCGACTCGTTCGCTCATCGGCTGGCTTTCGAGCTCACCATCGAGGACGGCGATCTGGCCCACGTGCCCGGACTCCTGGATCAGGCCTTTGTGGGCGTGGTGAACGAGGCACTCACGCCGCGAGCCACCAAGATGGTGTGGAGCTTCGGGCAGGCTCTGACCAAGTCCGCGATCCTTCCCGAGCGGCTGGAGCCGCTGGACCGCTTTTCCGTCGAAGTCACCGGCGGAACCGTCGCCGTCAGCGCCGATCGCGTCACCTTCACCGTGGACCTCACGGCAGGCGTCAGCCGCAAGAAACCCCGTCCCACCGACGACGCCTCGTGAACGCCGCCCCCCTCGGGGGCAACGGAGGGGACAAATGCCTTCGAGCCGATTTTTGGGGACGGGTCTCCTGGCCATCGCTTTGTCCGCCTGCGGCGCGGCCAAACCCGCCCAGAGTGCGGTCCAGGTCGCGCCCAATCAGCCGATCCCGGAGAGCGCCAAGCACGTGGAGCTCCAAGTGGTGACCGGAAGCCGATACGGGACCAACGTGCGGACGCTGAACGTGCGCGTGGAGGAAAAGAGCGTGCGCGTGGAGCAGGCCAACGGCTCGCCGCGGTTCATCAGCATGGAGCAGTGGGATCAGGCGCGCCACGTGCTCAACACCGGGCTTTCCGCGGCGACACCGGCTACGGAACGCGGCTGCTACTTCGACGGCATGGACTGTCGCTTCAAGCTCGCAAGTGACGGCGCCGCGCGGGAAGGCTGTTGCCTGTCGCCCATCGGTCTGGCCGTGGACGAAGGCGCAGCAATGTTGACCCAGCGTTGAGCGCCCAGCACTGCAGCTCACTCGCAAACGACCGAGCTCGAAGGACTGCAGCTGCAACCTTCAGATGACTTCCCGCCGCAGTTCTTGCAAGTGAAGGTATCCGTGATGGTCACGCCGCCCGACGTCGTCGTGGTGGATGTGTACGTCTGACCGTCGTAGCCGATCAGATCACCGCTGACGTTGCAGTACGGTGGCTTCGGCAGCTTCAGGTCGTAGTCGTAGCCAGGCTTCTCGATCCCCGACCAGGCACAGCCATTTGCGCAGGGTTCCGTCGTCGGTGGCGGGCTGTCGTTGCTGGTCACGGTCTCCCCGGTGGCGTGGATCGTGGCGGTCGAGCTCGAGGTCGTCGTGGTCGTCTTCATGCCCGTACCGGTCTGGTAACGGATGACGACCGTCGAGTCTTTGGACACGGATGCGTAGTCGTTGTCGGAGGTGTACTTGGACACGGAGGCATGCTCCCAGCCGGAAGGCGCCACCCAGACCTCGGTCGTGGCGCTCTCGTCGCTGGTCCCGCCGTTGCCCTTGGAGCTCTTCGTCGTCTTCTGCGTCCACCACTCCAAGACATCGGGCGGTGCTCCGGGCGGCGGCGGCTCCGTCGGCGGCGGCGGTGGAACGTCCGGAGGCGTGACGGGCTTCTCACAAATGGCTTTCGGCAGATCACCGGACGCCGCGCCGAGCTCGCCGGTCAAAAGACTCCAGTAGCCGGTGACCTTGAAGATCTCTCGGTCTATCACCGGCACCTTCAACGACCCCGAAAGCGAAGCTCGGATGTCACCGCGTAGCGTAGCGTTCCACACGCAGGTTTCGGGATTCGTAGACACCTTCCCCGTGAAGCCCGACTCGAGCCCGACCTTGGGGCCCGCCAGATCATACAGATAGGCGCCATACTCGAGGCCGGACCACAAGCTCGCTTGCGCGCTCGCATAGCCCAGGCCGGAGGGCACGGACACGTCCACCTTTCCCGTACGCTTCGGCTCCCAGATCCCTTGCCACTGCCCGTTCTGGTACTCACTTCCGACACGTAAATCGTGGCGGCTCAGGTAGCTGACGTGGATACCGTCGGAGGTCGCGCTCACCTTGCCGTCGAGCTTCAGCGTCGGTTTGATGGCGTGCGTGATCACCACCGGTACGGGTCCGACGGCGAAGGCGATTGGCGGAAGTTGGAGCTTCGGCGAGATGCCGATTTGGGATTCGATGAGCTTGGTGATGTCCAGCGTGCAGGTGCCAACGGCGCTGCCCACGTACGAACCCTGAATGCCCGCTTCCACACTGGCACTGAACACGAAGCGAGCCTGTTCCAGCTTACCAAGCCCAGCTACGGGGTCCGGTTTGATGTCGAGAGCCAGATCGAGGTCCGAATCGATCAGGTCGAAGATCGGAACCACGTCCAGCAGCGCGATGCCGCCGCCAACGGTCGTATCGGAACCAACTGCGCAGCTCACCGGCTTGCCCAGCTTGAGCAGCGGTACCCGGACGCTGAGAGGAGCCTGGTGTCCGCCAATCATCGGGTCGCCGGTTGCCCAGGCACCGTCGGGCGGATGCTGCTTCACGCGGAAGGCGCCGTCGCGAATGAACTCGACGAGCTCGGCCGGCTCCGTGCTCACCGTCAGCATCGTTCCGTCGACGGCAATACTCGTCACGCGTCGGATGTAGCCCCCGGCCTGCACGCCACCGACGACGTTGCCCACTTCGAAGTTCGGGGTTGGCGCTGCCTTGTACTGAAACAGCAAATGATCGGCATGGACCTCCGCGCTCGCGAAGTTCGGGTCCTGCTCGGGAAGGCGAGCGTCGTCCGTCAGCTCGATTGGACGCACCACTTCGACCGAAAGCGGTGGCGGCGCGCTGGTGGCCTCGGGGGCTTCGGGGTCGCTACTACAGGACCAAGAGAGGAGCGCGCAGCAGGTGGCCGCGCCGGCCACGACGTGACGGACGAAGTTCGGGAGCATCGAGGGACGCCGCCTTTCAAAATGCGTGCCCCGATCCATCCGCTGGGATTTCTCGGCGGCCGGAACGAACGTCGGCCCATTTCCAGCCGGGCGTGGGACTCATTCGTCCAACCCCAAGGTGGGTCCGCTCCAGAGCTACTCGGCGATGCCGTTCGGACCCATGGCGCGGGCACCGCCGGAGCGCTTGGCTTCGTACATGCGTTGATCGGCGACTCGCAGGAGTTGTTTGAGAGCGCGACCGTCGTCCGGGAACGTGGAAACGCCCGCGCTGAAGCTCACGCGGAAGGGCTCGCCAGCATCGTCCGTGAAGGTCTCTTCTCCGAACTCTCGCAGCACGCGCGCCACCACCGCCGCAGCGGAATCCCCCGTTTCCTCGTTGAGGGCGACGACGAACTCCTCCCCGCCCCAACGGCCACGGAGGTCCACGTTGCGGAAGCGGGCCCGGAGCAGACGTCCCAAGCTGGCCAGCACGCGATCCCCCACCAAATGGCCGTGCTCGTCGTTCACGCTCTTGAAACCGTCCACGTCCAACATGCAGATCGCCAAATGACGCTGCCGCCGGGCGGCGTCGGAGATGCGCGCCTCCACGGCGTCGGAAAGAGCCTTGCGGGACAAGAGCCCCGTCAGCGGATCGCGCTGCGTCCGCTCGCGAAACCAGCGCGCCCGCTCGATGCGAACGCCCACCCGCGCCACCAGCTCCTCCGGCAGTAGAGGCTTGGAGATGCAGTCGTCCCCGCCGGCGCGAAAGCACGCCAGGTGATCTTCCACGCTGGTAGACGAGCTGGCGAACACTACGGCGAGGTCTCGCCACTTGTCCGCCGCCCGCAACACGCGACACGCTTCCGTGCCACTCATTTCCGGCATCTCGTCGTCCAGCAAGAGCACGTCCGGGCGCACCTCGCTGAGCACTTCCAGAAGCCGAAGCGGATTCCTCTCGTACACCACGTTGCTGCCGTGGTTCTCCAAGATGGAGCGTACGGCGTCAGCGAAGGAGGGGTCGTCGTCCACCACTAGCACGGTGGCCTCACCGCCCTTGTCGCTCTCGAGCAAGCGCCGCACGGCCTCGCCGAAGGTCGGCTCGTCGAGGGGCTTCTCCAAGAATACGGTGGCGCCCGCGTGGGCGGCGGAGATGCGGCTCTTCATGGTGCCGTCGCTGGACACCGCGCCGATGGGTAGCTCCGAGTAACCCGGCAGCGTCCGCAACGTGGCCGCCAGAGCGAAGCCGCTCTCACCGTGCTCCAAATGGGCATCCACGATGACCGCGTCGATGGCCTGGCTCTGCACGCGCTCCAGCGCAGCGTCGCTGGTGGTGGCCGTGGTCACGTTGAGCGCCAAGCCGCGCCCGTACTTACGGACCTCGTTCAAGAACGTGAGCTCGTCGTCCACCACCAAGATGGTGGGCCTGCCCGGCAGCGTCGGGATCGGGATCGCCGGGCGGCTGAGCTTGCGTGGGTAGGACGCCCGCAGGCGGTGCATCTGCTCGGCTAGGGTGTCCAGCGGCACGGGGCGACTGCTCAACGCGTGACGAACGTGCTGAACCAACACCGCCGGAGAGAGGGGCTCGTGCAACAGCTCGTGCAAGCCGTGGGCACGGCGCATCTCGCTCTCCGCGTCCGCATCCATCGGCTCCCGGGTCACGAACAGGACCGGCGCGCGCAGCGGCCGCCGATGGAGCTCCGCCAAGAGCTCGGTGCCTCGTCCGCCTGCCACTCGCTCGTACAGCACCACGACCTGTGCCCCTTCCGAGAGCACCTGCAGCGCCGAATCCAGCGTCAGGCCTTCGGCCACGTCCCAGCCCTCGGACGCCAGCGCCGGAACCATCAGCGTCCGCTCGGTCTCGTCGTCGAGGACCAGGAGCACCGTCGGTTTGAGGGAATCCTCCAAGCAGAGGAACATAGCACCCGAGCCGGCGCCGCCGCCGTTCCATCCGAAGCGAAGACGCTCTAACTTCCACGGTCGTGATTTCAAACGTCATTTTGGATGCCGCCGTCGATCGAGCCCTGGCCGAGGACTTGGAAGGTGGGGACCTCACCACGGAAGCCACTGTGGAGGCGAACGCACGGGCCGTCGGGCGCGCCATCGCGCGGGCGGATCTCGTTGTGGCGGGCGGTGACGTGTTCGCCCGAGTCTTCTATCGCGTCGATCCCGGCCTGCGGGTCGAGCTGCTCTTGGACGAAGGCACGCGCGCAAAGCGCGACGACGTGCTGTGGGTCGTGGAAGGCTCCGCTCGCTCCATACTGATGGCCGAGCGCACCGCGTTGAACTTCGCGCAGCGCATGAGCGGCGTCGCCACCATCACTCGGCGCTTCGTGGACGCGCTCCCGGAGGGCAAGCATGCTCGCGTGACCGACACGCGGAAGACCACCCCCGGACTCCGCGCGTTGGAGCGCTACGCCGTACGCGTCGGCGGCGGGCACAACCACCGCGACACCCTGGGCTCCGCGGTGCTGATCAAGGACAACCACATCGAGGCCGCCGGTGGCATCGGCTTGGCCGTGGAGCGTGCCCGGGCGCGGGCGCCGCACACTTCCCGCATCGAAATCGAGGTGGAATCTCTCGACGCCCTCGAAGAAGCCTTGGTTGCCGGGGCGGACATCGTGATGCTCGACAACTTTGCGCCTGCGGAGGTCGCCACGGCCGTGGCGAAGGCGCGAGGCAAAGCCCTGGTAGAGGTGTCCGGCGGCATCACCCTGGAGCGCGTGAAGAGCCTCGCGGAGGCCGGTGTGGACGTCATCAGCGTTGGCGCCCTCACCCACTCCGCGCCTTCGGCGGACATCGCGTTGGACATCGAGCGGCTATGACGCCGTTCGATGCCGACCGCTTCGAGGCGCTGCGGCAAGCGCGATCCTTGCCGCTAGGACGACCGCTCACGGTGAAGACGTCCACGACCTCGACCAACGACGACGCCATGCGCGCCGCCAAGAGCGGAGCACCGCACGGCGCCGTGGTGCTCGCGGAAGAGCAGACCGCCGGGCGCGGACGTCGCGGCCACCGTTGGCACTCGGCCGCCGGCGAGAACCTGACCTTCTCCGTCATGCTTCGGCCCGAGCTCGAGCCCGCCGCTCTGGGCGCCCTGACGCTGGCCCTGGGCCTCGCCGTGCGCGACGTGGTGGCCGCCAAGGTCGATGCACGAGTGGCCGTGAAGTGGCCGAACGACGTCGTGGTGGACAGGAAGAAGCTCGCGGGCCTCTTGCTCGAGAGTCAGATCGAGGCGGGTCGAGTGGTCGCCGTGGTCGCCGGCATCGGCCTCAACGTGCTGTCCCGGGAGCTGCCGCCGGAGCTCGCCGGCATCGCCACGTCCCTCGCTCTCTTGGGCGCAAAAGACGTCGAGCGCGAAGCCTTGTTGGCCGATTTACTGGAGACAATGTTGGTCCGGCTCGGAAGCTATCGGCACGCCGGCCTGGCGGGCGTGCACGCGGAGCTCGAACGCCACGACGCCCTGTTCGGCGCCGACCTGCGCGTCGATGGTCTCGAAGGGGTCGGGCGCGGAATCGCAGAGGACGGCGCGCTGCTCCTGGAAGACGCCCATGGCCACACGCACCGCGTGATCGCCGGCACGGTGGAGTACCGCTGACTCACCCGCGCCGAGAAAGCTCGCCTTCGAGCTCTCTCACTCGCTGCTCGAGCGCTGCCCGCTCCTGCTCACGAAGCGCCTGCTCCTGCTCACGAAGCGCCCGCTCCTGCGCTTCGCCCGTCATCCACCGCTGCTGACCGAGAGCGTCGTCACTGATGCACAAATCTCGAGGTGTCTCGAACGAGAGCCAAGCGTCCACGGCATCGGAATGATACGGCCCGCTCCCGGAGTACACGCGCTCGAAACCACCGGCATCCCCAGCCATCCAGATCTGAAGCGGGACTGGCCCTCCTAGACGACGAGGTCCGAGTAACAACGGATCGAGCACCCACAACTCGGCCACTCCGCAAGCCGCGTACTTGTGTTGGATCTCTGCGTAGTCCTTGTAGGGATGGCTGGGGCTCACGACTTCGACGGCGAGTCGCGGGGCGACGTGACCCGGCTGCCACAAACACAGGCTATTCAGTTGGTCTGCGTTGGGCGGCGCCGGTTCGACCAAGCAAACGTCGGGGTCCACTCCCACCTTCGGTCGCTCACGAACCCAACGAATCGCAAAGTTTCGAGCAACAATCGCGTCGCGCTTGGTGCGGGCGACCCAGGCGGCCAGCAACGCGACCACGCAGGCCGTCAACAGATCGTGAGCACGCGATTCGGGCACCGGCTCCTCCGGCAGCTCCCATGCGTCGAGCGCCGGAACGATCCGGTATTTGACCTCGATGCTCTCCGGGTCGTGCATCGCCGTTAGTGTAACGCTCATGCTGGGAACCTTCCGCCCAGCCACCTTGCACGCGCCGGACCAACAAAAAATCCCGAAGAATGGCGCTGCTTGGGGTGGCGATCGCCAGCTTCGCCGGCGGCGGTTGGTCAGGCGGCGCAGGCGATGGCGGGAGCGGCGGGCTCGTTGTCGAGCACGGCGGCCAACAGGCGGCGGCCTCGGAACAGACGGCTCATCACCGTGCCCACGGGAATGCCGAGACGTTCGGCGGCGTCCTTGTAGGAGAGCTCGGCGAGATCCACGAGGCGCACGACGGACTCGAACGCTTCCGGCAGCTCGCTGATGGCCCGCTCCACCCGAGGCGACAGGGCCACCATCGCCGGCGAGGCGTCCGGGCGCGTCCAAGCGCAGGGGTCCGTGGTGAGCACTTCCAGCGCGCGGCGCTCGCGGCGGTTCTTCCGGCAGCGCGTCACGAACACACTGAACAACACTTGCTGAGCCCAGGCGCGCAAGTTGGTACCCGGCTGGTAGCTCGACTCGAAGCGCAGCGCGCGCTCGACGGTGTCTTGCACCAGGTCCTGAGCTTCCGTCGCGTTGAGGCAGAGCTTGAGGGCACGGGCATGGAGCGACGGCAGGTGCAAGGTGAGCTCGTCGCGGAAGGGGCGGGTCGCTGTCATCGAAGAAAACCTCCGGGCAGACGCCTTCGCAAGCCACGTGCCAAGCGGCGTAGCGCAAAATTCGCCTATTTTTCGGGAATCCCGCGCGTCCCGAGAGACGCACCCCGCGTGTCAAACTGGCAGCGCCGGCGAGTCCACTGCCAGTCGGACACTCAGCGGCAGCACACCGTGACGGGGCCGACGGGAGCCAAGTTGGCTTGCTTGGCTCCGCTCGCAGCGCAGCCTGCATTCTGGACGTCGACCAAGTACTTGAAGGCGCTCACGCTGCCGTTGCCCGTGACCGGAACGCAGGTTCCATTGGCCGCGAGGGTCGCCACCGGCGAGGTGCAGTTGGCATCACCGAAAAACGCTAGCTTCGGATCGGCGCAGGTCGCGCTGACGGTGCACGAATCACAGGCGCTGCAGGTGAGGGTCACGTCGGCCATCACCAGCGTCTTGTTCACGAAGGGACCGGCCGGACAGGCGACGTCTCCCGGCGCACGGATACAGGAACCGAACGGTCCGGGGAACGTTCCGGTGCACACTTCCTCCAAACAGGCGTTCGACGGCGCGCACAGCGTGGCGGCGTGGACCAGCAGCTTGCTGGAGTCCGTAACGGCAGCTCCGGCGCAGGCGCCTCCCACGGGCAGCGGCATGGCCTTGTGATAGTTGGACAGGTTGCCGCTGAAGCCCAAGGAGTTGCAGCCGGTCCCGTTGATGTCGAGCTTTGCTCCAGTGTTGCCGCAGGAGCTCGAGTTGCTGTCGTAGGTCTGGGAGCTTCCCGTGACGCAGGGTGGGCTCGTGATGGTGCAGGAGCAATCACACGCGCCGGGCGCCGTGGGGTTCGCCTTCAAGTTCGTCTGATCGAAGCCCGCCGGGCAAGCGCTACCGGGATCCACCGCGAAGCCGACGACCTCCCAACCGCCAGGCACGCTCTGCACGCACGTCCCCGGAGGTGTGAGGCAGGGACCCGTGGGCACGTCCGGCGCGGCGTCCTTCGGGGGCGCGGCATCGACACCCGCGTCGTCCTGCGGCACGGTGCCGCCCGTTCCGCCAGTGGTGGTCCCCGCGTTGCCACCGCTTCCTCCCGTCGTTGCACCCTCCGCTCCGGCTCCCGGATTCAGGGTGCCCTGGCCGTCCAGAGCGCAAGCGCTCAGCAGCATCGAGAGCGCGAGAGCCGCACGCATGGTCGGGGATTTTAGCACGTCACTCCGAACGCAGCTTCGCCAGCACTGCGGGGACGCCATCCGCAATCTCGTGCGCGACCAGCCCACGATCCGCCCCCACGCGCTCGCACCATTCCTCGGCGGACGCGCCATGAACGTACGCCCCGGCGATGGCGGCCCAACGCGGAGCCAGCGTGGAGCACAGCGCGGCAATGATTCCGGTCAGCACGTCCCCCGCTCCGCCCGTCGCCAGCGCGGGAGCGCCGCTGACGTTCACCACCGGAAGCTCTCCCGGTGCGGCGATCAGCGTGCGGGGACCTTTCAGCAACACCACGGCACCGGTGAGCTCCACGGCGCGCGCCACCGCGGCGAAGCGATCCGCCTCCACGTCCTTCGATTCGATGCCGAGCAGGCGACCGAGCTCTCCGGGGTGCGGCGTGAGCACCAAGCTGCCCTTGGCTCGGGCGAGCTCCGCGGCGCGCCCGGCGAAATGACTGATGGCGTCAGCGTCCACGACCTTGGGACCGTCCCAGCCGAGCACCACGTGGTCCACCACTCGGCGAGCGCGCTCGTCCAGACCCAGGCCGGGACCGATGGCGATGGCGCCGGCCCGGGACAGGATCTCGTCGAGCGACGACTCCAGCGCGTTCGGGTCGATGCGCGCCGTCATTTCTTCCAGCGCGCGCAGGTCGATGGAGTCCGCAGCGTCCGGGAAGGTGCACACCGTGGCAAGCCCCGCGCCCGCGCGCAGCGCGCCGCGCGCCACCAACAGCGCCGCGCCGGTCTTTCCTGCGGATCCGGCCACCGCGAACACGTGCCCCACGCTCACCTTGTGGGCGTCGATGGGACGCGGCTCGAGTAGCGCCGCAACGTCCGAAGCTTCCACGATCTCCGCGCCATGGTCGTGCAAGAGCTCCGCTGGCACGCCGATGTCCACCACGTGCACCTCTCCCGCGTGGGCCGCGCCGGCGGAGGTGAGCAAGCCGAGCTTGGGATGAGCGAAGGTGACGGTCACGTCCGCGTCCACCGCCACGCCCAACACCGCGCCCGTGTTCGCGTGCAGACCGGACGGGATGTCCAACGCGACGACGGGCACCCCCGCGGCGTTGATCCGTTCGATGGCGATGCGTTGGCGCCCGCCCACGTCGCGATCCAGCCCGGTGCCGAAGATGCCGTCCACGATCACGTCCACGTCTCCGAGCTCCAGGGCGGAGAGATCTTCAGTGGGCAGATACGTGACCGCGCCACCGAGCCCCAGCCAGGCGTCGTGGTTCAAGAGCGCATCTCCGGAGAGCTTGCGCGCTTCCGCCAGCAGATACACCGTCACGTCGTTGCCACTGGCCGCCAGGTGGCGCGCGACGACGAAGCCATCCCCGCCATTGTTGCCCGGGCCGCACACCACCGCGACACGGGAGCCCAGCGCGAGCACGCCTTCCACGACCTCCGCCGCGTTGCGTCCGGCGTTCTCCATCAACACCACGCTCGGCACCTTGCACTTGGTGATGGCGTGCTGGTCGAAGGCGCGCATCTGCTCTCGCGAAAGGACGGCGATCATCCTGCATCTCCTTCGAGCACCACCACCGCCGCCGCAACCCCCGCGTCATGGGTGATGGACACGAAACAGCGGGCCACACCGCGTTCTTGGGCGCGCTTCACCGCGGGCCCCAGCAGGCGGATCTCCGGCGCCCCCAGCGCGCCGCGGCGCACTTCCACGTCATGGAACCAGACGTCCCGCGGCGCCCCCAAGGCTTTGCTCAGCGCTTCCTTCGCGGCGAAGCGCCCCGCCAAGGCGGCCGCGCGATCCGCGCTCCGTCCCTCGAGCTCGCGCCGCTCCTCCGTCGTCAAGATGCGCTCCCACATGCGCTCACCGTGGCGAGCCAGGGCACGCTCCATGCGCTCGATGGACGCGACGTCGATGCCGAGCCCCAGGATCATCGGCCGATGGCCTCGCGAAAGTCCCGGATTGCGCGATCCAAGCCCACGAACAGCGCGTCGGAAATCAACGCGTGGCCGATGTTCAGCTCGACGACTTCGGCGATGGCGGCGACGGCACCGACGTTGTGACGCGTGAGCCCGTGCCCCGCCGCGACCTCCAGCCCCAGCTCCTTGGCCCGGCGTGCCCCGAGGCGCAGCTTCTCGAGCTCCTCAGCCTGCTCCTTGCCGCGCGCGTTGCAGTATTCCCCGGTGTGCAGCTCCACCTGGGTCGCCCCCACCGCACGGCTGGCGGCGATCTGCTTCTCGTCCGGGGCGATGAACAGGGAGAGCTTGATGCCGGT
The DNA here is from genome assembly GCA_020633235.1 of Polyangiaceae bacterium. Lineage (NCBI taxonomy): Bacteria > Pseudomonadati > Myxococcota > Polyangiales > Polyangiaceae > Polyangiaceae bacterium. The sequence goes on along the minus strand of JACKEA010000006.1, from coordinate 513,042 downwards.
GCGCTTGCACATCTCGGCCACCCGCTCGATCGCCTGCCGGTTCTTGATCACGTCCAGACCGCCCTCCGTGGTGCGTTCCTCTCGGCGCTCCGGCACCAGGGTGATCACGTCCGGGTGCACCCGCTCCGCGATGCCGCGCATCTCGTCGGTGGCCGCCATTTCAAGGTTCAACAGCGTGGTCACGCTCTCGCGCAAGCGCGTGAGGTCCGCGTCCTTGATGTGACGCCGGTCTTCCCTCAAATGCGCCGTGATGCCATCCGCGCCGAACTGCTCCGCCATGCCGGCGGCGAGCACGGGATCGGGATAGGAGCTACCGCGGGCGTTGCGGACGGTGGCAACGTGGTCGACGTTCACGTGGAAGCGCATCATGACGGGCGGAGCGTAGTTCACCCCGGAGGCGCCGTGCTACCGTCTTCGAAGATGCAGGCGCTCCTCGACTTCCGCGCCATCGTGGGGGCTTCGCACGTGCTGACGGACGCGGCGGATCTCGACCGCGCCGCCACCGCCACCTTCGCCACCCGCGCGCGGCCTTCGGCCATCGTGCGTCCGGAAAACCTGTCGCAGGTTCAGGACTTGGTGCGTGCCGCAGCCCGCCACGGTGTGCCGCTGTATCCCGTGAGCCGCGGCAAGAACTGGGGCCTCGGCTCCCGCGTGCCCACCGCCGACGGCGCCGTCTTGCTCGAGCTCGCGCGCATGGATCGCATCGTGGCCTTCGACGAAGAGCTCGCGACCGTCACGGTGGAGCCCGGCGTCAGCTTCGCCCAGCTGTATCGCTTCCTCTCCGAACGGAAATCCCGTCTGTTCGCCAACACCACCGGCGCCAGCCCCGAAGCCAGCGTGCTCGGCAACGCCATCGAGCGAGGCGACGGCACCGGCCCCAATGGAGATCGCTTCAATCACGTCGCGGGGCTCGAGGTGGTGCTGGGCAGTGGCGAGGTCCTGCGCACGGGCTTTTCCCGCTACGACGCCACGCCCCTTGGACCGCTCCACCGCTGGGGCGTGGGGCCGGCCCTCGACGGCATCTTCAGCCAGTCGAACCTCGGCATCGTCACGCGCATGAGCCTGTGGCTCACCCCGCTGCCGGGGGCGCTGGCCGCCATTCGCTTCTGGTTCAGGGATCCCACGCGTCTGGCCCCGACGATGGACGCGCTCCGCAGGTTGCGCCTCGAAGGCACGCTGCGTTCCGTCGCCGGGATCTGGAACGACTACCGCGTGCTCAGCGTGGAAGGGCAGTACCCGTGGCACGCCGCGGGCGAGCGCACGCCCCTCGACCGCAGTGTGCTCGAACGCATCGGCGAAGCCTGGGGCGGCGCCACTTGGTTCGGCCTGAGCGCGGTATACGCCGCCACCGAGGCGCAGTGCAGCGCCCACGTGGCGCGCGTTCGCGAGCTCCTCGAGCCCCACGTCGACGAGCTCGTCATCGAGCAAAAGAGCGGCGCACCCGTCAGCGGCGCCGAGCTCTTCACCGAAGCCGAGCCCGCGTTCCAATTCCTGCAGGGCATCCCCCACGAAGGCAGCATCCAGAGCGTGTACTGGCGCAAGCGCGAGCCTCCGCCCGCGTCCCCGGATCCGGATCGCGATCGCTGTGGCGTGCTGTGGCTATGCCCTACCCTGCCCTTCCGTGGCACGGACGTGACTCGCGCCGTGACCGTGGCCGAGCGCGTGATGCCGGAGCACGGCTTCGAGCCGCTGATCGCGATGGTCGCCCAGACCGAACGCACCGTGTACCTGTTCCCCCTCGTCGTCTACGACCGCGACGTCGCCGGCGAGGACGCCCGCGCCCGCGCCTGCCACGACGCGCTCCTCGCGGAGCTCGCGGCCCTCGGCTACTTGCCGTTTCGTCTCGGCATCCAATCCATGCGCGCGCTGCCGCCGTCCAACGACGACTTCGGGGCCGTGCTCCGGCGCATCCGCCAAGTGCTCGACCCCCACGGCATCATCGCCCCCGGTCGCTACGACCAATTCTGAATCCTGTTGTTGGTCCGCCGCGAACTCCGGAGCGGCCGAGCCTCGGTCAGCTTCCGAAGCTCGCGAGCAGCCGCTCCACTCGCAGGACGTCGTCCAGTCGTCCGGCATCGTGGGCGTAGTCCATCGCCGCGAACAAGTGCTGCTCCTCCAACATCCGGCGCGACGGGTCGCGCTCCAGCAAGGCGAGGTAGTGCTCGAACAACGCGCGCATGTCGAAGCTCGTCTGGTCGCCAAGTGCGTGGCGAACCGTGGCATGAAGGGTGAAGCGTCCGGCAACGGGCTCCTCGACCAGTCGAAGTGCTCTCAAGCGCTCGAGCGAGCTGCCTCGGGTCGGCGCGAGCTTCATCAAGCTTGCGCGATCCATGTGGTCGCCCCCCATGTGGGTCAGCACTGCGAGCGCGCGCCGAGCCGGCGAATTCAAAGTGGACCAAGCAAAGCGCACCAGGAGCGCGACTTCTGGCACGTCGTCTTCGTGGGCGAGGGCCCGCACGCGACCTATCCCGTGTTGCGATAGCCAGCGCGAGAGTGCGGATGCCGTGACCACCCGCTCGGCCACCAGAGCGTCGGCGAGCTGCAAGGCCACTGGATTCGAGCGCAAGGGCCGGGTGAGCCGAGCGACACGAGGGAACGGCGGCCGCTCGGCCAGCACCAGCGGCGGGACCACCGGCAAGATATGCACTCCTGCGACCAGGCAACGACGCGCAGTGACCACGAAGCTGACCGGCGCGTCCCCACCGACGGCGTCCAGAAGCGCTGCCGAGGCTTCGTCGTTCTCGTGATTGTCCAGCACCAACAGGCGACTTTCACCCTGGCGAAGCAGGCGAGCCACGTCCGCGAGCCGCCGCTCTTTCGATCCGAGTCGCAACGCGATCATCTCCGCCAGCACTCGCTCGTCCCAGTCCCCCACGCGAAACCAGTGCACGCCGCCCTTGAACTTGCGGTGAGTGCGGTGCGCCAGCTCGCGGGCCAGGGTAGTCTTGCCCGACCCGCCACCACCCACCAAAGCCACGCGCGTCGGATGGAGCGCGAGCAGCCGGCGCAGAGCCGACAGCTCGCTCGCACGACCGACCAGGCGCTGCGGACGGGACGGGAAAGGTGCTTTCAACATGCGCCATCAGTACCGCCATCAGCTCGGCGGACAAGGCCCCCGGCTCCGTTGGCCGGACTCGAGTCCGGACACGCTGGACCTCTCCGAGGTATCCGGCCCTACCGCAAGGAACCACGCGGAGGGAAGCGTGCCTTCTTCAGGACGATCAGCTCGCTGGGCGGGGTTAGACCCACTGTCGCCCGGCCGTGCAGCCCGGCGCGAGGCGTACGAGCGCGACGGTGCCCAGTGCTGCTTCGTGTCGGAGTCCGGCGTGCGCTGCACGGCAAGGGCGTTTCTGCAGTACGACCACATCGAAGCCACCGGCATCGGTGGTAGCGATGGCGCCTCCAATGGTCGGGTGTACTGCAGGAGCCACAATTTGAATGCGGCCAAGAAGACCTTCGGCCGCGAGTACGTTGAAGAGAAGATTCGCCTTCGTCAGCGAAGGCGTTCAGACACCGAGGCGCGGGAGAAGCAAGACAAGGTCCTCTTGGCGTTGACGACTCAAGGCTTCAAGAAGGGCGAAGCCAAGAAGGCAACGGAAAAGCTCGCCCGAGAAGCCCGCACTCTCTCGCGAGAAGAGCTGCTTCGGCGTGCCCTGGCGCTGCTCGTTCCGCGATAGGCGGGATGCGCGCGCGGGCTGATTCCGCGCCGGACCGACAAGCTGCCCGGTGGGAAGAATCGTCGCTGGGCCGCCGCTTGTGAGAGAGGTCCGACTCAGGTGAGCACTGGGGTTAGTTGCAGGTGTAGTACTCCTTCCCGTTCGCCGTGATGATCGGGTAGCCGTTGGAGTTCTGCGACACGTTGACCGGCGTCTGATTCCAGGATTGCCCGTCCTTCGACAGGAACAACACGCCGGCCTCGGCTTTCCAGCAGCCTCTTTGTCCTGCGGAGGAGCTTCCGTTCGTACCCCAAGCGCCCGTGCTTTCACCGTACTGGTTTTGCGTCTGGCCGCTGTAGGAGGACTCGCTTCCGCCGGTCAGGCTGAAGTGACCACTGCCGTCGAACACGACGCGCTCCTGCGCGCTGGTGCCGCCGCCCGAGGTTCCGCTGTAGGAGAAGTGGCACCACGGTGAGCGCGTCAACAGTGACGCCAGCTCACCGCTGCCCGTCGCCGGACAGCTCGCGGGCGCCGTGCCGCCGCCGGTGACGCTGCCTTCAAAGCCTTGCCCGCCTCCGGCCGCGGCGTCGAAGACGGCGACGATCTCCGAGCACTCCGAGACGGCCAGGCGGTCCACCGCCGCCGGGTCCGTCGCCTTCGCCGTACATTCGCTGACGCAGCCGCTCTGGGCCTGAGCGTCCTCCACGCTCTTGCACTGCAGGTAGTGGGCGCAGGCGCGCTCGCACGGCGGAGAGACCGAAGCCGCCTGTCCGTTGCTTCCCTGACCCCAACCGCCGCCGCGAGGCATCATGCAGGCCGCCAAGGGCAGCAAGAAGAGGGCTACGGGGGTGAAGAGCAGCGGACGTGATGCTCCCGCGTAGCTTCGTTGATCGGCTACAGCGTCTTTCAGAAGCATGGAACAGTGGCGGCGCGGGGTTCTCGGTTCCCCGCGCGGGGTGTGGGGCGTAGCCCCACCGAGAATACCGGCGAGGCCGGCGCCGGCTGGCTACCGTTCACTTGAGTCGCCAGGCGGCAACGTGTCACAAATCAATGAAAGATGCTGTAGCGTCAATCCGCCGATAGCGTGTACCAGCTCTTCGCGGTTCGGGTCTTCGGTCGCAGGAAGATCATGAACACGTTCGCGCCGCGAGCACTGCCGGTGGCTTTCCGACTCTCACTGCCATCGGAGGTACTGCGTGAAGTGTCCTGGATGTTGGCGAGGCGCGCCGACGACAAGCTGCCAGTCACCTTGTAGGGGCACACGTACACCTCGACCCCCTGCGCTTGCCCGCCGGTGATGGCGAGCGTCGCCGTCACACGGTCCTGCGCCAGCACCAAGTGAGCGTTGTAATAGTAGCGAATCGAGCTCTTCACGGAGCCCCCCTTCTTCACCGTCTCCAGCAGGTAGGGCGCCCACTGGCGCTCATAAGGATTGAAGCTGTACACCTGCGCCTTGCCGTAGTGCTTGGCGAGCAGGTTGATGACGGACTTCTTGCTGATGTCGCTGTCGCAGCTGAAGGGCGAGGCTTGGGCTTTTCCGGCGAGACCGACGAGGACCACGAGCGCGGGGACGACACTGGCGACGAGACGATGAATGGACATGAAGAGCTCCGGCTGAGTGGGACGCCGAGGGGCGGTGCAACCGCCGGACCAGGACGAAACCGCGGACAAAGCGACGCCGAGCGGGCCGAACCGTGCGCGATCGCGCAAGCCATTGCGCGACGGGGTTCGCGCCGTACCAACATGCTGCTGGAAAAACCGGCTTGACTCGTACTACGGCGGTAGTAGTACTGGCCCATGGCGGAAACGCTGGGGCCGCTGGAGATGCAGGTGCTGGGCCTTCTGGACCGAACGGAAGCCAGCACCGTGGCGGAAATCCAGGCGCGTCTGAGCAAGGCCGGCGCGGAGTACGCCTACACTACGGTGATGACGGTGCTGTCGCGCTTGCACGACAAGGGCATGGTGCGGCGGGAGAAGCGCAAGAATCGCTACCACTACCGCGCCACGGCACGGGACAGCGCTCTCAAGCGCGGCCTCTTGAAGCGGGTGCAGCGGGCGCTCTTTTCCGATCGGCTGGCGCCCATCGCCGCGCTCCTGGACGAAGATCTGAGCCAGGCGGAGCTCCTCGAGCTCCGGCGTCACATCGACGCGCGCTTGAAGGGCAAGGGCAAGTGAGCATGCCGAGCTTCGTCTACATCGGCAGCGCGCAGTTGGTGAACGTCACCCTCGCGTTCGTGTTGGTGCTGGCCGGCGCGCTGCTCTGTGCCCGCATCGCACCAACGGACGGCCTGAAGAAGTGGTGCTTGTGCGTGCCCTTCGCCAAGGCCGTGGCCATCCTGGTCGCGAGCGTGCCCGCAAGTGCCTACGTGACCAGTCCCTTCGCCGGTCAGCGCTGGGACCTCGGCAGCTTTCAGCTCGGGGTCGGCGTCAGCCGCTTCATGCCGCGCTTCATCGGGCGGCTCGCTGCGCTCAAGGCGGAGGAGTGGTTTTCCCTCAGCGTGGGCGACGGCGTGACGCATTTCTTCGTCACTCGCGGCTACGGTGGGCTGGTGGTCGTGCTGTTCAGCGTCGTGCTGTTGGTAGCGCTCGCCCGGGTGGGTCGGCGGCTGGTCGCTTGGACGGGGTATTGGGTCGTCGAGCGCAGAGGGCGCGCTGGCGCGCAGCTGCTCGGTGAGCGCCGAGTGTTTGGTCGCCGGGTTCCCTTGCTCGCGCGAAGCGACGATCGACCCACCGCCGTCACTGGGATCTTCCGCCCGAGCGTCTGGCTCTCGAAATCGATCGCGTCCGCCCCGGACGACGTGCGCGAAGCGGCCGTTCAGCACGAGCTCAGCCACGTGCGCCACGCAGACGTGCTCGTGTTCGGAATCGTGAGCGTGCTACGAGACCTGTTCTGGTTCGTGCCCGGCGCGCGCTGGCTCGAGCGGCGCATCCACGCGGCGGCGGAGCTCTCGGCGGATGCAGGCGCCGTGCGGCGTGGTAGCAGCGCGCTGGCGCTCGCCGAGGCCATCGTGTGCGAAGGCGAAGGACGCGCTTCCGCCGTTGCGCTCGGTGGTAGCACCGCGGCGACCCGCGTGAAGCGCCTCACGGCTCCCCACAACACATCCAAAATGCGCCTCTCGCTGCAGATGCTCGCCGCCACCTACATCGCCGTCGGGCTGATGCTCAGTCAGTTCTGCGGCTACGACTGAACTACTGGAAAGGAGCTCGACCCATGTTTCGTCTCGCTCACAATTACTACAATCGTAGTTTTATGATCCCGGCGGCGCTGTTGTTCGCCGTGGGGTGCGGCGGTGCCAATCAAGTCGCCCGCAATGCGCCCACCGTTCCCTTCGATCGCTTCGACAGCGACCGCTCTTCAGCGCTCCTCTCGCAGCTCCAGAAGCCACCGTACATCGTGAAGTTCAGGGCCGGCCAGGTGATCCCCGTCGATTTCACCCTGGACTCCAAGCTGATGAAGGCACAGGACGAAGACTTCGTCGTGATCGCCAAGCGGGACTTCTACGTGCTGTTTCGCTCCGATGGACCGCCGCTGCTCAGCGCCGACGGCGTCGAGTTCGAGGAGCGGCCGAAGAACTACTTTCGCTTCGGCTTCCGCCTGCGGGGCAAGGAACCCGCGACCATCGACCTCGGCCTTGGGGTGCGGCCCGAGAAGAAGTGATCAGTCGGAGCTGGCGTCCCAGGAGGCGGCGTCCTCACCGGAGTCGTCGGCGTCCGCCGCCGCGTCGTCAGGCGCGTCCGACGGCGCGTCCGCGGCTGCGTCGGTGGGCGATGCGCCATCTCCGTAGAAGCCGTCCTGATACGCGTCGCCGTAGGAGCCGTCCGCTCCGTCGGAGTGGAAGCCGTCCGGATAGGCATCGCCGTAGAAGCCGTCCGGAGCCGCACCGTCCGAATGGAAGCCGTCCTGCACGGCGTCGCCATAGAGCCCGTCGGCGCCCTGCGTGCCCCCGCTCCCCGTGGCCGCGCGCTCGCTCTTGCCGCCGCAAGCGAGCGGGAGGCCCACCGCCGCCATTCCCACCAGCGCGCCCACTCTCACCCACTGCTCGAATCGATTGGCCATTTCATCCTCGTTCGTTCCTCATTCCGAAACCAGCACCCGCCGCGGGGGCCTGCGCGGCCGCCGACTGAAGAGCGCGATCAGAAGCACGCCGAACAGCACGTACAGCGCCGCCAGCGCCACGAAGCGGTCGTCCATCCAGCGTTCCCGCAGGATCAGGAACTGACCCGTCGCCGCCAAGGCGAGCAGCGCCATCTCCAGGGAGCGGCGAGCGCGCGCCAACGGCGCTGCAAGGAGCCAGATGGAGTAGTAGTAGCAAGCGGGCTCCGTGAGGATGACGACGAGGCTCAGTGACATGCCGAGCGCGACCCACGTCGTTCGCACCCGAGCCGTCGCCCGCACGAAGAAGCCCACCAGCACCAGCGCGCACAGCGCGAACAGCGGTCGGAGCTCGGCCCAGCGCGCCTTCCGCGCGTTGGTCCACTGCTCCACGGGATCCACCGCGGTCGGGTCCAGCGTTACCGCCAGCCGCGCTTCCGGCACCACGGAGAACAGCGTGCGAAGCCCCATGCGATTGGACGATGGCCGGCTCGCGTGCATCGCGATGTGCTCTCCGAACTCCGCGTAGGAGTGCGGGCCCACCACCGCGCCGGCCAGCGGCACCAAGAGCGCCGCCGCACAGACGCCACCCCAAAGCAGGCGCCGGTGCTCCTTGGCCAGCGTCCGCTTGCGGACGGCGTAGGCAGCCATGACCACCAACGGCCCGCCCCACAAGAGCACCGGGAACACACGCAGCAGGCCCGCCCACGCCAGGGTGAACCCCGCCCAGAAGAAGTGCCGCTTGCGCATCAGCGCCGCGGACGCGACGGCCAGGAACAGCCAGTCTTGCCGCAAGAAGCCGCCACCGGTCCAGCCAAAGGGCGACGCCGCTTGCGTGCCCCAGAACACGACCGCGAGCGCAGCCACGCGGCCCCCAAAAGCCCACCACAGCGCCGCGATCGCCGCGCCCATCAGCACGGGATCCACGAGGGCCAGCAGGCCGAGCCAACGATCACTGGCGGGCGCCAGGGACGCGAGCGCCCTACCGCCGAGAGTCCACACCGGCGAGGGGTTGTAGCCGTGATCCGTCTGCATCGCGTCCCACCAGTGCTGCCCGGAGCGTTTCCGGAAGAACGCGATGTCTTTCTTGAACGCCTGCCAGCGCTCGGGGGAAAACGCGCGCTTGCACGCGCTCGGATCCTCAAGCGCGGTGGACGCCTCGACCAGCGTGTCGTCCTTCAGGTCGCGCATTCGCCGATGCAGCACGGCGTCGCGCCCGCCGGTCTCCGCGTCCGCGACGGCCGCGCAGCGATACAGCCGACCGTAGCCGAGCTCGGGCTGGTAGCGCGCGCCCACGTAGTAGTGGAACATCTCCCAGCGGTGGTAGCTGATCGAGCTCGGCCGCATGAAGAAGTGGAAGTAGGCCGCGACCGCGAGCACCGCGAAGAGCCCGCCCACCACCGCAAAACGCCGCGCCCCGAGCTGCCGGCGACGGCTCTCGAGGTACAAGAGCACGCAGCCGCCCCCCGCGATGAGGGCCGACACCCGAGCCAGCCACTGCTCCGAAAGGACGTTCACGCCGCGCTAGAAGACAAGGAACGTTCCAAGCAAGAAACGCCGTCCTTTTGCGGCAGGCTTGCGCCAGGCTGTGCCAATCGTTGCCGCGCGCCGGGGGCTGCGTGGCACACGCGCCGGGGCTCGCGCCGGACCAACAAAAGAAGACTCAGGGAGCGGCGCAGCTCTGGATGAAGTGAGCGCGCTCGCGCACGGTCGTGAAGCGGCGCAGGATCGTGCGCGTCTCTTCGTCCCCGGTGCGGAGCTTGTCGAACAGATAGTCCTGAATGCCCTTGTGCACGGCGCACAGCGTGCTTTCCCGCATGCGACCGTGGATGGAGCCCTGCGTGCGGTAGCTGTGCACCGGACACACGCCGCAGTACGGGTTGTAGGTGCAGTTCACGCAATCGGGCTGGGCGTCCAGGTTCGAGGCGGTGGCCAGCGCGGCCACCACGTCGTGGCGCATCAGGTCGCGATAGCGAGACTCGCCGACCTGGCCAATGGCGAAGGTGTCGTCCCCCATCTCGTGCAGCATGCGCCCTTCGTCGCAGGTGAAGATGCGACCGTCGTAGTTGTACGCCAGCTGTCCGATGGCCGCGCCACACGGGGAGCGAATGTCGAGGTAGTTCGGATCCTCGGCCGTGAGGATCTTGGTGAGAAAGATCGCCGCAAAGCGCTCCAGCACCTGGGTGCCCTGCTTGTTCAGCTCGATGATGTAGTCCACCGCCTTGCGGTAGAACTCCAGATACTCCTCGCGGGGGTACTCGATCTTGTCGCGCGTAGCGCTGGCAAATCCGAAAGGATCCACCGGCCGCAGGAAAATAGCGCGGCAACCGAGCTCCAGATACGCATCGACGATCTCCCGCGGTCGGTCCAACGCTGCCCGCGTGGTCGTGAGCAGCGCCTCCACGTGATAGAGCGACGGATCCAGCCCGAGCTCCGCGTAGCGCTCGTTGATGCGACGGATCCAATGGCTCGCGGCCTGGTGCGCGCTGGCGCTCGGGAGCTTGCGCTGCTTGTCGTGCAGCGCTTCCGGCCCGTCGATGCTGGTGCAAATCTGCACCCGGTTCTCCACCAGGTAGTCGAGCCGTTCGTCGTTCATCAGCGAGAGATTGCTGACCAACGAAAACTCCAGACTCTTGCCGATCTTTTGGTTTTTACGGCGCGCAACCTCGATGACGTGCTGCACGACCGGAAAGTTCACCAGCGGCTCCCCACCCTGGAACTCGAGGGTCACGTGGGGCGACGTGGTGGACAGCGCCATGTCGACGACCTGCTCGGCCATCTCCTTCGACATGTCCGTGTCCACGCGATCCATGCTGGCCCGGCTGGCATGGCAGTAGACGCAGGTCTCGTTGCAGCGCAGCGTGACCACCAGCACGTGCAGGTGCGGTCCGTTCTGCAAGAATCGCTTCTTGGCGCGGAGCTTCGCCGCCAGGCGCGCAGGGTCCACCTGGTTCGCGAGCAGACCGGCCTGGGCCAAACGTGTCTCGAGCTCCGAGCCCTGCTCGAGCTTGCCCGCACGAAGCTCCGTGAGCTCTTCCGGCGAAACGAACGCCCAATCTCCGAAGGGCGTGGTGAGCAGCACGGCGTCCCCCAGCCTGCGAAAGCGCACGGGCAAGAGCCCCGCCGTCGGCTTCTTGGAAAGCGGGACCAGATCACTCGGCATCACGTCGGATCGTAGCATCACTTGCATTGACGCTCCCACCCGTCCCGGGCTTTGATGCCGCGGGATGATCGGCGCTTCCTGTCCGCGCTGCGGTGCTCCATGCTCGGTGTCGTTGGCGTTGCCGGACGCCATCACGTGCGGACACTGCCGCTACTCTGGGCCGCCACCGGAGGAGGCCCGGCGTGAGATCTACGCCGCCATCGCGGTTCTGCGGGGCATGAGCACACGACGCCGTCAGCTCGGCGGACTGCAGCGTCGTGCGATCACGCGGTCCTGGCTCTACTCCGCACTGTTCCTGGTGGTGCTCGTCCTCGTGGTCGCGCCATTCGCCCTGTTCGCCTTGGTGCTCGTGCTCGGGCCCGGCCCGGACAACGTCTGGCTCACCGCCACCCTGGGGTTCGGACCCCTGCTCTTGGTGCTGTTGTCAGGGGCAGCGGGGGTGTGGTGGCTTCGGCGCAGTCGGCAGAAGCTCTTGGAGAGCTGCGCCGCCGCGCCGCCAGCGGCCCCCGGTGAGCCGGCGCGGTGCCACGTGTGCGGCGCCTCCCTCCAGGCCGGAGCCAAGGCGTTGGTGCGTTGCGGCTACTGCCAGGCAGACAACATCGTCACCAACGAAGCGATGGCGCGCGTGGCGCACCGACAAGCCGTCGTCACCACGGGGTTGGAAGACACCGTGCGTCGGAATGCGTCGTCCTTTGGCATGCAGACGCTGCTCGTCAACGGGTTCGTCGTGGTGATGGCACTGGGAGCACCAGTCGCCTGCTTCGCCGTCGCCGTGATCGTGCTCATGGGTCTGTCGCAGATGGAGCTCCCACCCGACGAAACGGTGCACTACGTCCGCTACCCGACGCCGGCCGGCGAGTGTTTGGCGCGGGTGGAGACCAAGGACGGAAAGCGCATCCTGAACTTCAAGGACCCACCTGCGCCCGGCATGGCGGCCCGCCTCTCCGTACCTACCGACCAGAAGCTCTCGGAGCTGTCCATCAAGGACCTCGTGGGATTGGAGGTGGTGGGTCCGGAGAACCGAGTATTGAAGGTGAAACGCGTACTACGCACGGAAGTCGATCGCTCCGTGAACCTGCTCCGAATGGTGGACCACGAGGAAATGAACCAGGACGTGGAGGCCATGGGCACCTGCTTCCCGCGGACACCGCGGATCGCACAGCTGGCACACAGAGACGCTTTGATGGTGGACGACGTTCACGACATGGCTACGGACGGCAAGCGGCTGGTGCTGGCTACGGGAGACCTGGAGTTGCTGTCGAAGACCGGTGGTGCCGTGACCAGCGTCTCCACCGCAGATGAAACGCACGCCGTGGAAGCGCAGGTCGGCGCGCTGTTCACACTGTCACGGGTGAAGGACGAGGCAGACTGGGTCCACGACCTCGAGCTCAGAAATGCATCCGGGGGGGTCGTCCGGCAGCTGGCTCAGAACTCGGTCCACCGCTCCCCGTTCACCTCGAACGCTCGATACGTGTACTACGTCCAGAGCGGGCTCTTCAAAGTGAGCTGGAGCGGCGGAGAGGCGGAACAAATCGCGACCGGGTCCATCCACGGCGCAGCAGCAGACGACGCCGGGGTTTACTATTTGACCGGTGGCGGCGTTCTGTCCTCCACCTACTCCTTGTCTTTCGCGCCCAACGACGGGGCCCCGCGGGAGCTCTGCCGCGAAGCGCACGCCGCAGGGAACCCTCAGCTCACGGTCGCTGGCCAGCGGCTGCTGTGGCTGGCTGAAGGAGACCAGCTGATGTCCCTCGACACGAAGGGCGGAGCGCCGACCTCCCTGGGCAGGATCGAAGGCGCCCGGGGCATTCGAGCAGATGCTCGAAGCATCTACGTGGCTCTCACCCTGGGGGTGACGCGACACCAGATCGTGCGCCTGCCTGCGGATGCCACGAGCACGACGAACCTCACGGTGGTGGCACCGCGCGCGAGCTCGGTGGAGGCGATGGTGCTCGAGCCCGAGGCTCTCTACTGGGTCGATGGTGCGTACGTGATGAAGCTCCCGCGGGGGGATTGACTCAAATCATGGGCTGAGTCGCCCCTGGGCTTCACACTTTCATCGTGTCCGCCGCGCGTCGCCTGGATCTGAAGGTGGGCTTCGCCTGCAACAACCGCTGCGTGTTCTGCGCGCAAGGGGACAAGCGCGAGCGGCTCCCCGCCGTGGACGGCCGCCGGCTGTTGGCGGAGCTACTCTCGGCACGAGCACACGCGAGCTCGGTGGTGTTCACCGGAGGCGAGCCGACCGTGCACAAGCGCCTGGTATCCCTGGTCAAGGGGGCCAAGCTCGGGGGCTACCGACACATCCAGATCCAGAGCAACGGGCGCTTGCTGTCGTACCCCGCCCGCTTGACGGAGCTGATCGAGGCCGGGGCGAGCGAGTTCGCGCTCAGCCTTCACGGTCCACGTGCGGAAGTCCACGACGCGCTCACGCGCACGCCAGGGAGCTTCGAGCAGACGGTGAACGGGATTCGAAACGTCGTGGCTCGAGGCGTACCGCTGCTCACCAACACGGTGATCACGCGTACCAATCTGGCGTACCTGGCGGACACGGTGAACCTCTTGGGAGAGCTCGGCGCGCGCCATCTGCAGCTCGCGTTCGTGCATCCCGTCGGCACGGCCTACGAGCTGTTCGACGAGGTCGTCCCGCGGCTGGCAGACGTGGTCGAACCCTTGCGGCGGGCTCGCGAGCGCGCACAGGCACACGAGGCCCACCTCGTGACGGAAGCCATTCCGCTGTGTTTCTTGCGCGGCATGGCAGAGCTGGCAGTGGAAGGGCGCATCCCGCCCACCACCGTCGTGGATCTGGGCGGCGCGTCCGGGGACTACACGAAGTGGCGCATCGCGGAAGGCAAGGCGTACGGACCACCGTGCAACGCTTGCCAAGCGCGACACCGCTGCGAAGGCCCGTGGCGCGAGTATCCGGACAAGCGCGGCTGGGGCGAGTTCGAGCCGCTCTGAGTCAATCCACCAGGTGGCAGCGCTGCTCGAAGTCCGGATCGGGACAGCTGCAATCGCGCCGGATGGACGCCGCGATGACCCGCATCCCGCTCTCGGACTCCGAAAGCACCACCTGGACGGAAGTCGACTTGCCCGCCGCGCGTACGTCGAGCCAGTAGCAACTGGTGCCGGCTTGAGACTGAAAGTTGTCGACGGAGACGCTTTCGCTCTTGCTGAGCACAGCGGTCAACACCGCGGCCTCGCTGCCGCCCACGGCAGGGCTCACGGCCTCTCCCCCCCGTACGGCAGCAATGTAGCTCTGGACGGTGTCTTTGCCCGCGCTGCAATCGCGCGCCAGCGTCATGGTCAAGAGCGCGCCGCTCCCCAACAGCACGGCCGAAAACACCGCGAAGCCGAAGCGTCCGCGGCGGGGTGTCTCGTCGGGCACGGTCTCGTGTCTACATCAAGCTCGCATCAATCCAAAGCGCATTGCGCGTTCCCGAGCAGGCGGGTGGACGTGAGCACGCGGACGTTTTCCGCGACGCCGCAGTCAAACGACGTCACGTCCAGCGCGGGCTCTCCGATCTCCGACACGCACCAGTCGGCATCGACCGCCGGCTTGCCCCGGAGGACTGAGCTTTCACCGAAAATCCATTGCTGGTCGTGCTGATCCGCAACGTCCCAGCCCCAGTCTCGACCCCAGTCTCGCAGCACCACGGGAGAGGTCGAGCTCACATTGCAGGAAACGCTCTCCTCGGGGCTCACGTAGCTCAACGCCCCTTGCTTCCCGGATACCACCGCCCACAGCTCACGCTGGGTGTCTGCGGAGATGGACGTCAAGTCGGCGTCGGTGCCACTTTCAATCGCCTCTACACAGGACCATGTCGCGAGGGCGACGTGCCCGCCCTCGCCGGCCAGCCAGATTGCGGAAAGCGTGGCGCTCGCTGCGGCGAAGCGCTGACCCTTGGGAACCAGCTCGTGCCAAGCGGTTCCGTCGAAGCAGCTTGCACCGTCTCCGACGACGCACACGGCGTCCTGAGAGAGCCAGTCCACGACCTTGGTCGCATCAGTCATGGGGGGCGCCGGAAGCTCGTACAAAGACAGCCCTTCCCTGCGAAACACGCGGCAGTCGGACGTCGAGCAGGTCAACACATAGTTCCCATCGAGGTCCACGGCGCGTTGCCCTGCCGCGAGAGGCGCGGCAAACGAGTACGCGACAGGCGCATCTTCCGGATGCATGCGAACCACGAGCGGTTCCATCGACGCCGTCTCCGCGAGCAAGTACTCGCCCGACACCGCCACGAAATGCGCTCCGGGTTGGAGGTCGTCGGACGTCAGCAAAGGCGGGCCGGAGAAGAGGGTGCTGGAGCACGCCGGGCTTGCGGCCGGCGGGCACTTGCCGATGGTCCGGTTGGTCTTCAGGTAGCTGGTCTGCGCAGGGATGGCGCACGCCGACGCGGCGTCCGGCCCCCCGGGCTCGAGGTCGGAGCTCGTGCCACCGCCACATCCGGCGACCAAAACAACGACTCCGATGACCCCACGCACGCGACGAGTCTTTCACGCATGCGCCGCCCGCGCCATCGTGCCCCCTTCCGAGTGGGCCAGGGCGGCCGTCTTCTGCACGGCCTCGGAGAGCGAGACACCCACGCCCGAAAAACGTGCCCGGAAGCGCGAATCGTCCACCAGGAACGGACCATCCCACTGGTAGTAGGTCTCGAGCAGCTCGCGGAACAACGCGACGAACGGCGCTAGAACCCACAAGACCCAACGGGCGATGCGACGCGGCTCGACGCGCTCTACTCCAAGCTCGCGTCCGATGCGGCTGAACAGCTCGCGGGGGCTCACCTCATGAACCGGAAGGTGGAACACCGTTCCCTCCACGTCCTGCTTCGCTTCCCCCAGCGCCGCGAGGGCCGCCGCGACATCCAGGGTGTAGCTGAAGGCATGGGGCGCGTCCACGTCCCCGAGGGCAATGGGACGCTTGCCCTTGCGGATGCCGCGCACGGCGTCGGGGGACACCAGGGCTTGGTCGGCGCCTTCGCCGAAGAAGTCCCCGGCCCTGCCGGCGACGTAGCGCAGCCCTTGCTCCACGCGCGCCTGCTCCAGGCGCTCGGCCCAGCGCACCCGCACCTGGCCCTTGCGCCCCGCAGCCAAGAGCGGCGTCTCTTCAGTCCTGCGCCCCTGGAGGGGACCGTAGGCGTAGAGATTGTCGAGCACCACCAGCCGAGCATCGTGCTCGAGGGCTGCCGCGATCAGCGCTTCGCCGAGGCGCGGTACGTCCTCTTCCCACACGCGGCTAGAGTACTCCCCTGGATTCATGCAGTGGTAGATCACGGTGGCGCCTTCGCTGGCACGGATCGCGAAGCCCGCGTCCCGAGCGTCGCCGGCGACGACCTCCACCCCGGGAGTGCCCACGGGCTTGTCGGAGCGACGCACGATGCGGACGCGATGCCCGCTGGCAATCAGCTTTCGCGCCAGATGGGGACCAATCTGACCGGCACCGAACACGACGTGAAGCTCCTGATTCATGGCTGTTTCCTCCTTCAATGAGCTTCAGCATGGGGCGGATCTTCGAATACCACCAATGCATGTTTTTGATATTATTCATGCACAAGACTCATGAATCTGGCCGCTCTCGATCTGAACCTGTTGGTGGCTTTCGACCGCTTGCTGGAGACCCGTAGCGTCACCGCGGCGGCGCGGGAGCTGGGGGTCACCCAGCCCGCCATGAGCCGCACGCTCGCGCGCCTGCGCAGCGCACTGGATGATCCGCTGTTCGTGCGCACCGGTCGCACGTTGGTGCCAACCCCACGGGCACAGGCCCTCGAGCCCAAGGTGGAGGCTGCCATCCACGCCGCCCGCTTGGTCTTCGAAAGTGAGGCGCCGTTTCACCCCAATACGGCTCATGGCATCGTGACGCTGGCGATGGGCGACGAGACTCAGCAGGCTTTCGCCGACGCCATCTTGGCTCGGATCTGGCGCGAGGCTCCGAACCTCGACATCCGGCTGCGGCGCCTGTCACTGGAGAGCGTGAGTGAGAGCCGCCGAGGCGAGGTGGATCTCGCGCTCAGCCCAGATCTCGCGGCGCTGCCCGCATCCGCGGGGCGCGTGGATCTGTCGGAGTTCGTCCAGAAGCACGTGTACGACCGCCGCTTCGTGGTGGTTTCTTCCCCCAAGCACCCGCGTCGGCGCTTCACTCTGGCGTCCTACGCCGCTGCGGATCACGTGCTCGCGGGACCGGACGCCAGCGGACGCGGCTTCGTGGACGACTATCTGGAACAGCACGGGCTCTCCCGCCGCGTAGCTGCGTCCGTTTCCTCGTTCGCCTCGGCAGCGGCCATCGTCGCGCGCACCACGCTCGTCTCCACGCTGCCGGACGATCTGGTGAGGACCAGCACCGTGAAGCTCGTGCTCGCCAAGCCCCCGCTGGACCTGCCGGCCCTGCCCATGATGCTGCTCTGGCACCCGCGCCACACCACGGAGGCGCGTCACCGGTTCGTGCGGGAACGTACGGCCGAGGCCATCCGCGAGCGCCTCGGCTAGCGCGCCGACGGCGGACGGAGATAGAAGAGCGCCATGCGCTGGTTCTCGCGTGGGGACGTGGACGGCTTCTTCGGTCTGGCCCTCGACAACCTCGTCCAGCTCTTGTTGGTCGACGCCCTCTGTCGTCACATCCTCGGCTTCTCGAACGAGCTCGTGTACGGCCGCGTGCTCCCCGGCGTGGCCGTGTCCCTGGTGGTCGGCAACCTGTACTACGCGCGCCAAGCGAAGAAGCTGGCCGACGAAACCGGTCGCACCGACGTGTGCGCCCTGCCCTACGGCATCAACACGGTGTCCCTCTTTGGCCACGTGTTCTTGGTGATGCTGCCGGCGAAGCTCGCCGCCCAAGGCGCCGGCGCCGCGGATCCGGCCCGAGTGGCGTGGCAAGCCGGCCTGGCAGCGACCTTGGGCTCGGGGGTCATCGAGTTATCCGGCGCGTTCGTTGCCGAGAAGCTTCGCCGCGCCGCCCCACGCGCCGCCATGCTCTCCACCTTGGCGGGCATCGCCCTGGGCTTCATCTCCTTGGGCTTTCTGTTCCGCACCTTCGCGCGGCCCATCGTGGGCATGACCACCCTCGCCGTCGTGTTGCTCGTCTACTTCGGTCGCGTGCGCTTCAAAGGACGCCTCCCCGGTGGCTTCGTCGCCGTGGCCCTCGGCACGCTGCTCGGTTGGATCACCGGCATCGCTCCCACCGGCGGCTCGCCCGGTGGCATCTCGTTGCACGCCCCAGTCCCCGTGCTCGGAGATCTGCTGGCGTCCATCGCGGCCGGCAATCTCACCAGCTACTTCGCCGTGATCATCCCCATGGGCCTCTTCAACGTGGTCGGCTCGCTCCAGAACCTGGAGTCCGCGGAGGCTGCCGGAGATCGCTACCCGACCGCGCCCTCCCTGGCCGTGAACGGTCTCGGCACCCTGGCCGCCGCCGCCTTCGGCTCCTGTTTCCCGACCACCATCTACATCGGCCATCCAGGCTGGAAGGCAATGGGCGCTCGCGCCGGCTACTCCATCTTGAACGCCGGCTTCTTCACCATCGTGTGCTTGACTGGCACCCTGGCGCACATCGTGTGGGCGGTGCCGGTGGATGCCGGCATGGCCATCGTGCTGTGGATAGGCATCGTGATCAGCGCTCAGGCGTTCCAAGCCGTCCCCAAAGCGCATGCCCCCGCCGTGGTCGTCGGGCTGCTGCCGGGAGTCGGCGCCTGGGGCGCGCTGCTCGCGAAGAACGGTCTACGCGCTGCCGGTGTCGGCGGCCCCGCGGGCCCAGCCTTCGGCCCTGATCTGATCGAGGCCTTCCGCGCCTCCGACACCTGGATCCACGGCGCCTTCGCTCTGGAGCAGGGCTTCATCTTCACCGCGATGATCCTCTCCGCAGCGACGGTAGAGCTGATCGAGCGGCGCTTCACCCGCGCCGCCATCTGGTGCTGGGCCGGCGCCGCGCTCTCTGCCGTAGGCCTGATGCACTCGTACCGCTTCACCCCGGGAGACACGGTGGTGGATCTTTCACCGGCCTGGCCGTGGGCCGCCGGATACGCGGCCATGGGCGCGCTGTTCTTCCTAACGCGCTTCGTCACCGAGCCGAGCGACGGCCACTGACGTCGAGCCCCAAGCGCGCTTCCGCTCCAAGAGCCACTGCCGCGCCGCCACCAGGGACTCGGCCGGAACAAACAGCAGATAGAACACCAGGATGTTCGGGCTGAAGAAGCCCACCTGCAGCGTGAGCAGGATCCCGAGGTGCAGGCCGAGCCCGGCGAGCAAGAGCCACTTTCGCGTCCTCGACCACCACACCAAGAGCGGGAAAGAGACCTCGAACAGGAGCGTGCTCCAGGTCAGGATCCGACACAGGAACATCGGCACCGGCAACAGCGCGTAGGACCAGCGCGTGAGAGTGATGTCGTTCAACGCCCAGTACACGGCCTCCCCTGTGAGCCAATCCTGCGGTCCGGCCACGGCGATCTTGGAGAGCGCGGTAGCCGAGTAGATCAAACACAGCTGGATCTGCATCAGCCGGAGCGCCCAGGCCGGCACCGCGCTGCTCCCCCCGCTGCGTCGGGCATCGAGGCTCCATACCGCCCCCGCGGGAGCCAGCACCAAGTAGAACAGCGCGTGCACCGCGAGGTCATCCCCGCCGTTGGTGAGCGTCAGGCTGCGCTGAGTGAAGGAAACCAAGATCACGTAGCCCACTGCCGCGGCAATCCGTGTGCGGTAGCCGAGCGTCACGCACACGAGAGCACCCAAGAGCAGCCCCATCAGGAGCCACGACCCCAGCGCTCCGTCGAGCGCTCCGTGCTTGAGCGACAGACGCCCGGTGCGCGCCAGCACTTCCTCTGCCGTGGAGCCGGGGATGAGCCCGCCGTCGCCGAACATCAGCTTCAGGTTGCCGGCCATGCCGAGCAGCACGGAGAGCGTGATGCTGACACCAGCCGCGATGCGAAACGCCGCCAACGGCTCGGGTCGCACCGGTTCCGTCCAGAAACGCCTCACTCGCCGGAAGAGTTGCACGCGTCCCCTCTCATGCTCCCCACCTCATCGACTCGCGCCTGCCCATAGGCCGGGTGTTGTTGGTCCGGCGCGGGCAAGGAATAGCTGCGCCGGAGCAGCGTGAGGCCGACCACGCGACGGCCATCCTCGGGATGAGCGGCGCGCCACTGACGACAGGTCAGCGTCAAGTACCGCTCCCAGTAGCTGGAAAGGCCCATGTCCGCGAGCTCGCTGCTCACCACCTGGGTCTCGTGCTTGCGCAGACGTTCCTTGGCGGGCCGCAGAAAGAACCCGTCGGGATCCGCGGGCTCGTTCTCGGACCGTAGCGTCACGCTGGTACCGTCATCGAGCTCGATGCGCACCGCCGGGAACGCGACGTCCCGCGCCAGTGGCGCCACGAACATGCGCCAGCCCTGGTCCAGCCCCAGCGCGTGCTCGTAGCGCATGAAGGCGCGATCCAACCCGTCGAGCACCTCCGCCGCGGCACGGCCGGCCCAGCTCGAGCCGGCGCGCCGCTCGCTCACCCAAGCGTCGAACGACGCCTGACGAACGCTGACGGGGTTTCGAAACAGCAGGAACGCCAGGTGCCAGCCGGCAAAGGCCAACACCAGGAGACGCTTCATTTGGCGAGCAGTGGTGTGGCGCCCTGAAGCTTGTCCTTGTCCTTCGCCAGGTTGAACTTGTCCTTGTCCTTCGCCAGGTTGAACTTGTCCTTGTCCTTCGCCAGGTTGAACTTGTCCTTGTCCTTCGCCAGGTTGAACTTGTCCTTGTCCTTCGCCAGGTTGAACTTGTCCTTGTCCTTCGCCAGGTTGAACTTGTCCTTGTCCTTCGCCAGGTTGAACTTGTCCTTGTCCTTGCCCAAGGCGCCAAGGTTGAAGTTGTTCTCTACGGCGTCTTCTTTGGGCGCCTTGTCGCACGCGGCGGCAGACAGGAAAACGACGGAAGCCAACAGCAGTACGGTGTTTCGCATGTTCTTCTCCGGGATTGGCGGGTCCCACCTCGTTCCACGAAAGGCTGAGAGCGCACCCATGCGCTCTGCCCCTCGGGAAGCCCGTCGACCCGACGACTACTGTGCGGACTCCCGCGGTTGCCTGCTTGAGGGCCGCCTCAGCGCAGTCTGAAGAGTTCCTGAGCCGGCTGGAGCGCCGGCGCAGGGGTCGGTGACCTCGGGAAAACCACACTCCAGGGTCTTCGCCGGACCCTGGGCGGATCTGACACGCTGCCTCAGTCGATCACGATTCCCAGGGAGAAACGGCCAAACAAGTCCACGGGATAGATGCTGCTGTGGAGGTTGACGATCTCGCTGGCATCTCGCTTCGTCGATATCTGAAGCTCATCGTCACATCCGCTGCTCCGGGCCTGGGTCACGGACGTGGCGCCATCCGGGAAGCAGCGAGATTCCTTCGAGAGCTGCACGCCGAGGCCGATGCCCCCGGCGATCGTGAACGCGCCCCAGCGAGCGTGGCTGCCGAACATCGCAAACCCCTCGGTCTCGCTCGAGTCGACGCTGTCGATGTCCCCCGCGTCGTCCTCCGTGCGATAGGTGTAGCCGTAGGTGGCCACACCCACGCGAATCACGTAGCCGCGAAACGCCTTGCCATCCAGCCACAGCCCGACATCCAACGCTCCACCACTGATGGGCCCGAGACCGTTGGACTCCTGCCGCAGCACGTCCGGCGCACCACTGAGGTTCAACGTCGGCGGCCTGTCGTTGACCACGAAGGTGGGCACCAGCTCCACCGTCATGAAGTCGAGCACGCCCGCCTCGAGCTCCAACCCCAAGCGCCCTTCGAGCAGCCAGTTGAAGGGATCGATACGTGCGGACCACGGCGGCATCGAGAAGCCTTCCTTGTCCGGAGCCTGGGGCGGCGGCGGCGCGGGGTAGCTTCGCTCCAAGGGCGGAAGATACGGGTCCGAAGGCGGCGGCGCTTCACCGTACCCCGGAGGCGGCGCTTGCCCATAACCAGGTGGCGGCGCATCCGTGGTCGGGGCGGGCGCGGGTGCGCTCGGCGCGGGCGCGGCTTCCGCAGGCTCGCTCGGCGGCGCGTCCGGAGCGTCCGGCAAGGTGCCCGCGTTGTCCTGCCCCGCCGCGCCTTCCGCCGGCGGGTCGACGGGCTGGGCTGCCGCAAGCACGGGTACCGCAAAGGAGAGCATCAATGCGATCAGGCTGGGAAGGCGGCGCATGACCGATTTCGTAAGCTCGCCGCCCCGGCGTGTAAAGTGACGCGCAACGGTCGCCGCCGACACTCCGCGCGCCGAGAGAGCCAATGGCCGCGCGTCCCGAGTTTTCCGCGCCGGATTGTTGGTCCGGCGCGGAACCCGCCGTGCTCGTTCTTCAGTCCTTGTCAGCCGCGGTTGACGCCCGTGATCGTGATCGACCCGTTGGTACCGTTGGGTTGGTTCGCCACCGCCCGGGCACGGTACCGATTCGTCTCCGTCTGCCCGTACGAGTTGGAGTTGATACGGCGGATCGACACGTACCCTGGAAGTACGCAGCCGACGAAGGGTTGCCAGCTCCCCCGCTTCTCCTTGTAGTTGCCCGGGAAGTTCTCCCAGGCGCCGGTCGTCGTATTGCGCCGTTGCACCCGGAGCGCGACCACGACGTCCTCGCAGTCGGACTTCGTGCTGGGTGCGACGGTCCACTGCGGTGACGCATAGAAGTCGTAGGTGTGCGTGAGCACGCCGTTCACGTTGAAATCGACGATGGTCGTGGGGCTGTAGCTGCCCATGATCTTGCAGGCGACGATCTGTTGCCAGGTTCGCGTGTAGGCATCCACTGCACCCGCGTTGGTCAAGTAGCCAATCGCGTTTGCATTCGCCCCCGTGGCGCAGTTGTCCAAGACCGTGATCGGCTCCTGCACGGACTGCTCGGTCGCTTCTTCCGAACCGTCGGCGCCACCACACGCGGTCACCGCTCCGCTCAGAAGCACAGCAAGCGTCGCGCCTTGGACGAGTTTGCGGACATGCATGGTTCACTCCTCTATTCGCGCTGAGCGGAGATTCGCCCCTCGCCGTGAGGTCGCGACGAGATCCATGTTCCGTGCCATGCAGAAATCCCCTGCAGCGCCGCACGAGCAAGCCGCAAATCGCGTGCTCGCACGCACGGCGCACGTGCGAGCGCACGCGCCGAATGACTCCAAAGCATGGCAAGCTCCCCGAAGGAGGCACCTCCAGTGTCGAACGGCCGGTCCCCAGCGCACCCCGAGCCCCCCGCAGTGTTCACGACAGAGAGGCTCTTCGCGCGAGCGTGGGACCCGGAGCGTGACGTAGCCGGGGCCTTTGCCCTGTACGGAGATCCGGAGGTCGTGCGCTTCATCGGCGGGAACCTGGTCGCGGATCTCGACGCCCAGCGCGAACACCTCCGGCAAATCATCGGGCGGATTGCCCGCTTTCCAGAGGGGCAAGGCTCGTGGCCCACCTTCGACGCCGAGAGCGGCGAGATGGTCGGCACGGCTCTGCTCAAGCCGCTGCCGAAATCAGGCACCGACCGCGAGCCCAGCAACGACATCGAAGTCGGCTGGCACCTCGCGCGCGCCCACTGGGGCCGCGGTTTCGCAACCGAGATGGGCCGCGCTTTGCTCCGCTACGGCTTCCACGAGCTGAAGCTACCCGTCCTGCACGCCGTCGTAGAAACGCCGAACGCGCGCTCACTCGCCGTGGCGCGACGCATCGGGCTCCGCCACGTGGGGACCACCGACGCCTACTACGACCACGTGCTCGAGCACTTCATCCTCGAACGCCGCGACTTTCGCGAGTGAGCGCCACGCAAGCGGGAGCTCAGAACGTTCCAGCGGCGCTGATGCCCTGGATGCCCTGACCTGCGAGCGGAACCACGCTGAAGCCCACGTCGTTCCGTACCCAGATCTGCTTGGGCACCGCCATGCCGTACACCAACAACACCACACCGGCGGTGTGTGCGGCGGAGTGCAGCGCGATGGCGCTGCACGCGCCGCTGCAGCCCTCGAACGCGTAACCCCAGGAGCCGACGCCGGGCACGTACAACAGCGTGGTACGAGTATCGGAATCGCCGGCGTTCTCTATGATGCTCGCGGCCATCAGGTTCACGAAATAGGTCGAGCCAGCCAGCGTCGCTCCCGCAATGATCGGCCCGCGGCGCACGCGACTGTCGGCGTGGTAGCCCTGGGGCGCGGTGGATTCGCCCTTGTAGGGAAGCTCCCGCGGGGGGAGCGGAGGCGGCGGCGCGGGGTAGTAGTACGGTGGGGGATAGTAGTACGGAGGCGGCGCGGCGCCGGGTGGGGGCGCGGGCGCGGGCGCGGCACTGGGCGCGGATGCGGCACTGGGCGCGGATGCGGCGCTGGGCGCGGATGCGGCGCTGGGCGCAGGCGCGGCACTGGACGCGGGCGCGGCGGTGGGCGCGGGCGCGGCGGTGGGCGCAGGCGCGGGCGCGGCACTGGACGCGGGCGCGGCACTGGGCGCGGGCGCGGCACTGGGCGCGGGCTGAGCGAACGCGACGGAGGCCGTGAGCAGCAGGGCGGCCGTCAGGGACGGGGCTCGCGCCGGACCAACAAGCTGGGCGGATCCCAACAGCAACCCCCGCTGGCGATGGACGTGCCCCCGCATCGGGATCACTCGCCGGAGAACTCCCAGTCTTCGCCGAAATCGTCGCTCTTGGGCGTGGGTAGCGCCTCTCCGTTGGCGCCATCCCGGCGGACGATCATCGTGCGACGGGTAGCGGTGTCCTCGCTCTCGCGAGTGACGACGGTGATCACGTTGATGCCAGGATTGAGCTCTGCATCGAAGCTGAAGCTGAGCTTCTTGGGATCCTTGCCCTTGCGGTTGGACTGGTAGAACACCTTGCGCGCGCCGACGAACACGTAGGCGTCCAGCACGCGATCGTTGTCCGTGGCGGTGCCCTGCAAGTGCACCTTGTTGCTGCGGGTAGCCAAAGCCGCGGGCTCCACCTCGAGCAACGGCGGGGAGTGCGTGAGCCGCGGCGTGAGCTTGACCTTGGCGGCGCCGCCACCGTCCGTGAGCTGATTGCTGGGAACGAACCCGAAGCGCGTGCCGTCCAGCTTCACTTTGGCGTAGCCGCCGAAGGTGCCGAGCTTCTCCACCACGCTGCCCTTGGCCACGTCACCAATGACACGGGAATCGTCCACCGGCTGGCCGCGGACCGGCGCATTCTCGTTCACGCGGGCGGTGCCGTTCGCCTTGTTCACGAACAGACCGCTGCGCGTGATGGGAATGGTGATCTTCTCGCTGGCGACGGCCCGCAGATCGCGATCCGCCACGCTCACTTCCACCTTGGCGAAGCTCTCGCTCAGGGCATCGAGCACGTCGAAGGTGAAGGCCACCTGGCGCACGTCCCCGGGCTTCATGTTGGACACGTCGAAGCGCCCGGCGCGGAGCAAGAGGCCGTCCCCAGTGAGGTTTCTGAGGTTCGCCTGCGTCTCGTAGGAACGACCCTTGCCGACGTTCTTCACCGTCAGGTACATGGTCGCGCCTTCGCCACGGGCGAGCTGGCCATCGCCGTTGCCCGGACGGTTGTCCACGATTTGATAGGTGTAGGCGAAGATCGGCCGCGGCTGGCTCTTCACCGTGGGGCGGATCTCCGCCTCCTTGGGCGATGCGCCACCTTCCGCGTGGAAGCGAACTTTGACCACGTCTTGTCGTTCCACGGCGTCCATCGGCAGCTTGCACTTGCGCTTCGCGTCCGTGGGTAGCGGCTTGGTGGAACCGGGCTTGCGGCCGTCGATGTCGCACCAACCGAGCGGCACCGTCGCGGACTTGGCCTCGCCCGCGTTCACGCGGCCGAACACCAGCTCCTTCTCGTCGTAGTAGCCGCTGTCACTCTTGGTGATGGCGCGGAGCTGATAGATGGGCTCCTTGGCGTTGTTCTTCACCGTGACCTTCAAGGTCATCGGCTCGCCGGCAGTCACGGTGTCGCCCTTGCGGTCCGTCTCTACCTTCACGTCGAAGTCCGTGACCTTGGGGCCCTCCTTCACGTCCTTCGGCGGAGCGCTCCAGTCGATGCCGAGCTTGGACAGATCCGCGGCGATGGAGGCCACCTGCGCGTCCTGCGTGTGCTCGAGGAAGCCCTTGGCGGCGCGCAGCTCGTCCTGCCGGCGGCCCGGAGGCAGCTTGCCGACCAGATCCCGCGCGAAGGAGATGGGGAAATCCAGCGTGAACTCGTCCTCGATGTCCCCGCCCAGCTCGCGCATCTTGGCCCGCTCGGCCTCGGGCAGGTTGTAGCGCAGCTTGAAGAACGGCCGATCCGACGGGCGCTTGGCCGCACCGGTGAGGCTCTTGGTGAGGTCGCGCTCCCGAAGCGGGCTCTCTTCGCTGTAGAGGTCCATCTCCAGGTTGTCGGCGGTCATCGGATCCAGCTGCACGTCCGGCGCGACGCCCACGCCCTGGATGGAGATGTCTCCCGGCGTGAGGTACTGCGCGATGGTGAGCTTGAGCGCGGCGCCGTCTGGAGTGATGCGCGGGAACACCAGCTGCACGGAGCCCTTGCCGAAGGTGGTCTGGCCGACCAGCACCGCGCGGTCCAGATTCTTGAGAGCCCCCGCCACGATCTCGCTGGCGCTGGCACTGGAGCCGTTCACCAGCGCCACGATGGGATACGGCGGCTCGGTGTTGCGACGCGTGGCGCGCTTCTCTTCGCGCCCCTCGCTGGCACCCTGAGTGGCCACGATCACGCCGTGGTCCAGGAAGCGGTCGGCGACCTTCGCCGCCTGGTCCAGGAGCCCGCCGGGGTTGCCGCGCAGGTCGATGACCAAGCCCTTGATGCGCTCTTGCTTGCCGAGCTCCGTGAGCGCCGCTTCCAGCTCGTCGTCCGTGCTGCTCTGGAACTGCTTGATGCGCACGTAGCCGATGCCGTTGCCGAGAGGTCGCGAATCCACGCTATGGATGCGGATTTCCTCGCGTGTGAGCTCGAAGGGGCGCGAGCCGTTCCAGCCGTCGGTGCCGTCGCGATGCACCCAGATGGTGACCTTGGAGCCAGGCTTGCCGCGCAGCCGCTTCACGGCGTCGTCCAGCGGCATGTTGAGCGTGGACTCGTTGTTGATCTTGGTGATGCGATCCAGGCGCTTGAGGCTGGCGCGCCCCGCCGGCGTGTCCGGCATCGGCCGCATGATGGTGAGCATCTGATCGCGAATCGAGATCACGATGCCCAAACCGCCGAAGTGACCGGAGGTGGACAGGTTCATCTCCCGGTACGCCTCCGGCGACAGGAAGATGCTGTGCGGATCCAGCGTGCGCAGAATGCCGTTGCAGGCGGCGTACTCCACGTCCCGAAGATCGACCTCGGTGTCCTTCAGGTTGGCCTGCAAGAAGGCGAAGACCTCGCGCAGCCGCGCCGCCACGTCCCAGGGGCCCTGCACGTTGTCGACGCGGAACTCACGCTCTTCCGTGTCCACCCGCACCTTCACGGTGGGGGCCTTCTCGTCGTGGAGAATGATGACCTGGGCGACTTCCTTCTGAACCTGGTTCAGGGCGCTCAGGAACATTTGCTGGGGCCGAATGCGCGACGGGTCCACGTACTTGTCGCGGATCGTCTTCAGCGTCTCGTTGACGGCCGACAGCTGCGTGAGATCGTAGGGCGCCTTGGGTCCGCCCGGAGCAGTGACGGCGTGGGCGGCTTCGAGCCCGCGCCACAGCCCACCGGTGCCGAAATTCAGGGCGAAATAGGAGGCCAGACCAAAAACGCCGAGCACCACGAGGGCTCGGCCGAGGCGCTCGAGAATACGCATCACGGGGAGTATAGAACGATGGACGACAAACCGCTGCCCTGCATTGGGTCCTTCAGGGCTTCTCTTCTGCGGGCAAAGAGGCCGATCCGGATTCCGCCGCTTTGGGGATGGGCGCGGGCTTGGGGTCCGCTACGTCCACTCGGGGAGCCTTCTCGTCCTGCTTGATGGAATATCGAACCAGAGCGCGGAGGGTTTTGTTCCGGTCCACGTTGCCGAGGACCATCTTGATGTCCTCGTACACGCTGGGGTCCACGAGCAGCGCGCCCACGGTGCCCTTGCCCGCCCGCACGTCCGCGACGATGTGCCTCAGGTCTCGGCTCATGGCGTTGATGTTGCCCATCAGCTGCTGGCTCTGATCGTCGCCGTAGATGATGCTGTGGGCGGGGCCGTTGCCCTCACGAATGCCCTTCAGCGTGAGGGCCAGCTCCTGGGCCGCACCGCCGAATTGGTTCAAGGACTCCCCTGGGCCCTTCTCGTACAGCACCTCGTGGGCGAAGCCGGGCCCCGTCTGGACCCGGCCCACGATGGAGTTCACGCCCCGCAAAGTGCGGTCCAGCTCCGCTGACGACCGCTCCAGGTTCGACAGCGTACGGGACAGCTTTTCCGCCTCTTTCTTGTCGTGCAGCAGCTTGGAGGCGTAGCCGTCCCCCTGGTCCACGGACCGCAGGATGCTGTTCAGGGACTTGAGGGTGCCCTGCAGGTCGTTGGTGAACTGCTCGTTGGAGAGGGCGTGGGTGGTCTTTTCCAAGTTGGAGACGACCTTGTCGACCTTGTCGCCGATGCCCGTCAGCTTGGAGATGGTGGCCTCCATGCTCGCGGTCTGCTCCGTGGAGATCACGCCCCCCGCCGGGATCCGGTCCTTTTCCGGATCTCCCGCCGTGAGCACCACCATCTTGTCGCCGAGCAGGCCCTTGCCTTCGATGCTCACGGTGCTGTCCACGCGAATGCGCCGCGCCTCCGCCCGCACGATGCTCAGGGTGACGTACAGCTTCAGGTCCTTGGGGTCGTCGGAGTAGGCGACTTTGGACACGCTGCCCACGTCGATACCGCCCATGCGCACCGGCGAGCCGGGCTTCAGACCCTGGACGTCCTCGAACACGGCCTTGTAGTCGTCCTTGGCCTCGAACAGCGAGCGCTCGTCGCCGATCAGAAACACCACGACCCCCATGAGGATGAGCCCCACGAGCACGAAGAGCCCCACTTTGATGTCGCGCTTGATGGCCATGAGGACCGTCGAAGGAAGTCAAAGCGTAGTATCGACGGGCCGAAGGCGAAAGCCGGTCTCAGGGCCGGGGCTTTTTTTGTTGGTCCGGCGCGATCCCCGTCGCGAGGCGCCGGCCCATTTCGCCACGGTTCCCCCGCGCCGCGTCAGCGCATCCACACGTAGCCCGTCGCGGCCGCCGCCGCGGCGAGCACGAGGGCGCCCACGACCACTGCCGCGCCATAGCGGCGGCGGACCGGGATCTCGACGGGGTCCGGATCCAACGCGGGGTCGTCCATGGTGGGCGCGATGATGGCCTTGCCCGCGGTCCTGGAATCGAAGAGCGGCGGCGGTGGTGCCTTGCTGCTCGCGACCAAGTCGACTTCCGAAAGCGCCAGGTCCGGCACCAAGAGTCGCAGATCGTCGAGCATCTCGCGGGCGCTCTGATAGCGGTCGTCGGG
Organism: Polyangiaceae bacterium; assembly: GCA_020633235.1. NCBI lineage: Bacteria > Pseudomonadati > Myxococcota > Polyangiales > Polyangiaceae > Polyangiaceae bacterium. The sequence goes on along the minus strand of JACKEA010000006.1, from coordinate 483,798 downwards.
ATCCGACCGCAGCGCGCGATGCACCAGAGCCGCAACGGGGGTGGGCACCCAGGGCGCACGCTCCCGGATCGGCGGCGTGGGCGTGCTGCACAGCTCCAGCACGAAATCCACGAGGCCGGTCTTCATCACCCGCGGCGGCACGCCGCTCAGCATGCGATAGAGCACCACTCCGAGGGAGAAGATATCCGCTCGAACATCGATGCTCGGGATGCCCCGCGCCTGCTCGGGCGACAGATACAGCGGTGTGCCCACCAGCTGCCCCGTGCGGGTGATGCTGGAGAGGCGCTCGTCCCGGGTGATCTTCGCAATGCCGAAGTCGACCAGCTTCACCGTGATGCGACCTTGGCCGTCCGTGTCCAGAAACAGGTTCCCGGGCTTCACGTCGCGGTGCAGTACGCCCGCTTCATGTGCCCCGGCCAAGCCCTCGAGCGCTTGCCCGGCGATCTTGAGAGCGGTGTCCACTCTGAGAGCGCCGACGTCGTGGAGGAGCTGCGAGAGGTCCTTCCCGTGGAGCAGCTCCATGGCGATGAAAGGCCGGCCCGTGATGTCGTCGCGCCCTGCGTCGAGAACCTCGACCACATTCTCGACGTCCAGCGAGCCGGCGGCTCGGGCCTCGCGACGGAAGCGCTCCGTCCAGCGGGCGGCGCGAGCATCGTAGAACGCGTCCACGACCAGGAGCTTGAGGGCGACGCTGCGACCGGTCTCGGTGTGCACGGCTTCCACGAGCGTGCCCATTCCGCCGGCGCCGAGCTGTCGCACGACCTCGTAGCGCCCCGCGATCACGTCACCCGGCTGCATTCCGTCGCCAGCCTACACCAAGTTCCGCTGGCTGCTGTCGCCCCTCTAAGGCGTCAGAAGAACTCGTCCATTGGATGACCCGCCAAACCGCCGGCTGGCGCGAGGCTGCGGACGGGCCGGCGCCTCTCCGGCGCCAGATCCACGGCGTCCGTTCTCAACTTGAAGGCGGTGGTCAATTGCCGCAGGTCGCCGGCCTCCCGGGCGAGATTCTCTGCGGAGGCCGAAGACTCCTCCACGAGCGCAGCGTTCTGCTGCACGACTTGGTCCATCTGAGTCACTGCGACGTTCACCTGCTGGATGGCATCTGCCTGCTCGCGACTCGCAAGGCTGATCTCCGAAACGACCGACTCGACGGCCCGCACTGCTTCGATGATTCCCTCCAGAGTGCGACCCGAATCACTCACGAATCGACTGGTGTCGTCGATCTTCGCGATGCTGTTCTTGATGAGCGCGTTGATCTCCTTGGCGGCGTCGGCGCTCCTACCGGCGAGCGTCCGAACCTCCTGAGCGACCACGGCGAAGCCCTTCCCTTGCTCGCCGGCGCGCGCCGCTTCTACTGCTGCGTTCAACGCGAGCAGGTTGGTCTGGAACGCGATTTCGTCGACCATTCCCACGATCTCAGCCACCTGCTTGGACGTAGTCGTCACCTCTTCCATTGCTCGAGCGGCGTTCCGCACGACACTACCTCCGCCCTGAGCCAATCCGGCCGTCTTCGTCGCCATGGCGTTGGCGCGCTCGGCGCGGTCCGCGTTGCCCTTGATGGTTGCACTCAGCTCCTCGATGGTACTGGAGGTTTCTTCCAGCGCAGCCGCCTGCTCCTGAGTGCGGTTGGACAGGTCTTGGGAGTTCGCCGCGATCTCCTGAGAGCTGGTGGCCAACGTCCGAGAGGACGCTTGGATGCTCTCCAGCATTTCGGCCACGTTGTCGACCATCTGGGAAATCGAGACGGCCATCTGGCCCACTTCGTCCTTCGAGTCGATGTCCGGGCGTTCGCTCAAATCTCCACGCGCGACCTTGTCGAGAAGCGCCCGGAGCTTCTCGACGGGCCGCGTGATGGTCCGGGAGAAGACGTAGCCGACCGCAGCCACCAAGAACGCGATGATGACGAGGGCGATCGCCATTCGCTGCTTGATGCCGACCAGGGGGCCCTCGGCTTCTTCCTGGTCGATCTCGGCCAAGATGGCCCAACTCAAGCCGTGCACGTCGAGCGGGGCATACGCGCTCCACACCGGCACGCCGCGGTAGTCGGCAATCTTGCCAACCCCCGCCTTGCCACCGAGGGCGGCCTCTGTCCCCTGCGTGCGAACCTCTTGCTCGAGCACCGTCGACTTCTTGGAGAACCGTGAGTCGCTTCGCATCTTGAAGTCGCTTCCCACGAGATACGTCTCACCGGTCTCCCCCAGGCCGGTACGCTCTTGCATGATGTCATCGATCGTTCCGAGCGGCATCTGCAGTGCAAGCACCGCGACGACCTCGTTGCCACGTTTTACGGGCGCCGCAATGAACGATGCGGGGTCGCCGTTGGACGGCGCGTAGGACTCGAAATCGCTGAGCGCCACCTCCCCCGAGCGTGCTCTGCGAAACACCTTCGCCAGCGCAGTGTCCTTGTACGAACCCTTCACGAGATCGCTGCCAAAATCCGCCTCGTGGGCCACGGTGTAGTGCACCGTTCCGGAGGGCGAGATCAGGAACAGATCGTAGTATCCGTAGCCCTCCTTGATGCCTCTCAGCAGGGGATCGAACTTCTGCTGAACCGCTTGGTACCGGGCGCCCTGTGGACCTCCGTCGTCGAAGGCCAACTCGTATTGCTCGGCGGCGTCCCTCACCTCGGGAAACGAGGCCAGCACGGTGATGTCCGCACGGCGCTCGCCGAACCAGCTTTCGATCTGTCCCTTTTTCTGGGTGAGTGTCGCCTCCAGCTTGCTGCGACTCGCGTCCTCCAGTGCCTGCGCGGTGCTCCGGTAGTTCAGGTACGCGCCAACCGTCATCGGGAGCACGCCGACCAGGACGAACAAAACGATGAGTTTCACGCTCAACCTGACGTTCCGCATCGTCACTTCCTCCGCCTCGGGCCCAGGATGGGCCACTGAGACATGGAACGGCACGAGGAACGCGGCATTGAGCTCTGTTCTGGCCCTGACCAAGACGAAGCTGGCGGAGCGTGCGCGAGGTTCCGCGGCGGACCGACAACAGGCCTTAGCCGCTGACCAGCAGGGTCTCGACGCTCTCTTTGACGGGGGCGCGGCCTTCGATGAAGTCGCTGACGCGCGGATCCTGCGAAGCCTGGAACTCGTCTACCGTGCCTTCGCAGATGATGCGCCCGGAATGCACCATGGCGATGCGATCACTGATGGTGAAGGCGCTCTTCATGTCGTGGGTGACGACCACGCTGGTGATGTGGAGCTGCTCCTGCAAGCCCATGATCAAGTGATTCACCCGCGCGGTGTTGATGGGATCGAGACCCGTGGTGGGCTCGTCGTAGAGCAGCACTTCGGGCCGCACGGCGATGGCGCGCGCCAGGGCCACGCGCTTGCGCATGCCGCCGGAGAGATCCGCTGGCCACATCTGTTGGATGCCGGGCAGGCCCACGAGCCCAAGGGCCCACTCCACGCGTTCGGAGATTTCCTTCTTGCTCATCTTGTAGCGGAAGTGCTCCTCCAGACCGTAAGCGACGTTCTCCTCCACGCTGATGGAGTCGAACAGCGCGCCGGCTTGGAACAGCATCGCGATGCGCTGACGCACCTTGCTGAGCTGCTCTTCCCCCATCACGGTGACCTCGTTGCCCTCGAACTTGATGGTGCCGCGGTCCGGCTTGAGCAAACCGATGAGCATCTTGAGCATCACGCTCTTGCCCACGCCGGAGCCACCCACGATGGTGAGCACCTCGCCCTTGTGGATCTCGAGGAACAAGCCGCGATACACGACCTTCTCGCCGAAGGCCTTGTGCACGTTCCGGAACTGGATCAGCGGCTCGGTCATCCGCGTCCAAAGGTAACTCAGCCGACGATACGGTCGACTTTGATCTCGACGGCGCGGCCGCCACGCCAGGAATCCCAGCGCAGCTTGCCCACGACAACCACGCGACCGGAAAGCTCTTCTGCGCGAGATCCCATGGACGGCGCGAAGCTCGCCAGGCGCCGGCCGCCGGGGAGCTGGAGCTCCATTTTGAGGTGGCCGCCCTTGACCTCCCGAGCGCTCAAGAGCGCCGCCTCCACCGCCACTCCAGGCGCCGGGTTCTGATGACCGCAGGGCTCGAGGCGCGCGAGATCTTCCAGCACCTTGTCCGGCTCGTCCTCGGGCAGCAGCCGCACGAGGGCGTCCGTGTCGATGGGAGCCTCGCCACAAGCGGGCGCTGCGGCACAGGCGGCCTCGAAGGCTTCCCGCACCTCGCCGAGCTTGTCGAAGGTCAGCTCCACCCCCGCTGCCGCTTGGTGTCCACCGAAGCGCTCGAGCACCGGAGCGATCTGGCTGAGGGCGTCGTGCAGACGCGCCCCCGCAGGACCGCGCACGGAACCGCGGCCACGCTCGCCCTCGAACCCGGCCACGATGACGGGCTTGCCGAAGCGAGACGCGAGACGCCCCGCCACGATGCCCACGATGCCGTGGTTCCATCCTTCACGCCCGACGACGATGGCTGCGCGCTCCGCCCAACCTTCGGTTTCGATCTCTTCGACGGCTTCGCGCAGCATGCGATCTTGGATCGCGCGGCGCTCCTTGCTGAGCTGCTCGATCTGCGCGGCGACGGCGCGCGCCTCTTCGTGGGTCTCGGCGAGCAAGAGCTCGAGGGCGAGATCCGGCGGGCCCAGGCGACCCGGCGCGTTGAGCCGCGGCGCCAGACGAAAGGCGACGTCCTCCCCGGTGATCACCCGCGCGGCGTCGAAGCTCGCGAGCTCCAACAGGGCGCGTACGCCGGGGCGGGCGCCCTGCGCCACCCGTGCGAGGCCCGCCCGCACCAACGCGCGATTGTCGCCGTCCAGCGGCGCCACGTCGGCGATGGTGCCGATGGCCACCAGATCGAGCCAGGGTCGCACGTCCAAGGCGCGACCCATGCGGGCGCGCACCGCGGCCCCCACGCTGAGGGAAAGGCCGCAGGACGCGAGCCCCTTGTAAGGAAAGCCGCACTCCGGTCGGTGCGGATTGAGGAACGCGAGGGCGGGCAGTGGCTCGTCCGGCACCAAGTGGTGGTCGATCACGATGACGTCGATGCCCTGGCGTCGCACTTCCGCCAAGGTCTCGTGATCCGATGAGCCGCAGTCGCAGGTGATGAGCAGCTTGGCGCCGCTCGCGACGATGCGCTTCACCGCTGCCGGCGACACGCCGTAGCCACCGTCGAAGCGGCTGGCCAGGAGCGGAACCACCTGCCCGCCCAGCGCGCGCAGGATCCCCGTCGTGATCGCCGCCGAAGTGATGCCGTCGCAGTCGTAGTCCCCGAACACGCACACGGTCTCGCTGCTGCCCAGGGCGTGGGCGATGCGCTCCGCCGCCAGCTCGCGGTCCGCCATCGCGTCGGGGGGAGTGAGCTCGGAGAGCTTGGGATCCAGGAAGCGCTTGGTCAGCGCCGGATCCCGGTGACCCCGGCGGTGGAGCCAGTCCGCGAGGGTGAGCGAGATGCCGAGGGCCCGAGAAAGCTCGCGCGCCTCGGCGCCGGGCTCCGCGGGCAGAGGCAGCGCGCTCTCTTGCTCGAGGATCTCCGCCGGCTGCACCCCGCGTATGGAACACGTGGCGCGCCCCGCGTCAACGAGGTCGCGAATTCAGCCGAATGCTGCCCGGTCCTCGAGCGTTTGCAGTGCGGGCGGCTCTTCGGACAAGCTGCCTCCCGGAAACGTGCGCGGCGCTCCCTGTTGCATCTGGATGTTGGTTTGGCTCGGAACCTCGAGCTGCGATCGACACCCCACGGCGCCGGCCCCCGCGCCGACTCCCAGCGCGTCGTCGCCGGCCGTCGCGAAACCGTCTGCGCGGCCCGTGGCCAGCGCGCCCCCCTCCGCCAGCGCGCCACCCCCGCGGGGCCCGGACAAGCCCTTGCTCGCCACCCTGGGCTTCGAGATCACGAAGAGCTACGACGAGAAGCACCTCACCTGGCGCCAGGTGGAGAAGCTCAACTGGCAGGCCAGTGCCGACGGCTTGCCGGCGCTGCCCCCGGAGCCGCCGCTGGATCCCGAAGGCTGCCCCGCCGGCATGGCGCGGGTGCGCGGGCAGTATCTCCTGGACGAGAAGGGTCGCGACGACACCGACGGCGTGCAGGTGCTGCAGGACCGCGCCTGCAAGCACTGGCGCACGAACGACCATTCCATCCAGGGCCTGTGCGACAGCTTCGACGAAACGCGCTGGAAGGAGACCGTCGCCACGCTGCCCAAGAAGAGCATGGACGTGTGCGTGGATCGCTACGAGTTCCCGAACCGCTACGGCGAGTTCCCGCTGGTGGTCGTGCGCTACGCCGAGGCCAAGCAGTACTGCGAAAAAGTCGACAAGCGCGTGTGCACCGAGAGCGAGTGGACCTTCGCTTGCGAGGGCGAAGAAGGCCTGCCCTATCCCTACGGCTACGAGCGGGACAAGACCGCGTGCACCATCGACATCTTGGCGGCGGGGCCGGACAAGGACACCTTTCGACCGCGGACCACGGCGCACACCGCCTGGGGCGTGGACTTCGCGTGGCAGGCCAAGCGCTCGGGCGAGTCCCCGCGCTGCAAGAGCCCCTTCGGCGTGATGGACACCACCGGCAACGTGGACGAATGGACCACGAGCGTGCGTAAGTACGGCTACAAGATGATCCTCAAGGGCGGCCACTGGGGCCCGGCGCGCCAGCGCTGCCGCCCCCAGACGCGCGGGCACGGGCCGATGTACGTGCGCTACGACCAGAGCTTCCGCTGCTGCACGGATCCGAAATAGCCCGGATTACCTTATTGTTGGTTCGGCGCGATACCCGTCGCGTCCCCGCCATGAGCTCGCGGAACCTCACCTGGACACTCTGCGCGGCGTGCGGACTCGCAACCGTCGCCGTCGCGCTGCTCTTGCTACCCATGTTCCCGTCCGAAGGCGCGCACGTCGCCGCGGGCTATGGCAAGCCCGTCATGGCGTTTGAGGTGGCGCGCTCGGCGGCCGATCTGCTCGCCGTTTTCGGGCCCCCGGGGGACCCGGCGCGGGCAGCGCGCATTGCCGCCATGGATCGCGGCAATCGTTGGGACTATCTCTTCCTGGCCACCTACTCCTCTTTCATTGCCAGCTTCTTCATCGGCGCTGCGCGCAGCCGTGGCCGGGGCGGCTGGCTGCTGTTCGCCGCCATCGGCGTGGTAGCGGGTCTGGCGGACGCGGCAGAGAACTGGATCTTGCTGGGCCTCACGTCAGATTTGGAAGCGACAGCACATCTGGCGCTTCTACGCTACCGCGTGTGGCTCAAGTTCGGAGGCTTGATGGTCGCAGGCGTGGCGGCCGGCGCCTTCCTCCTCTCATCGTGTAGCGCCGGCTTTCGAGTGCTTGGTGCCATCGCGACCTTGGCCGCGCTCTGCACGCTGCTCATGATGTGGGCTCCGGCCCGCTACGCCGCTCTTGCCACCAACGGCCTGGCCGTGTGCTGGCTCGCCCAACTCGTCTTCGCGCTCACCGAGGCCATACGCGAACGACGACAGGAAGAGACTAAATAGGCGAAGCGCGCCGGCGACTCGTGATCGCGGCGCGCTTCGTGGCGGCGCGCTCTCGCGCGCCGCACCGGCTCGGTGCCCCTCAGTTACCGGAGCCGGTGAACTCTCCGCTCTTCGCGTAGTCGTGCAGGGACTGCATCGACGACGGACCCACGCCGTAGGTGTCGGCCACGGCCGCCAGCGTCACGTAGGGGCGACCCGCCACGACGGCGTTCGCGCCGCCCGGGTACATGTGGCCCACGGAGGTGAGCTGCAGCTCCGTGGCAGTGTTGGCGATGGCGAGGGCGGTCACTGCCGTGCTCTCGTCGAAGGTCACGCCGTCGTAGGTGCCGGCCTGGCTCACGCCGCCCTGGCCCATTTCGCTGCTCCACACCGGGGCGTGGGTGCGCAGGGCGCCGAGGGCCGCGGGGCCGACGTAGGCCACCTCGCCGATCTCGGTCACGGAGGCGTAGGGCGCGCCCGCCACCAGGTTCTCGGCGGCGGTGCGGACCAGACCCACGTCGTAACGGAGCTCGTCCACCGTGGCGGTGTTGACGCCCCACACGACGGCGTCGGACTGCGCGGCGGTGAACTCGACGCCTTCCACCAGCTCCGCCGTGGACGCCGGCTGAGCCACGACGTAGTCACGCAGCTTCTGCAGTGCGGAGTTGCCGACGTAGGCCACCGCGTCCAGCTCCTCCAGATTGTCGAAGGCGTTGTCGTCGGCGCTGGGGTACGCACCGTCGGCACCCGCGCGGTGAGACAGGATGTTCTCGGCAGCACGCACGTCGAGGCCCACGCTCTCGTCCAACGTGGCAAGGTCCGTCGCGGGGTCGTTCACGAACTGCACGACGAGATCCACCTCGTTCGCGGGGAACGTGATCGTCTGACCCTGACCGGCAACGTTCTCGGAGCTCCCGGTCTCGCTGGCACAAGCGGCAGCGGAGACGGCGAGGGTGAGCATGCAGGCGGTCTTGAAGAAGCGAGCGAACATCGGAAATCTCCTGTCGAGTCTCAAAGGACGATGACGGTGCGCCGCATGCCGGGAGGCAGAGCCTCTTCGGCATCCCGCGCGAAGTAGTCGTTGATGCGACGGCCGAGGACCTCGAGGGCCTCGTCCACGCTGGTCGCCGTCGCAGAGCAGCCCGGTAGGTCCGGGCAGAAGGCCTGGACGCTGTCCCCAGCGGGGCTGGGCTGAATCAGAACCGGGAACTCCATGACGACGGGCCGCGCTAGTGCGAGCCGCGTGCCAAGCGCGCCGGACCAACAAACCCCTGAAAAAGCCCCTGCGGCTTGTTGCACAGATGCAACAAGCATTGCTCTTTCTAATAATTCATTGCTCAATGGCGAAATGGCTTCGGACGCTGACGAGATCCTCCACGCCGCCGAGATCGAGTCTCTCGAGCGCCGCATCATGGACATGGCGCTCGAGCGCACGGGCGCGAACAACGGCGCCATCTTCTTGTGGGACAAGAAGAACAAGGGGCTCGAGATCACCTTTCACATCGTGGACGGCGTGGTCGTGAACATCCCCGGCGTGGTGTTGCGACCGCGGCGCGACGGCCGACCCAACGGGATTGCCCTCACCGCCTTCGAGCAGAACGAGGCCTACCTGAGCAACGACACGCGGGCCGACGCGAACTACGCCCACTACTTCCAGGAGGTGCTCAGCATCGCGGCCGTGCCCATCCCGTATCAGGGCAAGCCCATCGGTGTGATCACCGCTTCGTCGCGAAAGACGGGCGCCTTCACCGAAGCGCACGTGGCGGAGCTCTCCGCCCTGGCGCAATCGTCCGCCAAGTTCTTGCGACGCGCGCAGCTGTATCGGGCCAGCGCGGAGCTGTCGGGGCGGCCGTTCCTGATCAAGGGACTGTCGCCCGCGTGGCTGCGGGTGGAGCAACAGATCGAACGCGTCTCGCCCACGGACGCCCCCGTGCTCATCCACGGGGAGAGCGGCACCGGCAAAGAGCTCACCGCGCACGCCATCCACTTCAACAGCCGGCGCGCGAGCGGTCCGTTCGTCGCGGTGAACTGCGCTGCCATTCCCGAGACGCTGCTCGAGAGCGTGCTCTTCGGTCACGTGAAGGGCGCCTTCACGGGCGCCAGCTTCAACAAGGTGGGCGAGTTCGAGAAGGCCGACGGGGGCACGCTGTTCCTGGACGAGCTCGGCGAGCTGCCGCTGATGCTACAGCCCAAGGTGCTGCGGGCCATGGAGTCGGGAGAGGTGCAGCCGCTCGGAAGCAACAAGCCCCCACGGAGAGTGGACGTCCGGGTGGTGTGCGCGACCAACCGTGATCTCCCCGCCATGGTGCGGGACGGGCAGTTCCGAGACGACCTCTACTACCGCCTCTCCGTGGTGACGTTGGAGCTGCCGCCCCTGCGCAGCTACAAGGACAACCTCGACATCTTGGCCCAGGTGTTCGTGCAACAGGCGGCGGAGCGCCACAAAAAGCCCACCCCGCGCATTTCCGCGGCCTGCAGCGCGGTGCTCCATGCCTACGACTTCCCGGGCAACGTCCGGGAGCTGAAAAACTCCATCGAGCACGCCGTGATCATGGCGACGGGGGACGAGATCCGCCCCGAGGACCTGCCCCGGTCGTTCACGGCGACACGCCCCGCCCCCAAGCGGCAGAAGCAGCGCGAGGCCACCCTGGCGGAGCTCCGCGAGAGCTGGCTCGCGCCCTTGGAAACCCGCTATTTGACTGATCTTTTGGCGACCTGCGACGGCAACGTGCGGGCCGCTGCGGAGCGCGCCGGCGTGAACACCGTGACCATGTATCGGCTGCTCAAGAAGCGAGGTCTCACTCTGAAACGGCGGGTGCAGGCCGAGCCGTAGCGACAGCTTCTGTCGCCAAGAAGGGCCGTGCGACAGGACTGTCAGGGCTGGGACACGCTCACCCCTCGAAATCCCGGGCTCATGGTACGTGGCGCGGCGATTGCATCTTCCCGCGCCCCATGCGGGTGATGTGGAGTCGAAGGGGCATCGACGTCCGCCGTCTATCGATGCTTGTGGTGGTATTGGGCCTCGCGCGCTGCGCAGCGAACGAAGGCTCGTCGGACAAGGCAGGCGCCGCGGGCGGTAGCGGAGCCTCCCCATGCATTGGGCCAGGTTGCGCCACCGGCGGCAGCGGCAACACCGGTGGGTTCGGCGGTACCGCGGACGCGGGTCTGCCCCCGGAGAAGGAGCTCGAAAGCTCGTTCCGATCGCCCGTCGCCACCGGCAAGTACGTGTGGACGGCGAACCCGGATAGCGGACGCATCGCGCTGGTGGATGCCACGTCGCTGGACGTCCACACGGTGGAAGCAGGCTTTGGTCCCACCTACCTCGCGGCGATCCCCGATCCCGCGGATCCGAACGCGAGCCAAGCGATCGTGATCAACGTCAAGAGCGAGGACGCCACGGTGCTGCGCGCGGACGCCAAGGCGAACGTCACCACCGAGACCGTACCGCTGCACCCCGAGGCCAACTCCTGGGCGCTTTCCAAGGGTGGGCACTGGGCCATCGCCTGGACCGACGCCGCGCAGCTGACGAACGCCGACCCCACCGAAGGCTTTCAGGATCTCACGGTGGTCGATCTCTCGGGCGCGGCTCAGGCAACGCGGCTCTCGGTGGGCTACCGCCCCACGCGCATCTTCCTGAGCGAGGACGAAACGCGGGCGTTTGCCATCACGGAGCCCGGCGTGAGCGTCATCGAGCTCGAATCCCCGCTCGGCCCCTCGGTGCTGAAGGACGTTCCGGTCACCGACGATCCGTTGGAAAATCCGGCTTCGCGAGACGTGTCCGTCACGCCCGATGGCAGCTTCGCCCTGGTGCGGCGGGATGGCAGCCCGGACGTGGGCATCGTGTCGCTCGCGGACGGCACCCGGGTCACGGTCACCCTCAGCGGTCCGGTGACGGATCTGGATCTCAGTGGCGACGGCAGTCGCGCCGTGGCCGTCGTGCGTGCCCCCGGCAGCACCGACACGAGCGACGCCGGGACCCCGGACGCGGGCGCCATCGACGCGAGCGCAGGCGACGCGGACGTGGACGGCGGCGACGCAGAAGCCGGCCTGCCCGAAGCCAGCGCGCCGCCGCCCGCGAAGAGCTCCGAGGTGTTCGTGCTGCCCATCCCCGGAATCTTCACCACACCGGCGCAGTACGACACCGTGACCATCGACGGAGAGATCGTCGGCAGTGCCTCTCTCTCGCCCAGCGGGGACGTCGTGGTGCTGTACACGAACGCGATCCCCAACGACCACCTGACGCTGCTCGATACGGCTTCCGGCGCGAGCTACCTGAGCTATCGAACCGTGGCGCTCAAGGCTCCGGTTCAGGCCGCCTTCGTGGCGGAAGACGGCAGCCACGCCGTCGCCCTGCTTTCTCCCGGAAGCACGAGCCAGAAGGCCGGAGCGTTCAGCTTGGTTCCCATCGCCAACGTGCTACCGCCGAAGATCCAAGGCACGGAAGCGCCGCCCATGAGCGTCGCCATCGGGCCTGCACCCAGCACCCGCGCGGTGGTGACCACCCGGGACGACGTGAAGAAGATCTACGGCGCTTACCTGGCGCGCATGCCCCAGCTGCAGGTGGATCGCATCGACCTGCCGAGCCCGCCCCTGGCGACCGGGATGGTGCCCGTGGCGAACGTGGCCTTCGTGGCGCAAGAGCACCCCGAGGGGCGCATCACTTTCATCGACCTTTCCGACGGCAAGGCGCGGACCCTGACGGGCTTCGAGCTGGGCGCGAAGGTCGTGGACGGAAACTGACATGCGAGACTCGCTGTTCGCGATTCCATTCCTCGCCGCGCTCGTCGTGGCGCTGGCCCACTGCGGCAGCTCCGACGATTCCGCGGGTGCCTCGTCCGGCACGGGCGGGTTCTCCGGCGGCGGCGGCAACGGGGGCGTCGCCACGGGTGGCAATGGGGGCGCGCCGACCCTGGACGCCGGTGTGGACGCCAAGCCCCCGCCGGAGAAGGAGCTCGAGAGCTCCTTCCGTGCGCCGGTAGCCACGGGCCGCTACGTGTGGTCTGCCAACCCGACCAGCGGCCGCGTGGCCCTCATCGACGCCTTCACGTTGGACCTGAGCATCGTGGAAGCCGGCTTCGGCCCCACGTATCTCGCGGCCATTGCAGACCCGGCGAACGCAGAAGCGAACGTGGCCATCGTGCTGAACGTGCTCAGTCACGACGCCACGCTGTTTCGCGTGGGCAACGACGCGACCATCAGCCAGAAGACGCTGGCCACACACCAGGGGGCCAACGCCTGGGCCGTGAGCCCGAAAGGGCACTGGGCCATTGCCTGGACCGATGCCAGCCAGGTGAAGAACCCCGACCCCACCGACGGCTTCCAGGACGTGACCGTGGTGCGGGTGGACCCGGGACAGGAGAGCTCGACCATTCTTTCCGTGGGCTATCGGCCCACGAAGATCACCTTCGATGCAAACGAGACCCGCGCCTTCGCCGTGACGGAGCCCGGCATCTCGGTGGTGGCGCTGCCGAGCAGCGGCGAGCCCAGCGTGGACAGCCTGATCGAGGTGACCGACGACCCGCTCGAAAACCCCGCTTCTCGAGACGTGACCATCACGCCGGACGGCAGCTACGCCCTGGTGCGCCGAGACGGCAGCGCCGACGTGAGCTTCGTGGATCTCGGGACCGGTACCCGCACGCCCATCACGCTCTCCGGCGAGGTCACGGATCTCGATCTCTCGGAGGACGGCACCCGCGCCGTGGCGGTGGTCCGGGAGAGCTCGGAGGTGTTCGTGCTGCCCGTTCCCGGCGTGCTCGCCGCCCCGGCGGACATGGACCAGGTGCAAGTGGACGGTGAGCTGTTCGGAAGCGTGGCGCTGTCGGCCGACACCAGCGTGGCGCTGCTGTACACCAACGCCGTCCCCAACGATCACATGACGATCCTCTCGCTGGCTGCGGGCGCGGGGTATCTCGGCCATCGAACGGTGGCGCTCAAGGCTCCGGTCCAGGCGGTGTTCCCAGCGCCGGACGCGCAGCACGCCATCGCCCTCGGCTCCACCACCGCGGGCAGCAGCAAGGCGGGAGCTTTCTCTGTGGTGCCCACCGCGGCGCTCTTGTCCCCCAAGATCGTCGGTACCGACGCACCGCCCACCGCCGTGGCGCTGCGGCCGGCCCCGAACAGCGATCGCGCCCTGATCACCATCCGGGACGACGGCAAGAAGGTGTACGGCGTGTACGTGGTTCGGTTGCCGAACCTTCAAGTGGACTTGCTCCCCCTCGCAAGCCCGCCCCTGGCCACCGGCATCGTGCCCCTGGCCGGCAAGGGCTACGTCGCGCAGCAGCACCCCGAGGGTCGTATCACGTTCGTCGATCTCGAAGACGGCAGCGCCAAGACGCTCACCGGCTTCGAGCTCGGCGCCAAGGTCGTGGACTGACGAGGACCAAGCATGAAGAAGCTCCTACTTCCTTTGCTCGCCACCATCACCGTCGCCTGCGGGGGGCGCCCCGACGCATGGGACGCACGCACCAGCGTGCCCGTGGAAGACGTGGGCCTGTCCGGGTCGGTGGCCATCGTGGATTCGCCGCTCGATCGCGTGATGATGCTCACGTCCCCATCGGGCCAGAACTTGAGCGCCACGCCGCTGAAGGTCGGCAAGAACGTGGTGGCGACCAGCGCTTCGCCGGACCGCGAGAAGCTCTTCGTGCTGTCGAAGGGCGTGCAACCGCGACGCAAGCCCGATGACGAGCGGCCGAGCCTCACGGTCATCGACGGAGGCATCAATCCCAAGGTCGACGCTCGCTACACGCTGACGGATCCGCTCCAGGGCCTGGCCATCGATCCACAGGGGGAGTGGGCCGTGGTGTACGACGCCGGCGGCATCGTGGTGAACCCCAACGAGCTCATCCTGGTCAAGCTCGACGGCACCTCCGAGCCTTTCCCGAAGACCATTCGCAGCTTCGGCGGACGCCCGGAGCGGCTGACCTTCACCACCGAGCTCGAGGTTCCGAACGGCGAGCCCCGCCGCTTCCTGATCGTCGAGACCGAGCAAGACGTCACGCTGGTGGATCTGTCGGATCTGACGCGGGACGAGGTGACCATCATCTTGCCGCAGACGCCCTCGGGCAAGGCGGGGCGCCCGCTGTCCGTCGCCTACCACGACGGCGAGCCCGACGATCCGAGCGACGCTCGCATCGCCGTGCGCCTGGCGAGCGACTCCAACGTGGTGATCGTGGAGCTAGGCGCGCCCGCGGCCGGCGACACCAAGCCGTTCAAGCCCACGGTGAACGTCGCCGACGTGGGCGGCGTGCCGAGCGACATCGCCTTCGTCCAGACCGACGGCGGACTGCGCTTGGCGGCGTTGGTGCCCTCGGCGCAGCAAGCGACCCTCGTGGATCCGGCAACCACCGTGATCGAGACGGTGGATCTGAAGAAGGCCTACACGCGCCTCACCCGCGTGACGGACGACGTGGCGGACAAGCCCGTGAAGAGTGACGTGGCGTTGCTGTGGAGCGACTCCACCACCGGCATCGCCTTCTGGTCCCTGGGCAAGACCAGCGGAACGCCCTTCCGCAGCGTGGATCCGTACGACATCGGCATCAGCGTCGCGAGTGTGCAGAACGTCCCGGGCGACAAGTACGCGCACCTCAAGATCTTGGAGAGCGCGTCCGCCGCCGAGTTCTACGTGTTGGATCTGGACCAGCGCCAGAGCTTCCCGATGCTCACCAACGCGCCGGGCTTCGACCTCACGGTATCGCCCGATGGCGAGCGCGCCTGGGCACTCCGGCCGGGGACTCCGGACTTTGCCAGCATCTCCCTGAGCGACTTGCACCCCACCTCGCTGGAGGTGGAGCGCAACGTAGTGGCGGTGCACGACTTCGAACGCGCCGACGGCGGCCGCGCGGTGATCGCGCTGCATGCCAGCACCGCGGGCGACGACGCCCACGGCGCTCTCGGCGCCACGGTGCTCGACGGCCTCGCCCCCGACACCGCTCGGTCCAAGTTCTTTCCCGGTCTGCTGCTCGGAGGGCTCCAGTGATGCGCACTCTCACCTTTGGTCTCGCTCTCGCGATTTCGCTGTTTGCCGTCGGCGCAGAGGCGCAGCCCGCGGCCCCGGATGCACCGCCGGCCAAGCCGGCAGCTCCGGCGCCCGCGACAACGACAGAAGAGCCCGAAGCGGCGCCCGAGCCGGCAGCTCCTCCGCCGCCCGTGGAACAGACGGCGCCCCCCGCTCCCGCACCGGCGCCCGCGCTCATGCCCTTCGGCGTGAACGCACCGCCCCAGGGGGCGCCACCGATGGACACCGGCACCACCGAGCCGGCCAAGCCGCCCCGCCCCAAGTCCCTGTATCCGCGTTGGCAAGCGCTCATCGGCGTGCGCACGGGCTTCATCAACGACAAGGGCCTCGATCCCTTCTCCGAGGATGACGTCGTCCCGCACCTGAGCCTGGGTGGCGCTCGCACGGTGTACACCAAGGATGAACTGTCCCTCGCGGCGGTGGCGTTCTGGGATTTCGGCATGCAGCGCAGCACCGCCCGCGGCGAGCGCACGGAGCTCGAGATGCATCACTTTTCCCTCGGCCCCGAGGCGCGCTTCCACATGATGCCGGAGCTCTATTTCTACGCCCGCCCCTCGGCCTCTGCCCTGCGCACCATCGCGCGCATGGACGAAACCTCCACCGGCACCAAGCTGTACGCCCGAAACTGGGACTTTGCGGTGGACGCCGTCGCCGGCGGCGCCTTCGAGTTCCTGAACCTCTCCGGCGAGCGTGGCGAGCTCCGCATGTTCGTGCACGCCGAAGGCGGCTACGGCTGGAGCACCGCCAGCGACTTGCGCCTCTCGCCGGACGAAGAAGACGAGAGCGCTCCCCAGCGCGTGGCCGCCCTGGATCTGGGCACCCTCGCGCTGCGCGGACCCATGTTCCGCGTGATGGTCAGCGCGGCCTTCTAATCCTGGTGCTCGACGCGCGTCTCGAGCTGGCGAGCCAAGCGGTAGAAGTCACTGTCCGGTCGCACGTAGCGCACTTCCGTCTCCAACGTCTTGGGGTTCACCAGCTCCGAGAACGCCACGTACTGCAGATCCAGCTGCCCGGTGACGCTCACCATGTGACCGTCGAACCCTTGCTCCACCAACGCCCGATACGCGCCCACACCCAGCTGCGTTCCGAGCATCACGTCGAACGCATGCGGCGCCGCACAGCGCGACTCGTAGCCCAGCTGCACTCCCGTGAGCTTCTTGTTTTTGTTGGTTCGAGCGCGGTACCTCTCGGCCGCAAGCTGCGCAACGAGCTTACCGATGTCCACGCGGCCCAGGGACACGTGCCCGTGCTCGTCGCGCGGAATGCCGTCCAGGTAGCTGTGCGGCAGTTTCTCCGCCAAGCCCTCGGCGAGCACGATGGTGCCGTACTTCTTGCCGCGCTTCTCCCGGGTGATGATCAGATCGACGATGCGGTCGCACAGGCCATCCAGGTTGAGCCGCGTCTCTTTGACGCGCTTTCCCGACTTGTCCACCACGTCTTCTTCGACCGCGAGATCCCCGCTGATGTCCTCCACCCCCACCACCAGGTGCGCCTCACCGGCCACGGCCGTTCCGTAGGCGAGCCAGCTGGACTTGCGCCCCATGGTCTCCACCACGTAGTAGCTCTTGGTGGCCAAGGCGTCCGCTCGCAGATTCAGGAGCTCCTTGGCCATGGTGTCCACGGCCGTGAAGAAGCCGAAGGTGAAGTCGATCCCGCGGTAATCGTTGTCGATCGTCTTCGGCACGTGCACGACGCGCACCCGCTTCGCCTCGGGGGGCAGGCGCTTCTGGTACTCGAACAGGAAGTTCGCGGTCTTCAGCGTGTCGTCCCCGCCGATGCTCACCAGCGCGTCCACGTCCAAGGACAGTAGCCCGCGCACCACGCGATCGAGGGGCGCCGTCTTCTCAGGGTTCTCCAGGTCCGCCGCCGAGTGCACCGCCTTGCCAGGATTGGCCCGCGCCGTGCCGATGATGATGCCGCGGCTGTTCCGAAGCCCACGCAGGTGATGGTCCTCGAACTTGAAGTAATCGTCGCCATACACCAGCGGCCGCCGCTCGGCGTCGTAGTCGATGAGCGCGGAGTAGCCGTTCTGGAACCCGAGCACCTCGCGCCCATGACGGCGAAAGGCCATGGTCGTCGCTTGAATCACGGAGTTCGCCCCCGGCGCCGGCCCTCCGGCAAACACCAACCCCACCCGACGGATATCGTTCTCGCTGCTCATGATGGCCGAAGTCTACGTCCCTCCCCCCACCCCCACGCAAACCCGCCGCCGGGAAGGCCAGACACAGGGCCGGATGCGGGGCCGGTCGCGGATGCGGACCACCGCCGCTACGGCACGTCAGGCGTACAGCCCGCGAAGCTCCGACGCCTTCAGCACCTTCTGAATCGAGACGATGAACGCCGCAGTGCGCATGGGGACGTCGTGTTCCTTCGAGGTCTCGAGCACGCTGTCGAAGGCAGTGTGCATCATGTGCTCGAGGTCTTCGCTCACGCGTTCCTCGCGCCAGTAGTACCCCATCCGGTTTTGCACCCACTCCAGATAGGAGACGCCGACGCCACCGGCGTTGCACAGAATGTCGGGGATCACGAACACGTTCTTCTTGGCGAGAATGTCGTCCGCATCCGGCGTGCACGGCCCATTGGCGCACTCGGCGACGACCTTGGCCTTCACCCGCGCGGCGTTCTTCTTGGTGATCTGGTTCTCGAGAGCGGCGGGGATCAAGATGTCCACGGGGAGCTCGAGGAGCTTCATGGGGTTATCGAGCTTTTCGATGCCGCGTTTCTTGTCGAACCCCGCCAGATTCTTGTGACGCGCCACGTGCTCGATCGCGACGTTGGGATCGATGCCTTCCAGGTCGACGAAGGCGCCGGCCACGTCGGAGATCGCGACGATCCGACATCCCTGCTCATGAAGCAGCTTCGCGGCGTAGGAACCGGCGTTGCCGAAGCCCTGAATGGCAACGGTGGCTCCCTGAAGCTCCAGGGAAAGGTGCGTCGCTGCGCGCTTCACGCAGAACACCATGCCCTGGGCCGTGGCGGATGCACGACCGAGCGAACCGCCGATTTCCAGCGGCTTCCCGGTGACCACGGCCGGCAAGTAGTCCCCGCCGTAGTGCATGGAATAGGTGTCCATGAACCACGCCATCACCTGCGGGTTGGTGTTCACGTCGGGCGCCGGGACGTCGCGGTCCGGCCCGAACATCTCGATCATCTCGGCGAAGTAGCGCCGCGACAGGCGCTCGAGCTCGCCGACGGACAGCTCGGTGGGATCCACGATCACACCGCCCTTGCCGCCGCCCATCGGAATGCCGATGGTCGCGCACTTGAAGGTCATCCAGAACGCGAGGGCCTTCACCTCGTCCAACGTCACGTCCGGGTGAAAGCGCACACCACCCTTGGCGGGGCCCCGGGCGATGTTGTGCTGGACCCGATACCCCTTGAAGACACGAATGCTCCCGTCGTCCATGCGAACGGGCAGCTTCACCTCGACGATGCGCCGCGGCTCCCGAATGACGGCTACCTGATCTGGCGTGAGATCGATGATCTCCGCAGCGCGGGAGAACTGGACCAAGGCGTTGTCGAAGGCCGAGGCCGGCTGTCGCATGTGCGCCGTCCTCGGCGCCAGGGGGGAACGTTTCTTGGTGATCGTCTTGCGCTTGGCCACGGGGTGCTGCTCCTTGGCCGCTTCACACG
Organism: Polyangiaceae bacterium; assembly: GCA_020633235.1. Taxonomy (NCBI): domain Bacteria; kingdom Pseudomonadati; phylum Myxococcota; order Polyangiales; family Polyangiaceae; species Polyangiaceae bacterium. The sequence continues at coordinate 464,736 of JACKEA010000006.1, read as the reverse complement.
CGGCCCCGATCCCCCGCTCCTAGCATGCCGCCAGCGGCGAGCGGGAGGCCACTATTTGAGGACAGCGGCGTCCGTCAGGTCGCCGTTTCGCAGCCAGCGCAGGGCTTCGTCGGCGTCGGTGAAGACGCGCACGTCGGCCCCGTCCGTGGCCGCATGGCGCTTGACCTGAAGCCGGCTCACGGCCATGCGGACCACTACGGCGCAGCGCGCAAAACCGCGAGTCAGCTCCGTGCGAATCGGGGCGAAGGCCCGCTCGAAGGCGGGATCGTTGCGACCTGGCGCCGCGCTGGTGTCGATCAGCATGCGGACGCGAGCGCGGTCCACGAACAGGAGGCCACGACAGATGTCGTCCCAGGCGGCCGTCATGTCCGCCATGGATTCCAGCGCCTTGGACGTCCGCGTGATGCGGATGAGGCCGTCGTCGAGCCATTCCAGCTTCGCGAAATCGTTCTCGATGTCTCGCGCCATCAGGAGCCCGCAGAAGTCCCCTCTTTTGCGACGCGGGTCAAGTCATCCTTGGTCCGAAGCTGCACCAACGACGCCGGAACCGGCTTCAGCCTCGAAAGCTCCGACACGTCGGCGCGGAAAGGCCGCAGCTCCGCGTCACCGTGGGTCTCCACGTAGGATCTGCGAACGCCGACGCAATAGGGCTCGAAGCTGCACGCGGTGCAGCGCTCCGCCTTGTAGAACTGGTCGGCGAAGTCCTCGCTCAAGAAGACTTGGTCGAGCACGGCCCGGTAGTAACGCAAGTCCCCCCGCAACATGCACGGTGGATAGCCGCCTTGGCCGATCATCCCACCGAAGCCGACGCCCTGCTCCAGGCAGTCGTCGAGCGCCGCACGCACGAACGGCTCTATTTCCGTGAAGGTCGGAACCACCCAGGTGTACACCAGATCGCTGATGCCCTGGGCGATGGCCAGGCACAGAGAAAGGTGCCCGCCCGACTCGGGGAACCGCTCCGCGAGCCAACGCACCGTTTGCGGCAGCTCGCGGTAGTTCGCCTTGGTGATCACGTGGGCGATCTGCGTGCTGATGCCCAGGGCGCGAAAGTTGTCGATGGCGCGAACGGTCTTGTCGAAGCCGCCGGGGAGGCGCGTGACCCGATCCGACTCCTCGGCCCGCACGCTGTGAAGCGACATCGTGGCGCGCGTGAGGCCTGCCTGCACCAGGCTCCGCGCGTAGGCTTCGTCGGCGGCCCGCACGCCGTTGGTCTGGATCTCGATGGTGTCGAAGCCCAGCCGCTTGCCGAGCGCCAAGAGCTCCGGGAGATCCGGATGCAACGTCGGCTCACCGCCGGAGAGCACCAGGTGGCGCCCACCCTGCCGGTACATCTGCTCGATGGTGCGGCTCAGCTCCGCGGTCGCGAAGTCGGGCACGGTGCGGTCGACGAAGCAGAACGAACAGCTCATGTTGCAGTGCCCGTTCACCCGGAGCAGCGTGCGCGGCGCGCGGCCACCCGGGGTTTGGAAGGGCGAGGCGTTCTTGTAGTCGACGCGATCGAGCGAGTGGATGGGCCGCAGCTTCCAACCCATGCTGGTCTCGAGGGGGACGGGCCGCGCCGCGCTGCCGAAGGTTTCCACGACGTCCGGTTCGAGACCGCCGCAGGCGTCCGCGAGGGAGCAGCCGTCACACGCCGGCACGCGCACCAGCGCTTCTTCTTGGCGCGCGAGCAGCCGAAAGCGTTGGTGGAACACGGTGCCGAAGGCGTCCAGCGCGCCGCCCGACTGACAGGGCGAGACGCCCCGCGGGTCGAAGAAGCCGTATTCCATGCCGGCGCGCCGCGCCCGGTCGAACACCCGGGCGGAGAGCTCCGCCGCCGCACCGGGCGGCAACAGTCGTGCGCGCGCCTCGGGCGCGAGCGCCCGCGGGCGTGCCAACGCGACGAGCAGGCCGTGCGGGCGCGGGGCCCTGCCGCACAGTGTGTCCGCCGTGGAGAGCAGCGCGCGCAGACCGCGCCGCTCGGCGACGAGCACCACGTACACGCGAAGCCCACTTTCGAGCGCGACGGACAGGTCGTCGGTTCCGCGCGTAACGACGAACAGCTCCGCGATGCCCGCTTCTTTCAGCCGCAAGAGGACGCCCGCTTCCGCGACCGCAGCGGCGGGTGTTTCGACTCCCAGAATTTTGTTGGTGAGCCGCGAGTCCGTCGCGAGCTCCCAGAACGCGGGGTGCGCCAGGGGGGAGCCGCCCGCGAAGGTCACGCGCTCGACCGCGGGATCCAGGGCGGCGACGTCCGGGACGGGATTGGGCTCCGCGAGGCCCCGCGCCGTCCCGACAAACCCATGCACGGGAGACTCCGGAAACAACATGAGCCGCGCGTGCCGCATCGATTGTCGAAGTGTAAGTGACAGAGCCGCGCCCGGCCAGGCTACGCTCCCACGCATGCGCGTCCTCTCGTGGAACGTGAACGGCATTCGCGCCTGCAGCAAGAAGGGGCTGGGCGCATTTCTGTCCCGATCGCGCGCCAGCATCGTGGGGCTCCAAGAGGTGCGCGCCTTTCCCGAGCAGGTGCCAGAGGAGATCCGCAAGAGCCGCTGGCATCAGCATTACGCGCCCGCGGAGCGCCCGGGCTACAGCGGCGTGGCGTTGCTCTCGCGCTACGAGCCGGAGCCCGTGCAGCTGGGCCTGGCTCCGCGCTTCCAGCGGGAAGGCCGCGCTGTCGCCGCCCGCTATGGAAGGCTGGTGGTGTGCTCGGCGTATTTCCCAAAGGGCGACGGCCCCAACCGGGATCTCAGTCGCATTCCCTACAAGCTCGCGTTCTACCGCGCGCTCCTCAAAGAGCTGTCGCGCCACTTCGACGAGCCGATGCTGGTGATGGGGGACTTCAACACCGCGCGGGAGGACATCGATCTGGCCCGCCCGCGTGAGAACGTGAAGAACAGCGGCTTCCGCCCGGAAGAACGGCGCACGCTGGAGCAGTGGTTCCGCGCGGGTTGGGTGGACACCTTTCGCGCTCACTGCCCGGAAGGCGGCCACTACACGTGGTGGAGCCAGCGCCCCGGCGTGCGCGAGAAGAACGTGGGCTGGCGCATCGACTACGTGCTCGCCAACCCCGCCGCGATGCGCTTCGTGACGAACGCTTTCACGCTGCCCCACGTGCGCGGCAGCGACCACTGTCCGGTTGGCGTGGACCTGAGCTCGAAGCTGGACCTCAGAACTCCACGCCGCCGGTGAGCAGCACGCGGTCGCCGGCGAAACCGAGCGAGGAGTCGATACTGCCGACCGGTGTGGATCCGTTCACTCCAAACGTCTCGACGCCGTACCACTGCAGCGTGATGTCCCCACGGATGCCGATCTTGCCCGCCGCAACCAACACGCCGAAGCCGCCGCCGGCGGTCCACCCAACGTAGGGCCCGTCCTTCACCTCACAATCGTTCCCGACGGCGTCGCAGACCTCCTTTTGCCTATCGATGGCGTCACCCAGGTCTCCTCCTGGAAACAGGAAGAACGCCCCGCCCTGTCCCCGTACCGTCAGCGCCACCTTGGGTCCGACGTCGAACACGCCCTCGACGACGAGGAGCAGCGAAAGGTCGCTGCCCAAGTCCACGTTCTCACCGTCGAAATCAGCCGCCGAGTTCGGGAAGAAGAGAAAGCCACCGCCCACCCTGAGCTCCGGGCTCAGATGACCCAAGACGTCCAAGCCCAAGACCAAATCGGACTCGTCGTCGTACCCGTTGCCTGACGCCGACCCGCCGCATCCAGCACCGTCGCAGGACGGGTCCGTGTCACCGCTGCCTCCGATCGCGAGCCCCATGTGCGCGACACCGACCATGCCGCTACGAGGAGGCGGCGGGGGCTGTGGCGGCGGCGGCGCGCCATAGCCCTGAGGCGGAGGCCCGTAGTACGGGGGTGGTTGCTGCCCGTAGCCCCACGCCGGACCGTACGCCGGCGGACGATACGCGGGAGCGGGCTGGCCATATGCGGGAGCCGGCTGGCCGTACGCAGGAGTGGGCTGACCTTGACCCGCCGGAGGCGGGCCATTCGCCGGCGGGGCCGGAGCCGTGGGTGGCGCGGAGCTCGCAGGAGGCACGGCCGGATCGACGACAGCCGGCTGCTCCGGCGGCTCTCCGGCGGGCTGCGCCCCGGCGACGGTGGACAACGACAGTACCGCTACGAAAACTGCTCTGCGCATCGCTGAAACCCCTTCCCCTCGTCACATCCTAGACCGAAATCGGACGGCGAATTCGCGCAGAGTTTGCGGATGACGGACGTCTGTGGCGCGCACCCCTGAAGCTTCATTCTGAACTGCCGTTTGCTATGGAAGAGAGCGTCAGGCGAAGTGTTCGCCATTGCCGCAGGACGGAACATGAAGCGCATCCAGCGCTCCGTCGGATTCAAGCTGTTCGTCTCGATATTCGTATCGATGGCGGCGGTGTTCCTTGCGGTTTCGGCTTGGAGCGAAGGGCGTAGCGAAGAAGCGTGGCGCCACTCCTTCGACGAGCATGCACGCCAGACCAGCGCCGTGCTGGAGCGGGCGCTGCGCTACGGCATGCTGCTGAAGAAGAAGAAGGGCGTTCATTCCGAGCTTGCGACGCTGGCAGCGCAGCCCGGCGTGAAGGCCATCCGCATCTTCGACAAGAAGGGCAAGGTGGCGTTCTCCAGTCTGGACGGCGACAAAGGGCACAAGCTGACCAAGAAGGACGCGCTGTGCCAGCTGTGTCACGCCCAAGAAGCCGCCTTCCACGAGCCCTCTCGCAGTCCCTTCTCACGCACCTTCCGCGACGAGCAAGGCAAGCTCGTGATGAGCCACATCCATCTGATCGAAAACTCCCCGGAGTGCTCGAACGGTCCGTGCCATGCGCACCCGCCCAAGCAGAAAGTGCTCGGCGTGCTGGACCTGCAGATGGACATGGAGGTCGTGGACGAAGGGCGTGTGGCGGCGCAGAAGACCACCGCCTACGCCACGCTGCTCATGGCCCTGGTGGGCGGCTTGGTGACGGCTGCCTTCGTTTGGGCCTTCGTGCGGCGGCCGGTACAACGCTTGGTGGATGGGACGCAGCGGGTGGCGGCCGCCGGTCTGGACACGCGAATTCCCGTGGAGGGCACCGGTGAGTTTGCCGACCTTGCCAAGGCGTTCAATCGCATGACGGAAGATCTCGAGCGCGCGCAGGAGAAGACGGCACGGTGGGAGTCCGAGCTGGAAGCCGCCGTAGAGCAAAAGACTGCAGAGCTCGAGCGCGCCCACGGCAAGCTGATGCAAATGGAGAAGATGGCGTCGCTGGGCAAGCTCGCCGCCACCGTGGCCCATGAGCTGAACAATCCACTGGCCGGGATCCTCGTCTACTCCAAGCTCGTTGCGCGCGAGATCAAGGACGAGAACATGAGCCCCGACGACCGCGAGGAGGCGCTCCGCTGCGTAGGTGTCATCGAGCGAGAGTCCACGCGCTGCGGTGACATCGTCAAGAACCTGCTCACCTTCGCGCGGCAGTCCAAGGCGGACCTCTCCCCGGCAAGCCTTTCCACCGTGGCGGAGCGCGCGGTGCAAACGGTGGAGCACTTGATCAAGCACGCTGGGGTGGACTTCACCCTGACCCGGACCGCGGCGTCGGACGAAGTCAGCTGTGACGCGAACCAGCTACAGCAAGCGCTGGTAGCCCTGATCGTGAACGCCGTGGAGGCCATGCCTTCCGGCGGTGAGCTCACCTTGAGCATCGAGGACGCAGGTAAGGACATCGCGGTGGTCCTGAAGGACACCGGGATCGGGATCCCGCCCGATGTCCTCCCCCATGTGTTCGAGCCCTTCGTGTCCACCAAGGAAGAGAAGGGCGTGGGGCTCGGCCTCGCCGTGGTCTACGGCATCGTGCGCCGCCACGGTGGTCAGATCGACGTGGAGTCCGAGCTCGACAAAGGCACGACCTTCCGCATCACGCTGCCCCGGCAGGCGGCAGAACCTTCCGGAGACTGAACATGTCGGACGACAGCCAATCCATTCTCATCGTGGACGACGAGTTCTCGGTTCGAGATTCGCTCTTTCACTGGTTCAAGAAGGAAGGCTTCCGAGCCGGAGCCGCAGAGGACGGCAAGGCGGCGCTGAAGGAGCTTTCCGCGCAGCCGTGGGACGTCGTGCTGCTCGACATCAAGATGCCCGGCATGGACGGCATCGAGCTGCTGAAACGTGCCAAGAAGGTGGCACCGGACACCGTGTACTTGATGCTCACCGCCCACGGCACCATCGAGACCGCGGTGGAGGCGCTGAAGACCGGAGCCTTCGACTACCTCACCAAGCCGGTCGACCCGGACGAGCTCAGTCGCGCGGTGAACAAGGCGCTGCAGACCCGGCGCTTGGCCACGGAGAACACGAAGCTCCGCGCTCAAGTCGCGGCCCTGAGCGACCAGGGCGAGATCGTGGCGCAGAGCCCGCAGATGGCGCGAGTGATGAGCCTGGTGGAGTCCCTCACGGACACGGACGTGACGGTGTTGATCCGGGGTGAGAGCGGCACCGGCAAGGAGCTCGTGGCGCGGGCCATTCACTCCCGTGGCATCCGCCGCTACTTCCCGCTGGTGCCCGTGAACTGCGGCGCGCTGCCGGAAACCCTGCTGGAAACCGAGCTGTTCGGGCACGAACGGGGTGCCTTTACCGGGGCGCAGTACCGGCGCAAGGGCAAGTTCGAGCAAGCGGACGGCGGCACTCTGTTCTTGGACGAGATCGGAAGCATCAGCCCGCGCACTCAGGTGGAGCTCTTGCGCGTGCTGGACTCCAAGGAGTTCACCCGCATCGGCGGCTCGCGCCCCATCAGCGTGGATTTTCGCGTGGTGTGCGCCACCAACCAAGACCTGGAAGAGCTGGTCGCAGAAAAGACGTTCCGCGAGGACCTCTACTTCCGCATCAACGTGTTTCGCATCGACCTGCCACCGCTCCGCGAACGCGACGGCGACATTCCGCTGTTGGCGCGCCACTTCGTGAAGGCGTTCGCGACCAAGGTGGACAAGGACATCCAAGACATCGACCCAGAAGCGCTAGCAGTTCTCGAGAAGCACGATTGGCCCGGAAACATCCGCGAGCTCAAGAACGCCATCGAGCGCGCGATGGTCATGGCGGAGCCACCCGTGCTGAGGGCACAGGACCTGGCTGCACTCCGCTTGGGGCACCGCGCGGAACCGTCCGCGGCTCAGGGGGAAACGCTCGCGGACGTGGAGCGCGCCCACGTGCTCCGCATGCTGGACAAGTCCGACTGGAACATCAGTCAGGCCGCGCGGCTCTTGGAAGTGGACCGCGTGACGCTCTACAACAAGATCAAGAAGTACGGACTGCGCCGCTGAGGATCGCTCGTGAAGGAGCTGTCGCTGGTGCACTTCGATCTACCCGACAGCCGTGAGCTCTTGCCCTGGCTCGGCTTGCGTCTGGAGCGAGCCTTCGCGCTGCGGGTGAGGATGCTACCAGACGTGTGCGACGCCAAGGCGTGCTACGTGGAAGCTCGGCGGCAGTACGACGCGCGCAAGGTTCTTGCCAACTTGGCGGAGCACGCGACCACGGACTTCGTCCTGGGCGTCACGGGCTCGGACCTTTTCATGCCTGTGTTCACCTTCGTGCTGGGCGAAGCCTACTTGGGCGGCCGGGCTGCGGTGATCTCCACCTTTCGCCTGGACGATCAGCGGTATGGCCTGGCAAGGAACCCCGAGCTTCTCGCCACGCGGTTGCTCAAGGAAGCCGTGCACGAGCTCGGCCATTGCCACGGGCTGGTGCACTGCCACGACTCCAAGTGCGTGATGTACGCCGCAGGAGGCGTGGAAGAGGTGGACCTGAAGAGCGCCGAGCTGTGTTTCGCTTGCCGAAACAGGCTCCCCAAATAGGCCGATGCGCGCCCTGGCGAAGGCGCGCATCGGTGCCCGAGCGTAGGCCTCGGGCTCAGTGGCTCAGCATCGCTGGAAGGCGCGTACTGGCCGCCGACTTCTTGGCGTGCCGGGTCACCTCGCTCCTTTTCCCGGGTAGGACGTGGAACAGGTGCACGATGACCAGGAACGCTGCCGCGATCAGGGCTTCACCGCTGTGCACGCCCTGCGCCACGTTCACGAACCAACCGGGCAGCACGGTGGTGAACACCTCCGGCATCCAGGTCAGGAGTCCCGTAGCGCCGATCACTGCGATCCCGATCGCCACTGCGAAGTAGTCGAGCTTCTCCCAGTAGCCAAAGCGACCGAAGGTGGGCTCCGGACCGCGACCCAAGAACCAGCGCAGGTGCTTCCACATCGCGCGGAAGTCCGAAGGGCCGAGCATGGGGGAGTCCGGTCGGAACACGTAGGCCAAGAGCTTCCGGAAGGAGAAGCGGCCGCTCGCCCCGGCGAAGGACGCGCGTTCGCGCCACACCGGACCGATCAGGCTGGCGAGGTGGATCACCACGTAGGCCAGCGTCATGCCGGCGCCCAGCTTGTGTAGAGCCCGTGCCACGTCGGCTCCACCCAGCAGACCGAAGAACCATTGGGCCCAGGTCATTGCGTGGAACTTCAGAGGCATGCCCGTGCAAACCAGGATCACGAAGCTCACCAGGAGCAACACGTGGCAGAAGCGATCCACGAAGCGGAAGCGCTGTGGGTGCGCTGCCGCCCGCAGCTGCCGGCGGCGGCGGCGCTCCGCCAGGTACATCCTGGGCGACGCGAGGAACGCGATGCCCGACCGTAGGCTCCAGGCCAAGGTGTGCAGGGCAAACAACGCCACGGCGCCCCACAGGAGCCCTTGGAACGGACGCGCGGTCCAGTACAAGGCCGCGTAGTTCTTCCGATCGTTCGAGTCACCGTGAGCCATGAAGCTCGCGAACTTCGGCGGCGCGTCGGCGTGGCAGGTGCGACAGGTCTCGAGCTTGTGCTCGGGGCTCACCATGGACGCGGGATCCTTCTGCGACAGGATCTCGTGGCTGCCGTGGCAATTGAAGCAGGCCGCCACCTCGGCTCCGCCCAACACGTGGGCGCGGCCGTGGTAGGTCCCGAGGTGCTGCTGGAAGCGCTCCTGGTGGCACTTGCCGCAACGCTGGTCGCTGGCCAGCTTGAACGAGACGTTGGCGGAGTCGATGTTGTGCGCGGTGTGACAGCTGGTGCACACCGGGGCGTCGGCGTCGCCTTTCGCCAGCGCCTTGCCGTGCACGCTCTTGGAGAACTTCTGCACGATGCCTTCGTGGCAATCACCACAGGTGCCCACGATGTTGGCAGCGCTGACCTTCGACTTCGGGTCCTTGATCGCCGCGATGTCGTGCCCACCATGGCAGTCCACACAAGAAGGCGCGACCACCGTGCCCTTCTCCAACAGCTTCGCGCCGTGAATGCTCTCGGCGTAGTGCCGCGCGGCCCTGGGGTCCGCCTCGGGGCCCATCTTGTCCGCGAAGATGGGGTTGTCGTGGCAGCGAGCGCAGGTGTTCGGGAGTCGCCGCTTGTTGACCAGGGACCGCGAGTCCTTGGCCGGGAACACGTTGTGCGCTCCGTGGCAGTCCTGGCAACGCGCCGCGCCGTCCTTGCCGGCCAAGCGCGATTTCCCGTGGACGCTCTCGTCGTACACCGCCTCGGACTTTTCGTGGCAGCCTCGGCACTGCACCACGCCCTTGTACGTCTCCTCGGGCGAAGCACCCTCACGGGGCGTGTGGCAGTCTGCGCAATCCAGCTTGGCGTGCACCGACTGTTTCAGGCTTTCCAGGGTTACGTCGTTCTCCCAGTCCACCTCGGTCACGATGCGCGACTTGCTCTGGGTCGCGGGAGCCCCTTCAGCAGGGCTCCCGCAGCCGGTCGCGACCACGGCCAAGAGCACCAGGGCCCATTCACACGGGCTGGTACGAAGTGCCTTTGCCATGGTGGGCCTCGCTATCTTGTTCGGACTGCTCGGCGTCGCTCGCCTTCAGCGTCTCGAGCTCTGCCGGATGCTCGTGCTTCATCTCTTCTTCGGTCATGTCGCCGGTGGCCATGACCATGCTGACGCCGTGGCCGCTGGGCTTGAAGGCCACGTGATAGAGGTGCCAGATCAGGATCGACATCGACGCCAGCCACGCCTCGTATAGGTGGATGATGTCGGCGATGTCCCAACCCCACTTGGGCAGCCATCCCAAGGCGCCTTCCTCGAACCACAAGATGAGCCCGGTCACGATCATCACGATCGAGCCCCAGATCAGCGCCAGGTATTCGAACTTCTCGGCGTAGGTGAAGCGCTCGAAGAACGCGGGCTTCTCTGCCAGGCCCAGGTAGTACTTGATCTGGTGCCAGGCATCGGCTGCGTCCTTCTTGCCCGGAATCATCGCCTTGAGCTGACTCCGCCCGCGGCTCGTCACGATCAGGTAGTACACGTGGTAGAGCGACGCGACCATGAAGGCCACCGCCGCCACGCGGTGCGCGTAGCCTCGAGCCAAGAACCCGAACTGAGAGTTCAGTATAGGCTTCACCCAGAAGGCATCCGGGTACTTGAGCGCAAAGCCCGTGAACACCAGCACGCCGAAGGTCAACACCAGCACAAGGTGCTGAATGCGCTCGCCCACGGTGAAGCGCTGGTAGCGCTTCTTGCCCTTGTTCGCGCGATAGCGCTCACGCAGGGTGGCGTAGTAGTCGAGGGCATTGTGCAAGAACATGCCAGATAGGCTCACGGCGATGATGCCGATGTAGACCCAACGCACCCAGTTCACCGCGGTCGCGCCAATGGCGGCCTTGGCGGCCGGCTCGTGCGCGCTGCCCTTGGCGAAGTTCGGGCCCGCGCCGGGATGGCACTTGCCGCAGGTCTCCGGCAGATTCGCCGCGTTCACGCTGCTGCGCGGGTCCGAAGGCGGCAGGATCTGGTGCGCGCCGTGACAGCTCGCGCAGTTGGCGACGGTGGCGTCACCGAACTGGTCCGCCAGGCCATGGAACGTCTTTTCGTAGCTCTCCACCTGTCCGGTGGGCAGCCCGTACTTGCGGTTGATGTACTCCGCCTTGTGGCACTGCGGGCACGTCATCTTGCTCACGGTGGTCGCAAACACACTGGACTTCGGGTCCTCGTGGTCACGAATGCCGTGGTCGCCGTGGCAGTCCGTGCAGATGGGCGTGTCCGAGCTACCGCGCTTGAGCGCTTGCCCGTGTACGCCGGTGAAGTACTTCTCGGTGATGCCTTCGTGGCACTTGCCACAGGTATTCGGAACGTTCGCGCGACTGATGGTGGACTTCGCGTCCGCCTTGCCACGCATGTCGTGGTTGCCGTGGCAGCTCACGCAGGTTGCGGAGACCACCAGGCCGTCCTTCGCCACGCCCTGCCAGTGAGCGCTCTGCAGGTACGTATCGAGGTGGAACCCGGACTTCTTTCCGTCCTTCTTCTCGTGGCACTCGGCGCACGTCGCAGGCTGATTCTTGGGATAGACCGAGCTCTTCGGGTTCGTCTTCTTCAGCGTGTCGTGCGTGCCGTGGCAGTTCGAGCAGGAAACGGCCGCGGCGCCGCCCTTGGTCTTGGCGGCGCCGTGGGCGCTGATCGCGAACTGCTTCTGTTCCTTCTCGTGGCAGCCGCCACACGTCGCCTTGGCCAGCCCCTTCTTGCAGGAGTCGCCCTTGGCGTCCGTGTGGCATTCCACGCAGGCCACGTCGGCGTGTACGGATTTCCCGTACGCCCCCATGTCGACGGCAGCCTTGCCCGTGACCCCTCGTTTCTTCGCGTCGTGACAGGTGAGACACTCCGCGTTGTCAGGCGACGCTGCTTGCGCAACGCCGGATACCAGTACCATCGCCAGTAGAATCGGAATTGAGCGGGTCACGGCACACCTTCCTGTGCGTTGTTTCGGTCAGCTCTCGAAGAAGGCAGTGACCAAGCGCTGCCAGGTCTCTTCGTCCACCGTGGCGGACACGTCGCCAACGAGCTCGCCACCGTCGGGCAACGACGCCACCGGCACGCCGCCCTGCGCCAACATCACGAGACGATCGACCTCGTCACGCATCCAGCGCATGGCCTTGCCACCGCGCGCCAGGCCCTTGAGGCCCTTCTCCACCGGAGCGATCTCGGCGATGAAGCCGCGACCGTAGGGGGAGCTGTTCACGGCGCCGGGCTCACTGACCAGCACCGGGTTCACCTTGGTCACGGTTCCGGCGATCGGAGCCGCGACGGGGATGGCACGACCGTGGCGGTGAATCGTCGCGATGACGTCACCCGCCGCGACCTCGTTTCCCTCGGCCACGGTCTCGACGGACTCGACCGGTCCGATGAGCCGCTGCGCGAAGTCATCCACGCCCACGACCACGCACTTGGGAGCGACCTTGCGCGCCCAGGTGTGTCCACGCCAGAACTTGACGTCTGACGGAACCTGGATGCCGCGAATCATCGCGATGATCGGTTCCGCCTTGGTAAACAGCGCGTAGGCTACGGTACCCACCAGGGCAACGGGAGCGACCGCTACGAACACGAACTGGAACGCGAGCCCCAGAGCCGCGATCAGCGGCAGCAGCGCGAAGACGAGGAGGGTGAGCCCCGCGACGATGAAGGTGTCTTTGAACGAGTGGTTGTTCTCTTTGGGGGTCGTCATGGCACTCTCCTGTGCCGCTCCTAGTGCACCAGCCGTGCCAACGATCCCCGACGAAAAACACCACACAAAAGCCGTCCATCACCGCCGTCCTCAGGGACATGTGTTGAAGTCTTCAACGTTGGTGGTGTTGAGAAGCTCAACAGTCTCGGTTAGAGACGAACGCTGATGATCACGCCTCGAAAGAAGGCGATCGGTCGTTCGTTGGTCGTCCTGGGCCTTGCCTTTGCCAGGCCCGCCGCCGCCCAAGTCAACGTCGAGCCGATGCGCGCCAAGCTAGAGGACGACGGCTTGGGCGGCAGCGTCGATGCGCGCTTCGCCGGCCGGCTCGGCAACAGCGAGGGGCTCACCGCCGGCGGAGACGCCTTGATCGGAGGGCGGAGCGAGCCGCACTTCGGCTTCCTCGCCCTGAACGGCGACTATTCGCGGCTGAACGGCAGCGTCCAGCTCGCACGCTACTTCGCCCACGCTCGTTACAACTTCACGCTCGCCACCCGCTGGTGGTGGGAGGTCTTCGCCCAGGTAGAGCACGATCGCTTCCGCCGCCTCACCTTCCGCAAGCTATTGGGGACCGGGCCCCGCTTCGCCCTCATGCAGGGCGAGCCCCTCGCCGCCTACCTGGGCACTGCCTACATGCTCGAGTCGGAAACCCTGGACGTGCAAGCCGGCTCCGGCGACGACAGCGCTCCCCTCGCCCACCGCTCCAGCAGCTACCTCTCGCTCTTGGCCCAACCCGACGACCGCGTGACGCTGGTCTCCACCACCTACTTCCAGCCGCGCTTCGACGAGCCGTCGGACTACCGAGTGCTCAGCGTCACCGCGGCGAAGTTCGCCATTTCCAAGCTGCTCACCGCCGGCCTCACCTTCACCCTCCGCTACGACAGCGAGCCCCCCACCGGCGTCCAGCGCACCGACGCCGAGCTGAACAACACCCTGGGCCTCGTGTTCTGATTTTCTTGTTGGTTCGGCGCGATCCCCGTCGCGTTCCGCGCGTGGTATTACGGCGCGCATGACCACGCCGATCGTCCCCCGCCGCAGTGTGCTGTACATGCCGGGCAGCAATGCCCGCGCGCAAGAGAAGGCCAAGACACTCCCTGCCGACGGCCTGATCCTGGACTTGGAGGACGCCACCGCGCCCGACGCCAAGGGCGCCGCGCGGGAGCTCGTGTGCAAGAACGTCAAGGACGGCGGCTACGGCCGGCGCGAGCTCATCATCCGCATCAATGCGCTGTCCACGCCGTGGGGCGCAGAGGATCTGAAGGCCGCATCGGCCGCCGCGCCAGGGGCCATCCTGGTGCCCAAGGTGGACTCCGCGGAGCAGGTTCAAGAGGTGGAGGCCCTGATGAAGCAGCACGGCGCGCCGGACAGCGTGGGCATCTGGTGCATGATGGAAACGCCCATCGGCGTGCTTTCGGCGAAGGAGATCGCCGGTGCCAGCCCGCGCGTCCGCTGTCTGGTGATGGGCACCTCGGACCTCACCAAGGATCTTCACGCGCACCACACTCAGCTGCGGCTGCCCATGCTCACCTCCCTGGGCCTGTGCCTGCTGGCCGCCCGCGCCCACGATCTTTCGATCCTGGATGGCGTTTATCTGGATCTGGACGACGCCGAGGGCTTCCGCGCGTCTTGCGCCCAGGGCCTCGAGCTCGGCTTCGACGGCAAGACGTTGATCCACCCGAAGCAGGTGGAGGCGGCGAACGAGGTGTTCGCCCCCACGGAGCAGGACGTGACGGACGCGCGCGAGATCATCGAAGCCCACAAGAAGGCGTCGGCCGAAGGCGCCGGCGTCGTCGTCGTCAAGGGCAAGCTGGTGGAGAGCCTGCACGTGGCGAACGCCGAACGTCTCGTCGCCCTGGCCGAAGCCATCCGCGGCTGATCAGTTGTTCTGCGCGCCCGCGCAGATCCAGGCAGCGATGGTATCGATCTGTCCGGGGTCCATGGTTCCGGATGCGGGCATCTTGGCACCTCCGCACAGGTTGCTGCCCAGCAGCTTGTCGATGATGTAGCTGTTGTCCGGATCCCCCGGCAACACGCGCTTGCGCGTTCCGCCGCACTGGGCGGCGTTGACGTTCACGATGCTCGCATATGCGGAGCCGGACGCCAGCACCAGGCCGGCCTGCGGCGAGCTGCTGGCGTGGCAGCCTGCGCTCGCGCACTTGGCCGTGAAGATCGGCTGCACATCCGCCGCGAACGACACGCTCGCCGGGCTGCAGACGCAGGCGCCGCCGGAACAGTCCGTCCCGATCCCGCATACCAAGCCGCAACCACCGCAGTTGTTGGGGTCCGACTGGGTGTCTTCACAGACGCCGGAGCAGTCCATCTCGCCGCTGGGACACGTGCAGCTGCTGCTCTGGCACGTCTTGCCACCCATGCACACGTTGCCACAGCTCCCGCAGTTGTTCGGGTCCGTGCTGGTCGTCTTGCACACGCCGGCGCAGTTCGTCTGACCGCTCGGGCAAGCGCAAGCACTGCTCTGGCAGGTCATGCCGCCCATGCACACGTTGCCGCAGCTCCCGCAGTTGTTCGGATCCGTGCTGGTCGTCTTGCACACGCCAGAACAGTTCGTCTGACCGCTCGGGCACTGGCAACTCCCGCTCTGGCAGGTGGTTCCGCCACTGCACACGTTGCCGCAGCCCCCGCAGTTGTTCGGGTCCGTGCCGGTCGTCTTGCACACGCCGCCACACAGCGTCTGACCGCTCGGGCACTGGCAGCTTCCGCCCTGGCAGCTGGTACCGCCACCACACACCACGCCGCAGCCGCCGCAGTTCTGCGAGTCCGACCCGGTGCTCTTGCACACGCCGCCGCACAGCGTCTGTCCGCTCGGGCACTGGCAGCTTCCGCCCTGACAGCTGGTGCCGCCGCCGCAAACGATGCCGCAGCCGCCGCAGTTCTGCGAATCCGACCCGGTGCTCTTGCACACGCCGCCACACAGCGTCTGACCCACTGGGCACTGGCAGCTTCCGCCCTGGCAGCTGGTGCCACCGCCACAGACGATGCCGCAGCCGCCGCAGTTCTGCGAATCCGACTGCGTGCTCTTACACACGCCGCCGCACAGCGCCTGCCCGCTCGGGCACTGACAGCTCCCACCCTGACAGCTGGTACCGCCGCTGCACACGTTGCCGCAGGCGCCGCAGTTCTGGCTGGTGGTGATGTCCGTGCAGGTTCCGCTGCAGTTGCTGCTGCCGCTCGGGCACTGGCAACCACTGCTCACGCACGAGCCTCCCGTGGGGCAGGCGTTGCCACAGCTCCCGCAGTTCTGCGCGTTGCTGCTCAAGTCCACGCAGGACGTTCCGCAGGTGGCGAGGGATCCGCAGTCCACCACGCAAGCACCCGCCGAGCACATCTTGCCGCTGCCGCAAACGTTGCCGCAGCTGCCGCAGTTCGCTCCGTCGCTCCCGAGGTCCACGCACACGCCGTTGCACGCCGTCTGACCGCTCGGACACTGACACGAGCCTCCGCTGCAGGATGCCCCCGTGGCGCAGGTGTTGCCACAGCTCCCGCAGTTGGTCCCATCCGTTTGCGTGTTCACGCATGCGCCGTTGCACGCCGTCTGGCCGCTCGGACACTGGCACGACCCGCCGGTGCAGGACGCCCCGGTGGCACAGCCGTTGCCACAGCTGCCGCAGTTGGCCGAGTCCGTCTGCGTGTCCACGCAGGCTCCCCCGCATTCCGTCTGCGAGCCCGCACACACGCAGCTCCCGCCGCTGCAGGTCTTGCCCGTGCCGCACGCCTGGCCGCAGCCGCCGCAGTTCGCGGAGTCCGTCTGTGTGTCCACGCACGCCCCGCCGCACTCCGTCTGCGAGCCCGTGCACGTGCAGCTCCCGGCAGTGCAGGCCTTGCCCGTGCCGCACGCCTGGCCGCACGCGCCGCAGTTCGCGGAGTCCGTCTGCGTGTCCACGCAGGTGCCACCGCACGCAGTCTGCGAGCCCGTGCACGCGCAGCTACCCGCGCTGCAGGTCATGCCCGTGCCGCACGCCTGGCCGCACGCGCCGCAGTTGGCCGAGTCCGTCTGCGTGTCCACGCAGGTACCGCCGCATTCCGTCTGCGAGCCGGTGCACGCGCAGACCCCGGCCGAGCACGTCTTGCCGGCGCCGCAGCTCAGACCGCAGCCGCCGCAGTTGTCGTTGTCGCTCAGGGTATCGACGCAGGTACCGCCACAGAAGGTCTGCCCGGTGGCGCACGAGCACTGGCCGCCGTCGCACGTGGACGCATCCGTGTCGGCGTCCGCCTCGGCGTCGGGGCCGGCGTCCGCACCGCCCTCCAGTGAAGCATCCACTCCCGCGTCCGCCGCCGGGAGGTTCTCGATGAACCCACGGATGCACTCGATCTCCGCGTCCGAGAGCTTGCCGCCCTGGGGCATCCGAAGACCCCCGCACGCTGGCGTGTCGGAGCTCACCTTCAGGTACAAAAGAGAGTGGTCCGGGTCCCCGGGAGCCACGCGCACGGTCGCCTCCGAGCAGCCAGCGGACGCGAGGGCCAGGAGCCGCCCCTCCACTCCCGGCGACTGGAGATCGAGCCCGCCCGCGGGGTTCTTCGAGTCGTGGCACTGACTCGTGGCGCAGGACTTCGCGAAAATCTTCTCGACCCCCGCGAGATCCGCCGTGCAGGCGCCCGAGGATGGGAAGGTCGCGTCGTCCGAGGAAGAGCACGCTGCGGTGGCGATCAAGGCCGAAACGCAGGCGAGCGCCAGCACGACCAGTACCCGAGCGGAGATACGGAGCCTCATGGAAGCGAACTTTCGCATGGCTTCGCCTGATTTCGGTCAAGTTTTGTCGCCTCCGAAACGCCCCGCCCGTCCTCCACCCCCGGGCTGATCCACTTGGAATCCTTTGATTTTTGTCGGTCCGCCGCGAAATCGTCGCGAACCGGCCTAATAAATCTCACGCTCTCGCGTTGTCCCTTCGAGGTCAGGACGTGACGGAAGACGACAGGCGAGTGCTCGTCTTGGACGCCCTCGCGCGTTTCGAGAAGCCACTCTTGCGCTACGCCGCCAGCTTGGCGGGACGCGAGCACGCCGCCGACATCGTACAGGACACCTTCGTCGCGCTCTGCAAAGCAGAGCGGTCCAAGGTGGAAGGCCATCTCACCCAATGGCTCTTTACCGTGTGTCGCAATCGCGCACGGGACGTCTTCCGTCAACAGGGTCGCCTCATGAACCTGGAGGACGAGGGAATGGAAAGCCCGGACAGCGGGCCCGCGAGCCACGTCGAACGCCGGCAATCCATGAGCCGGATCGAAGCCGCACTCGCGAGCCTGACGGACAAGCAACGACAAGCGGTGCAGCTCAAGTTCTCGGCGGGTCTTCGCTACAAGGAGATCGCCGAGGTCATGGACACCACGGTGAACAACGTCGGCGTTTTGTTGCACGCCGCCGTGCAGAAGATCCGAGCTGAGCTCGGCAGCGATTTCACGCCCGCGCTGGCCAGCACGAGGAGCGCAAAATGAGCATCGAGCCCAACGACCCCCGCCTGACGGCCTACGCTCTCGGCGAGCTCGAAGCTGAAGATCTCGCGAGCTTCGAAGCGCTGCTTGCCGAAGACGAAGCCGCCCGAAGCGAGCTATCGGCGATTCGCCAGACCACGGCGCTCTTGACGAACGAGCTCCAGAGCGACGACGTCCAGCTCTCGAGGGAGGGCCGGGCACGCATCGAGAGCGCGCTGCCTAGCAAGCAGCCGGCGAAGGTTTCGCTGCTGCGCAAGAAGAGCTTCTGGGCGATCTCCGCCGTAGCCGCGGCGCTGCCGCTCACGCTCGTGGCGCTGGCGACGCTGAACCAACGCGCGGCCCCTCAGCTGTCGGAGCAAGCTGGCAAGATCGCCATGCTGGACGAGCCCGCGCCCGTGACGGCACCTGCGCCGATGGCGACCGCCCCGGCGGACCTGAAGAGCAAGGCCATGGGTCCGCCGCCCCTGGGACGGGCGGACCGCGGGGAAATCGCGCCGGACCGACAACCTGATCACAACACGGAGAGCTACGACTCTCTGCAGGACAACCCCTTCATCTCCGTGAAGACGGATCCGCGCTCCACGTTCTCGATAGACGTGGACACCGCCAGCTACTCCCTGGTGCGGCGCTTCCTGACGCAGAACGGGCGGCTGCCGCCCAAGGGCGCCGTGCGCATCGAGGAAATGATCAACTACTTCTCCTATCAGTATCCGCAGCCGAACGACGGCAAGCCCTTCTCGGTGACCACCGAGGTGAATCAGGCGCCGTGGGCCAAGGATCACCGGCTGGTGCGCATCGGCATCAAGGCAAAGGAAGTGACGGCCGCGACGCGGCCACCCGTGAACCTGGTGTTCTTGCTGGACGTGTCCGGGTCCATGAACGCGGCCAACAAGCTGCCGCTCCTGAAGCGCGCCTTCCGCATGCTGGTGGAACAGCTCGATCATCGCGACCGAGTGTCCATCGTGGTCTACGCCGGCGCTTCGGGGTTGGTGCTGCCCCCAACCGCGGGCGACCAGCAAGGCGAGATCCTGGCGGCGCTGGATCGTCTGGAAGCCGGAGGTTCCACGAACGCGGGCGACGGTATCGAGCTGGCGTACGCCATGGCAGAGAAGAACTTCGAGAAGGGCGGCGTCAATCGCGTGCTGCTGGCGACCGACGGTGACTTCAACGTCGGCGTCACCAACCAGAGCGACCTGGTGGATCTGGTTCAGAACAAGGCAAAGAGCGGCGTGTTCTTGAGCGTGCTCGGCTTCGGCATGGGCAACTACAAGGACTCCACGTTGGAGAAGCTGGCAGACAAGGGCAACGGCAACTACGCCTACGTGGACAGCGCCAGCGAAGCGCGCAAGGTCCTCGGGGAACAGGCCGCGGGCACGCTGATCACCGTGGCGAAGGACGTGAAGATCCAGGTGGAGATGAACCCCGCGGTGGTGCAGTCGTTCCGATTGATCGGCTACGAGAACCGCGTGCTCGCTCACCAAGATTTCAACGACGACACCAAGGACGCCGGCGACATTGGCGCGGGGCACACCGTCACGGCGCTGTACGAGATCGTGCCCGTGGGCGCGAAGCCGCCACAGGGAGGCGTGGACGACCTCAAGTACCAAGCGCCGGGACAGCCGAGCGCCGCAGCGGCGAGTGGTGAGCTCTTGACCCTGAAGCTCCGCTACAAGCAGCCGGACGGAAACACCAGCCAACTCCTGGAGTTCCCGGTGCGCGACGGCGGCCAGGAGCCCTCACGAGCCTCCACCGACTTCCGCTTCGCTTCGGCGGTCGCGGGCTTCGGCATGCTGCTCAGGGACTCTCCGCACAAGGGAACGGCCAGCTACCAGAGCGTGCTTTCGTTGGCGCGGGAGGGCGTGGGCAGCGGTCGCGATCAGAGCGCGCGACGCGAGCTCGTGGGCCTGATCGAGAAGGCACAGGAGCTGAAGTAGGCAAAGGTGCGCGATGCCAATTCAACGAGAACCAGCGTAAGCTGGTAAGCATGAAGAGCTTTGGGGCTTGGGCTTTCGTGGTTGGCATCGCGCTCGTCGCGTGTGGTGGATCGGACGACGCGGGGCTGAGTGGTTCCGGCGGTAGCGCGGGGAGCACCGGCGGTGCCTCCGGAACCGGAACTGGCGGCGGCAACACCGGCGGCGCTGCCGGAGCCGGGACCGGTGGCAGCAACACCGGTGGCGCCTCCGGAGCCGGGACCGGCGGCACCGCGGGAAGTGCAAGTGGCGGCGCCGCGGGCAACAGCAGCGGCGGGGCCGCGGGCTCCGCAACGGGCGGCGCTGCCGGAACGGGCACCGGCGGCTCGAGCGGTGTCACGTTCATCAACAGCGGTCCATGCCCGGACTCCCCGCCCGCGGTGAACGACCCCTGCAACGCCTTCGCCATCTGTTGCTACGCCGCAGGAGAGAAGCCGCTGATCTGCACGGGTGGCACCGGCACCAACCCGCACTGGACGACCTCGCCCAATCGCGTGTGCTGCCCGGCGGAGATGCCCGCTACGGGCAGTCAGTGCAACACGCCGGGCGCCATCACCTGCTGCTACCCGAACGGCGGCCTGTACTGCAATACGCAGCCGAATCCGGACGAGTGGGCGCAGAAAGACGGCTGCAACTGAGTCAGTTGGAGCCGTCGATGTCGCAGTAAGTGCCTTGCAGGCGCGGGCCGTAGCCCGCGTCGCGAGACTTGAGATACAGCTTCAAGGCGCCATCGCTGCGCAGCATGAAACTGAGCTCGGTGTTCGCCCACTTCACGATCGTGGCTGGATCCACGGTCACGCTCAGAGTGTCCTGGTCGAATGTCGTGATCGGGAGAAAGCCCGCCTGAGGGCCGCTGTCGTTGATGCCAAGGGCGCCAGCCAAGCCCCACTTCTGGCCATACTGGCAGCAATTGGAACCAGTGTGCTGGGTGCAGCAGTTCACGGTCGCGTAGCACCAGTTGGCGCCATCGCGCTCGAGCCCAGTTCCTTCTTCCCAAGTGCTGGTCATCCCGAAGACATTCAGCGTCCCCGCGATGTTGTTTACCGTGAATTTCGGATCTGTCGTCAGCACGAGGTCCATGGTTTCGATACGGCTGCCGAGAATCGCTGCCTTCAAAGGCGCGTCGATGTCGAATCGCACGAGCACGTGCGTCGACCCTCCGGGGCAAGAACCCAGCCCCACCACGAGGTTCATGTCATGACCCCAGTTGGAGGATGCGTCGCAGTTGGTGCCACAGCTCGCGGCTTGCAGGTCCAACTGCGTGTCCGCCGACGCCGGCAGATCGAAGTGCACGACGTTGCCGCACGGCGCGGGGCCATCCGTCGTCACGTCTTCCACCACGTCCGTCCCCGAATCCGCGGGCGACGTGCCACCAGCGCCGCCCCCCGTGCCCCACTCCGAGGCGGCATCCAGGGAGTGCGTGCCCGCGCTTCCACTCACGCCGGAGTCGTCGTCGTCCACGTACTGGATGTCGGAAGAACATGCGCCCACAACGAGCGCGCCGAGGATCCAAGCCGTTCGCACGGCCTGAGCTTAGCAGACCCGTGGTCAGGCGCGACGCCGGCCGCGGCGCGGGGGGCGAATGACGCGGATCAAGCGCTCCACCTCCGCGCTGGGCGAGCGACCATAGGCAAGGCCGACCTCCCGCAAAAAGTCCGCGTCCGCGATGGGTCGGAGCACGACGCCCACAGCGTTTGCTGCCACTCCTTCTGGGACGAAAGCCACCCCCAGACCCGCCGCGACCAGGGCCAGCGCCCACTCCTCGGACTGTGCCACCGCCACCGTTTCCAACCGCTTGCCAGCTCGAGCGAAGAGCTCGGCGTTCTCGCAATGACAGCGCGCTACGAGATCGATGCTCACTAGATCCATGGCACGCACCTTCTCGCGAAGGGCCAGCGGGTGCGCTGCCGGCAGCGCCACCACGTAGCGTTCTTTCCACAGGACGACGAAGGACTCGTTCTTGCGAATCAACGTACGAGAAACGATGCGTGCGTCACATTCGTCATCGCCGCCTACCAGCCGCAGCCGAAGATCGGGATCCTCACTGAAGGGCCGGAGCAGCTCCATCGTCCGCGCGATGTCGAGGCTCTGCATCAGTCCCAGAGTCAGCCTGCGCTCTACCGCCGGCTGTTTGAAGCGCCGACGCAAAGCCTCGGTCTCGTCCAGCATCTTGCGGGCGAAGGGGTAGAGCTCCTTCGCCTGCGGCGTGGGCACCACGCCCTTCTTGTGGCGGACGAACAGCCGCGTCTCGAGCTCTTCTTCCAGTCCGCTGATGGCCCCGGAGACGGATGGCTGGGATATGAAGCAACGTCGGGCAGCCCGGGTGATGCTGCCTTCCTCGAACGCCGCGGCGAAGTAGCGGAGGGACCGAATATCCATAGGCAAATCCTATTGATACTATCAAAATAACATATTTTACACATGGCTAGGCTCGTGCGAGTTCATGCCGCATGCGCATCCATCACCTCAACGTCGGCACTCTGTGCCCGCGAGGCGCTCGTTGGGTGAACGGAACCGGCGGTCCGTTTCAGCGAGCGCGCCTCGTGTGCCACGCCCTGCTGTTGGAAACCGAGGACGGGTTGGTGCTGGTCGAAACTGGGCTCGGCACCCGAGACATTGCTGATCCCGCGCGTCTCGGAAAGAGCTGGGTGCGCCTTGTCACTCCCAAGCTGGATCCCTCGGAGACCGCCATCGCTCGGGTTCGAGCGTTGGGGTTTGCACCGAGCGACGTGCGGCACATCGTGCTCACGCACCTGGACCTCGACCACGCCGGTGGCCTGGAGGACTTCCCCGATGCGACGGTTCACGTCCATCAGCGCGAGCACGACGCACTGATGGGAAGAGTGTCGGTCCGTGCGGGGCGCTACATTCCAGCCCACTTCCGCCACGGTCCCCGCTGGAAGCTCTGGAACCACGACGGCGAGCGCTGGTTCGGCTTCGACGCCGTTCGTTCCCTGTTGGACGGCGAGCCCGACATTCTGCTGATCCCGCTGTTCGGTCACACTGCAGGACACTGCGGCGTGGCTGTCCGCGGCCCCGACAAGTGGCTGCTGCACGCCGGGGACGCCTTCTTTCACCAGACCCAAATCACCGGTGGCCGTACACCGCTAGGACTCCGCTATTTCCAGCGTCGGGCGGACACCGACCGCGCCCTCCGCAGGGCCAATCAGGCGCAACTCTCCGCCCTGCATTCTGCCCATGGCCACGAGATCGAGATCTTCAACGCCCACGATCCGCTAGGCTTGCTGGGTCGTGAGTGAGCCAGAGTCCAATCCGATCCAGCTGATCGGCGCCGGCATCACCTTTCTCGTGGCGCTCTGCTGCATGGTGCTGTCCATTCGCACGACACCGCTCGGCCACTGGCTGTTCTTGGGAGCAGGGCTCATGGGTTACGTGCTGTTGCTGGGCTCCGCCGAGCTGACGCTGCGCGGCGTCGGCCTCACGCCGGGCCCGGGTTTCTTCCGCGGCACACTGGGCACCGCGAGAGCCATGAGCGGCCTGACCACGGCGCTCGTGCTGCTGCCGCTGCTCGGCTTCGTGTTCCTGCTCTCCAAGGAGAGCGGTCCCGGGTGGAGCGTCACGGCGCTGTTCCTGTTGGGCGTGGTGGGGTTCTGCGGCGCGGCGTCCCTCGTTGGGTTGCTGTCGTCGCGTCGCTGAGCTCAGCCGCCGGTCAGCGCTCGCGTGATGCGGCGCTCCAGCGCCACCACCAGGACCACCACCGGTAGCGTCGTCACCACCGAGGCGGCGAGCACCTGACCCCAGGGCACCTGATGCCGACCCCGGAGCAACGTGAGCGCCACCGGCAGGGTCTGATGCTCGGGCGTGAACGTGAAGGCAGAGGCCAAGAGCAGCTCGTTCCAACAGAACACGAAGGTGACGATCCCGGCAGCGGCGAGTCCCGGCATCACCGCGGGCAACAGCACCCAGCGGAAGGCCTGCCAGCGAGACGCGCCGTCCAGGCGCGCCGCGTCTTCCAGAGACGACGGCAGCTCGCGAAAGAACCCCGTCAGGAGCCAGACCGTCAGCGGCAAGGCGAAGCTCACATAGGGCAGCACCAGGCCCAGCGTCGTATTCAACAAACCCGCGTCCCGAAGCAGCAGAAACAACGGTGACACCAGCGCCACCGGGGGAAACAGGCTGACCGCGAGCAGCAATGCCAGCACGTTCTTACGGGCGGAAAAGCGCAGGCGGCCGAGAGCGTAGGCAGCAGAAGTGCCGAGTGCCAAACAGGAGATGGCCGTGATGCTCGCGACCCACAGCGAGCTCGAGAGCGGCCCGCGGAGCTCGCGCCGGGAGAGCACTTCGGCATAGTGCTGGAACGTGATCGCGCTGGGCAGGACGCGACCATCGAACAGCTCTGCTTCCGGCCGCAGGGACGCAAGGATGAGCCACGCGATGGGCACTACGATGCCGAACAGCGTCGCGAAAGCAAGAGCCCAGCGTTTCACTGCGCACGCTCCAGGAGATGCACGTAGGCCCACGCCAGTGCCAACGTGACCGCGAACATGACGACGCCCAGGGCGGAGCCGTAACCAAAACGGAGGTGGGAGAACAGCGATGTGTAGGCGAGCAGCGCCACTGGCTCCGTGGCGGTGCCGGGACCGCCGCCGGTGAGCACCAAGGCAAGATCGAAGATGCGGAACGCGTCCAGCGTTCGGAACACGAGCGCCACCAAGAGCGCGGGCCGCACCAGCGGCAACGTGAGGTACCAGAAGCGCTGCCAAACGCCGGCACCGTCCAGCGCCGCAGCTTCGTACAAGCGTTCGTCAATCGCCGACAGACCCGCGAGCAGAAGCAGGGCGACGAAAGGCGTCGTCTTCCACACGTCCGCGCTCACCAGCGGCACCCAGGCCAAGGTCGGCGAGCTGAGCCAACCCGTAGCGACGGCGCGAGCGATCCCGCTTTGGTCGTCGAACAAGAAGCGAAAACCGAGCCCGACCACCACCGTGGGCATGGCCCAAGGTGCCAGGGCCAGCGCGCGGGACAGCCGCCCTCGCAGCGCGCGCTTCATGCCCAACGCCAGCGCAAAGCCGAAAGCCAGCTCCAACGCCACGCTGACCCCCACGAAGCCGAGGGTGCGAACGAGCGCACCCCTCACGCGCGGATCGCCGAACAGCTCCGCGTAGTTGCGCGCACCCACGAAAGGCCGCCCCTGCCAGGGCATCGCCAGGCGGTGCGCGTGCAGGGACTCCCAAACGGTGAGCGCCAGCGGCACGCCGACTACGAGCAACACGACGCCCAGTGCCGGCGCCGTGAGCAGCCAGCCGAGGCGGTCGTCCGGCTCTGGCCGCGGGCGGCGACGCAAAAACAGCAAACCGAGGCCCAGCGCCAAGAGCCCGAAGGCGACGATCCACGGCGCTCGCGACGTTTCGCGCGGCGGCTTCCGCTCGATGCGCGCGTTCATCTCCCGCGCCGCTGCCGAGAGCGCGGCATGGGGCTCGGCGCGCCCGCTCAGGGCGTCGTGCAGATGGATCTGGAGCAGCTCCGAAAGCTCGGAATAGATCGGCGACGCTGGCCGAGCTCGCGCGCTCCGCACGATGCGCAGGGCATCCGCCGGCGAGATCGCCAGCTCGAGCTCGGGCGAGCGATACACGCTCAGACGCGCTGGCAGCTGTCCCGCAATCCGCGCGCGCTCGAGCATCTGTTCCGGCGCGGTGAGATACTCGATCAGCGCGCGGGCTTCCCGCGGGTGCTCGCTCGCTGCGTTCACGGCCAGGGCCGCTCCGCCCAGCGCCGCCGTGGGCTGCCCGCCCGGAGCTGCCGGCAACGGCATCACGCCGAAGGGCACCGTCAGCAGCGACGCCGCATAGGGCCAGTTCCGCATGAAGCGCACGCGCCCGTTCTCGAACGCGAAGCGCGTTTCTTCCTCGTGCCAGGAGAGCGCAGCGCGCGGCACGGAGCCCCGCGTGATCGCGCTGCGCATGAAGGAAAGCGCCTTGTCACCCTGGGGCGAATCCACCACCAAGTGGCCTTGGTCGTCCTTCATGCGACCGCCAAAGGCCCCGAGCACCTCCTGGAATACCGTGACGAGTCCTTCGTAGCGCGCGTTTTGCCATGCGAGGCCGCCGCGCTCGAGGTCCGCCAGGCTCGTCGGCGGCGGCCCGCGGTCCTTGCGGTAGTACAGCATGCCGACGTCCACGAACCACGGTAGCGCGTACAGCTGGCCCTGATGGCGCTGCGCATCGAGCGCGGGCTTCACGAAGTCCTGCGCGTCCGGAGCCTCGAGCGGGAGCAGCCACCCCGCCGCTGCCAGCTCCGGCGTCCAGATCACGTCCAGCTGCAAGACGTCCGGCTGGTGCAAGCCCGCGACCAAGCGCTGCACATAGCCGCGGTGCCGCACCTCGGCGTCGTCCGGTGTGGTTTCCCGCACCACGCGCACCCCGGGGTGCAACTGCATGAAACGGTCGAGCTGCCGCGACAGCAGCTTTCCCTCCTTGCCCACGCCGCTCGCGGAAATCGTGATCACGGTCGGAGCGCGCTCCGCCGGCGCGCAGGCCACGAGCAGCAGCGCTGCCAACACCAGTCCGCGAAGCGCGTTCACACTTCCGAGCCGAGCAAGCGCGCGATCCCGTCCGGGAGGGGCAAGAAATCGATGCCGAGCTCCGCACGCGCCCGAGTGCTCTTGGGACGCGCTTGCCACTGCATGAACTCGAGCTGGCCGCGAGGAATGAGGGGCGGCTTCTTGGTGATCGACGCAACCAGCTCCGTGGCTCGCGACGCCAGCTTCGCCACCGATAGGGGCAACGTCCGCGGCACCGGAACGCCTCGCAGCTCGTGCACGATGCGCGCAATGTCCTCGAGGGTGGCGTAGCGCTCGCTCAAAATGAACCGCGCGCCGACCTCCGCGCGCTCTTCCGCGCGGACGTGCGCTTCACCCACGTCGTCCGAGTGCACGACCGGCATGCCTCCGGGCAGCAGCGCCGGAGCTTGCCGTTTGACGAGCTTGTCGACGAAGTCGTTGAGCCCCGGCGAGCCCGCCGGCCCATCGCCGTACACCGCCGCCGGGTGCAGGAACACCGCCGGCAACCCGCGCGAAAGCGCCTTCACCACCGCGCGGTCCGCCGCCTGCTTGGAGCGCTCGTAGGCCGTCCCCTTGGGCTCTGGATCGATCACGCTCTCGTCGTACTCCTCGCCCAGCGCCGCCCGGAACACGTCGATGGTGCTGGTGTGCACGAAGCGCTTCACGTTTGCCGCGAGCGCGGCTTCGATCATGTTCGCGGTCCCCTCGACGTTCACGCGATCGAAGGTGCCCTCGTCCGGCAGCCACTGCTCCGGTAGCCCCGCCGCGTGATACGCCACGCTCACTCCTTCGAAGGCGCGCTTCAAGCTGTCGCCCTCCGTCACGTCACCGCGGACCACGTCCACGCCCTCCGGCACCAGGCGCCGCGCCTTGTCCGGCGTGCGCGCCAGCACGCGCACCTCGCGCCGCCGCTCCACGAGGCTGCGCACGATGGCATTTCCAACCAACCCCGTCGCCCCCGTCACCAGCGTGACCATGCTCACCCGTACCACCGTCCCTCCCCGACGACGACCCACCCTTCCACATCTGCTTGTCGATCCGCCGCGGAAACACCGCGAACGGACGCCGCGCCCCGCCTCTGCCAAGCTCACTTCACGCCGTCGACGCTTCGAGTCCCTCCGCAACTCGGCGTCACGGCGTCCGAAGGACGCCCACGATGCCGAACCCCATCCGCGGCGCGCGACCGCAAAAGCCCATCGAAGCCCCCGAAGCACCCCCGGACGGCGCTCCCGCGCGAAAGCCCGCACCCGCGCAGAAGCAACCGAGCGCTGGCGTTCAGGCCCTGATGAAACAGTTCGCGCCGAAGATCACCGTCACCCACGGCCCCACACCGAGGGCGCTCTCCGATCGCGAGAAGATCGCTCGCGCGCTCCAGGAGCAAGCGGGTCTGGAACCCGAGCCCAAGCCCGTGCCGTCGCACACGACCGGCCGAGCTCAAAGCGCTCCCGCTCCCGGCCGCCCCGCACCAGATTGCGCGATCGAACAGGTGGTGGAGACAGGAACGTGCGGGGCGGCTGTCATCGCCGCCGCGGCGGGCACGGCGGTCGGCCCGGCGGACCTTGCGGTGATGTACTTCGGTGGCATGGCCTGCGGCGCTGCGGTGCTTGTCGCGGACAAGTGCAGGTCTGGAAAATGATGACGTCCATCGCCGTGGTTTCCGTCGTGGCGGGGCTCGGCCTGGTTGCCGCATCGTTGCCGGCAGCCCAGACGAAACGAGCGGCCCTCCTCGAGGCAGCGCTCGTGTCCAGCGCCTTCGCAGTGCTAGTCGGTCCCTGGCCCACGGCACCGCGGACCCCGGGCTACGGTCTCGCGGCGCTCGCGGCGGTGCTGGTTCTTCGGCTGGTGAGCTCCGTGGACCCTTCGGTGCGCACCGGCGCGCCTCGCTTCTCGTCTGGCCGCCACCTGTTGCCACTGCTTGCTTTTGCGGTCGCGGGACTTGCTCTCTTCGCCTTCACCGGACGCGCCAGCGGCTTTCCGCGACCCTTTGCAGCCATCGTGCCGTTCATCACGGCGCACTTGGCCTATGAACCGTCTCGCGTGAGCCTGCGCGCCGCCGTGTACTTCGGCTTGCTGCCCATGGTGGCGCTGGCCTTCGTGCACACCTGACGCGGCAGCGCGCTCGCGAGGCTTTGGTCCGCCGAGGGCGGTCGTTTCTCGAAGACTCGCGGCGGACCAACACCCAGATGCTCGGGCGTCGCGGGCGGAATGCCGGAGGCGGGACTATGCTCCGCGCGTGAAGGTTCCCACCCTCGCCGGCCATACCAACACGCTGCTGGATTTCGTCGGTCCCCTCGGCGGCGCCGCGAAGCTCACGGTGTTCTCGGAGGGCAATCACTTTCCGGTGCTGACGCCGCTGCTCTTCGACGACGCGGCGTTGCATTCCGGTGATGCGTCCCTCGCCGACGACATCCTGTTGGTCACGCTGCCCCAGCGCTTGCTGGTGGACATGCTGGCGGCGAAGCGGATTCGGCTGGGACGTGCGGTGTTGCCGATTCACCCGGCCGCCACCTACCCGGACATCGTGATGGCCGGTGAAGCGCCATTGCGGACGTTGGCGGAGCGCGGCGTGATCGAGCCCGTGGCGGTTCCGTTCGCGCGGCATCGCGGCCTCGGGCTCCTGGTCCATCGGTCGTGTACGGTTCGCTCCCTCGCCGAAGCCCTGAGCCACAGCGAGCTGCGCTTGGTGTTCGCCACGGAGCAGGAGGCCGGGGCGCGGGAGCAGTACCTTCGGACCATCGAAGCGCTGGTCGGCGGCGACGCGCGCCGGCAGGCGGAAGATCGGGAGATCGGCGCATTTCCCGAGCGCCTCTCCATCCAGCACCGAGACGTGCCCTACGCCCTGCTCCAACGCCACGCCGACGTCGGCATCGTCTTCGCTCACCTCGCCGCTCACTTCGCCCACGCTCACCCCGACGAGCTCGCCTTCGTTCCCGTGGCCGAAGCCGCGGCTTTCGGCGCGTGGATCGGCGCGGCCTTCGTTCGAGATCGCACGAACGCGCTCGCGCGACGGCTTTGGACGTACTTCCTGCGGGAGGCCCGCGCGCGTTACCCCGCGGCGGGCTTCAGCGCGCCGGAGGAGTTTCCGTTCGCCCAGGCCGTACCCCTGCTCGGGTCTTGACGTCCGGGAAGCGTGGTTTCGCGGCGGACCAACACCCATGCGGTGGGCTGCATCATTTGACGTCCGACGAGCGGAATGCAGATCGCGGCGGCGTAGGCTGACGGACGGCGGGGATGACGCGGCGCTTCTTTCTGAAGGCGTGAGGACGCGGGCGGTGGGTGTTATCCTGGAAATCCTTTCGTCCCCCTTGGAGGCTCACGATGCGCGTGTTTCGCTTGGCATTGGCGACCTGTCTCGCCGGTGCACCTTTGGTGCTGGCGCTGTCCTGCGGCGGTGATTCGAACGAGGTGGCGGGAGGTGGTTTCGGCGGCGGGGGAGCCGTGGGCGGAACTTCGGGCACCGGTGGAGGAAGCAACGAGGGCGGCATCGACACCGGCACCGGGGGTGCGGCTCAGTGCGGACCCGGCAACCCCTGCGAGAGCGGTGTGTGCGTGAACGGCGTGTGCTGCTCCAGCGCGGACAAGGCCTGCGGTGGTGCGTGCTGCACGGGCAGTGACATTTGTCTCTTCGACCAGTGCGTGACTCCCGGCAAGACCTGCCAGAGTCAGGCGGACTGCGACCCGGGTCAGTACTGCGAGACGGCGTTGGGAGAGAACCCCGAGGGCGGCGTGAGTGACGCGGGCGCGGTGGATGCGGGCGGCAAGGTGTGCACGGCTCCCGTGCCTCCCAACGGGCGCTGTTTGGATCTGCCACCGATCTGCGCAGGAGATGGCGGCGTGCCGGACGCCGGTGCCTGCATCGAGAAGTGCGAATACTTCCCGCCCGCGGGCAACCTGACGCCGGTGAAGAAGTGGCAGTGGGGCCAGGAGAAGGTGCCGCCCCAGAACGCCGGAAAGATCGACGTGTGGGCCACGCCCGCGGTGGGCCGCCTGTACGACGCGAACTGCGATGGGCAGGTGGACGAGAGCGATTCGCCGAGCATCGTGTTCGTATCGGGCAACTCCAAGGGCACCTGCTGCCACTGCACCGGGGACACCGTCAGCGCTTGCCAGAACGGCGTGCTGCGCGCGGTGGACGGCAAGACCGGCGACACGCTCTGGACGCTGGCCAAGGCGGAAGCTGGCAGCAACGGCTTCGCGGCCGGCATCAGCGTGGCCCTGGGAGACATCGACGGCGACCAACGCATGGACGTCGTGGCCATGACCGGCGAAGGAAAGATCGCCGTCATCGACGGCGACGGGAAAGTGCTCGGCGTCAGCGACAAGCCCCACCCCACGGGCACGGCTTCCGCGAGCTTCGGCTGGGGCGGCGGCCTCGCGCTGGGCGACATGGACAACGATGGCCACCCGGAGATCGCCTACGCGGGCTCGGTGTGGACCACCAACGGCAACACCATCACGTACCTGTTCACGGGCGCCGCGGGCGGCGGCGGTGGCAACAACCAAGCGTTGTCGTTCTTTGCGGACCTGGACGAGGACGGCAAGCTCGAGCTGGTGGCGGGCAACGCGGCCTACGAGAAAGACGGCTCCATGCTGTGGCAGGCGCCGAGCGGCGTGCCCAACGGCTTCAATGCCGTCGCGGATCTGGATGGAGATCAGAAGCCGGAGGTCGTCGTCAGCAGCGGCGGTAAGGTGTGGGTGCTGGAAGGCGCCGACGGCAAGGTGGAGCTCGGCCCCGTCACCCTGCCGGGCACCGGCAGCGGTCCGCCCACCGTCGCGGACTTCGACGGCGACAAGAAGCCCGAGATCGGCATCGCAGAGCGAGACAAGTACGCGATGGTCAAGCCGAACTACGTAACCGGCAAGCTGGACGTCATGTGGTCCGCTCCGAACCACGACCTCTCCAGCAGCGTGACCGGCTCCAGCGTGTTCGACTTCGAGGGCGACGGCAAAGCCGAGGTGGTCTACGCCGACGAGTGCTTCTTGTGGGTGTACGACGGCACCACCGGTGCCGTGCGCCTGGCCACCAACACGACCTCCTTCACCGCGACGGAAGCGTCCCTCGTGGCGGATGTCGACGGCGACGGCCACTCCGAGATCGTGATGGTCTCCAACGGAGCGGATCCGAGCGCCGGCGGCTGGGGTTGCGACGTAGCGCCTTGGAACAAGGACGACCCGGCGAACAACCGCCCGGCCTGGAAGCCGCCCGCGGGTGCCACGGCGTATCGCGGCATCACCGTGTTCGGCGACAAGGAAAACTCCTGGGTCGGCACGCGCACGCTGTGGAACCAGCACGCTTACTCCGTTTCGAACGTGTGCGACTCGCGCGACAGCGCCTGCGTAGCGCCCAACGTCTACGGCTCCATCCCGGCGAATCAGCAGGACAACTGGAAGCTCCCGTGGCTCAACAACTTCCGCCAGAACGTGCAGGACAAGGGCATCTTCGACGCGCCGGACGCCACCGTGAGCATCAGCGTGGACTGCACCAATCCGGTGGTCGTGCACGTCTCCGTGCGCAACATCGGGCTCGCGGGGCTGCCCGCCGGTGTGACGGTCGGCGTGTTCGTGAACAAGGGCGGCACCGAATCCCAGCTCGGCACCGTGCAGACCACCAAGGTGCTGCTCGCGGGGCAGACGGAGGTGATCGACTTCACCGTACCCGGCGGCTCCGCCACCAACGCCGACACCTTCTTCGGGCGCATCTTGATCGACCCGAACAACAAGACGTTCAACGAGTGTCGCGACGACAACAACCAGAGCGCTTCGGTCACCGCCACCTGCGGCCCGGCGTGACGCCCCTACCCCCTGGTCGCGGGCGGGTGTAGTCTCGCCCGCGTGGATGATCGGGGGCAAAGCGACCTCTACTTCCTCGACGAGCTCGAGCGTGAGCTGGTGCGCGCCGCGCTCTCCGTGATCGAAGAGCGAAAGCCCGACGAGGCCGGCCTGCTCCGGGACAATCTGGCCCGCCTGTCCCACGCCGCGGAGCTGGTGCGAAAGACACCGCGCATCGTCGGCTCGTGGGAAGCGCGCCACGCCACCGGCGTGAGCGGCGAGCCCCTGCTGGAGCTCTTGTGCACGGTCCCGGAGTGGGATTTCGACCTGCACGTACCGGTGCGGGTGATCTTTGGGCAGTCCTACCTGGTGGCCAAGATCAACTTCTTGAAGGCCATCTGCTACGGGCTGGAGGCAGCAGCGGCCGAAGAGTCCCTCACGGAGCGGGCTCAGCTGGAGCTGGGTCAATCCATCTACTCCAAGCTCGCGGAAGAGCTGTTCATCTCCATCCTCACGGACGTGGGCGGTAGTCATCGTGTGAAGCTGGCTGCGGCCAACGCGTTGATCCACATCTGGGACGATCGCTTGGAGGCGGAGATTGACGACTTTGCCCCGGTGCTCGAGTCCGTGTGGCGCGCTCGCAACAAGGTCCGACCGGTGATCGGCACCACCATGGGCACTCACGAGTTCTTTCGTCTGCTCCGGGAGTGCAGCGACACGCGCTTTCTGGAGTACTTCGAGGGGGACGTGCCGGACGAGCAGATGCAGGCCTTCGAGGAGTTCTTGTTCGGTCTCTCCTTCGAGCAGCTCACGGCTCTCCGGGAGCGGATGCGCGCAGAGAACCAGAGCACCATCTCCCGGGAGCAGGCCCACGCCGCCGTGAATCGCGCGCCTTCCTGGGCGCCGCATCCGGACGGACCGCAGGCCCTGTACACCAGCTACAAGAAACGCCGAGTGAAGGCCCAGTACCGAACGCTCACCAACGCGGCGGGTCCGAAGAAGACCGCGGAAGAGTTCGTGATGACCTCGTTCTTGCTGCGCGAAGCGCCGTGACGGAAAAGAGGCTCCCCGTTGGCCGCATCGTGCGGCTCGCGCGGCTCGCCCGCGTGGGCATCCGCAGCGGCGCCGGCTTCGTCACGTCCAAGGAGGCCCAGGGCGCCGCGCTGCAAGCCGCCGAGCTGCTCGGCAACCTGCGCGGACTGGCTGCCAAGGCCGGCCAGCTGGCGAGCTACATCGACGGCCTGGTTCCCGAGGCGCACCAAGAAGCGTACGCCCGCGCGCTCCGAGTACTGCAAGATGCCGCGCCACGCTCGTCTCCCGAGGACATCCGCGCCGTTGTCGAGAGCGAGCTGTCCGCGCCCATCGGCGAGCTGTTCTCGGAATGGAACGACGACGCTTTGGCGAGCGCGTCCTTGGGACAAGTGCACGCCGCTCGCTTGCCGGATGGCCGAAACGTCGCGGTCAAGGTGCAGCATCCAGGGATCGAGCGCGCCGTGGAGGCGGACCTGTCCAACGCCTTCGTGCTGGAGAAGCTCGCCGGGGCCCTCACGCCTCGCGCCATGAATTCGCGGGCAATGCTCGACGAGCTGGCGCTGCGCTTCCGCGAGGAACTCGACTACCGCCTGGAGGCCGAACGCCAGGAGCGCTCCCGCGCCTTGTTCGCCGAGCGCAAGGACATCCACGTTCCCAAGGTGATCGCCGAACGCTCCAGCACGCGGGTCTTGACCAGTGAGCTCGTGAGCGGCCAGACGCTGGAGCAGGCCGCCGCCGCACCGGAGGAGCTGCGCGCGAGCTGGGCGGGTGCCCTGTGGCGCTTCGTCTTCACCAGCTACCTCGCCGCCGGGGAGCTCAACGTGGATCCTCACCCGGGGAACTACTTCTTTCAGCCCGACGGCAGCGTCACCTTCATCGACTTCGGCTGCGTGCTCCCGGTAGAGGCCGAGCACCTTGGCGGCGCCCGCGCCATGCATCGCGCGGCGGCAGCGGGAGACATGCGAGCGTTCCAGCTCGGTGTGCGGCAAGTGGCCCAAACCGTGCCCGGCGACTACGAAGACGCCCTCACCCACTACATGCAGCGCTGCTTTGCGCCGATGTTGGAGCGTCCGTATCGCGTCACCCGCCCGTACGTCACGGAAATCGTTGCAGCCGTGCAAGACATGAAGATGTTCGCGTTCAAGAAGCGAAGTCGCTTCACCTCCTTTCCCGCCAACGTACTGTTCGTGAATCGCCTGCAGGTCGGCTTCTACTCCGTGCTCGCGCGCCTGGACGCGAGCGTGGACTACTCGGCGATCGACCGCGAGATCTTGGGACGGCTCTGATGGCCGGCATCAGCTTCATGCAGCCCAACCCAGGGCCGGACACGCCATGCCCCATTTGCAGGGAGCCGCGTCCCGGGAGCCCTCGCTACCCGGACCACGTGTGCGCCGACTGCGTGCGGCGCGCCGTGAACCAGAACGGGCACGCGCTCCGCTTCGAGAACGCAGGTCCGTTCGGAGGCTTGGTCGCCGTCGTGATCGACACCAACGAGCGCACGCACGACCAAGGCTGCACCATAGACGGCGTTCGCTGCCGCGCGGAGGAAGCGCGCTTCGGCGGCATCGTCGTGCGCCCGTGCTAAGGTTTGCGAATGCTTGTTCCGTGCCCTGACTGCAAACGTCACGTGCGAGCCACTGAGACCCGGTGCCCGTTCTGCGCGCGCCGCGCCAAGCGGCGCCGTCACGCCGTGGGCAAGGTCATCGTCGCCGGCGCGGCGGGTCTGGCAGCGATGACCGCGGGGCTCGGTTGCGCCTACGGCCTCCCGGACGAGAGCGACGCCGGCACTGACGGTGGCACTCACGACGCCGCCGCGGACGTGGCCACGGACACGGCACCGGAATGAGGGCCGCCCACGCGGCGGACGCACCGCGCCCGCTGTACGTGGTTTGGGAGATCACGCTGAGCTGTGATCTCGCGTGCAGTCACTGTGGCTCGCGCGCCGGCAAGGCGCGCACTGGCGAGCTGACCACGGACGAAGCGCTCGACGTCATACGCCAGCTTGCTGAGATGGGCGCCTGCGAGGTCACCCTCATCGGCGGCGAGGCCTACCTGCGTGAGGACTGGCTGGTGATCGCCGCCGCCATCGTGGAGCGCGGGATGCGCTGCACCATGACCACTGGCGGTCGGGGCATCACCCAAAAGCGCGCCCAGGCGCTCGCCGCCGCGGGCGTGTCGGCCGTGAGCGTGTCGATCGACGGCCTCTCGGAAGCCCACGATCGGCAGCGAAACCTGGTCGGAAGCTTCGACGCCGCGGTCCGAGCGCTCCGCCATCTTCGTGAGGCCAAGGTGCCTCACACCGGCAATACGCAGCTCAACCGTCTGAGCGTTCCGGATCTGGACTCCGTGCTCGATCTACTCGTCGCCGAGGGCGCCCAAGGCTGGCAGGTCCAGCTCACCGTGCCGATGGGTCGCGCCGCCGATCGTCCAGAGTGGCTGCTGCAACCCTACGAGCTCCTCGAGCTCTACCCCCGCCTCGCGGCGCTCGCGAAGCGGGGCTTGACCCAGGGAGTACGCCTGTGGCCCGCGAACAACATCGGCTACTTCGGTCCCTTCGAGTCGATCTTGAGAAACCGCGGAGGCGAAGGGCCTCGCGCGTGGCAAGGGTGTCCGGCCGGCAAGTTCGCCCTCGGCATCGAGGCCGATGGCACGATCAAGGGCTGCCCCTCGCTGCCGACGGCCGCTTGGGGCGGCGGCAACGTGCGGGAGCAGAGTCTGTCGCGCATCTGGAACGAGACGCGGGAGCTCCGCTACACGCGCGATCGTGATCGGACGGATCTGTGGGGCTTTTGCGCGACGTGCTACTACGCCGACGAGTGCCGCGGCGGCTGCACTTGGACCGCGCATTCGATCTTCGGCAAGCCCGGGAACAACCCGTACTGCCACCACCGGGTGCTCGAGCTCGCGGAGCGCGGCGTGCGTGAGCGGATCGAGCTCAGGGCGCCGGCGCCGGGCCGCCCCTTCGATCACGCGTCGTTCGAGCTGGTGGAAGAGCCGTGGGATGGCGCGACGGAAGCGCGACGGCGCTTGCCGCTCGCTCCGTGACGGGTTCCGCGCCGGACCAACAACAAAAAGAAGGTGTGTCATTCCGCCGACCTCACGCCGGCGCGGCATAAATCATGTGCCTTCTCCGCCTACGAAGGGATCTCGGGCAGGATCCGGCCATGAAGCTGAAAGCTCCACTGGCTCTCGCACTCTCACTGTCCGCGTTGCTGGCGCTGGCGCCTTCCGCTTGCTCGTCGGACGACTCCAAGGCCGCGCCGGCGAAGTGGATCTGCTGCGCCGGGCTGTTCCAAGCGTGCCACTGCTTCGAGATCGATCAGAACAGCGTAGGCGGCTGCTCCGACGAGGTCGCCAGCTGCGGCGACGTGGACGGCGGCATCGGCTGTTGCGTGGAGGGCACCGACAACGGTGACCACGTGTGCGACTGCAGCGCCCCCGGTGAGGCGTGTCCTACGCTCTCCAGCGGCGCCGGCACTCAGGTTGCCAAGTGTCCGCCGTGATCAGGCGTTCACGTAGTTGATGGTCTCGCTCTCCAGCACGGCGTGGCCGAGCAGTCGCATCAGGGAGAGGTAGGTGAGATCCACCTCTCCCTGAGCCTTGCCGGATAGCTCCGCAGACGGATCCTCCGCTCGGCACGACAGCTCGAAACCCTCGCCGCTGTAGCTGGCGCGGTCACCTTCGAAGCGAGCCACGAAGTCTCGACCTTCGAAGCGTCCGTGCACCGACACGCTGCCGTTCTCGCGCTCCACGTAGAAGCCGTCATGGTCCGGAAACTCTCGCCACTGCTCCTGGCTGCCGAAGAAGCGCGGCTTGAGCACGTAAGGCCCGCCGTCTTCTGGACAGAACACGTCGCAGTTGCCGCACTCGTTGCAGAAGTCCGCGAAGTTCGCGATCTGGTGCTTCTGCTTCACGCTCACGGTCCCCTCCTGCCGTACGCGAAAGCTGCCGTCGCCTTGGGGCGTGGCCTTCAGGATGGGAACCTCCTGCGCAGGGAGCGGATAAGTGAAGTTCGCGTCGTTGGGGCAGACCGGAATGCACTTGTCGCAAGTGAGGCAGTCGAACAGGACCAGCAGGGAGCCCACCTTCTTGGGGGGTTTGTTGGTGGCGCCGCGGCCATACCGCGGGTCGGCCAGCAGTTTCTCGACGTAGCTCTGGGTGTTCAGGAGCTTGGCCTTGCTCTTCCAACGCGCGTGGAGCTCTGCGCCAGCGGCCGCAAGGAGGTCCTCCCCCTTTTCGAGCGCCGCGTGGCACGCCTGCAGCTGCTCCGGTGTCGCGCCGGTCTTCTCGAGCGCCGCCTGTGCTCGACCCTGCGCGAGCACCACGAAGTCGTCCAAGGTGCGCGCGCCGACCTTGTCCATGCGCGCGGTCAGCTCCTTGAAGTAACCCTGCATTCGCCCGTAGCCACCGGGGCGCAGCAGGTCCGTGCACACCGTCACCGGAACCAGACCGAGGGACGCGGCGTCGGGGAAGTTCTTCTGATCGATGCCCGCGGAGAACGAGATCGGGTAGCGGTCGCCGAAGGTCTCCCGGAAGCGCCCCACCAAGCTCATGGCCAGCACGTGGAGCGGCTGTCCGGACAGGTACATGCTCTTCTCCGTTTCCGGGAAGAAGCTCCGCTCGTTCTTCACGATCAGCGTGTTGCTGAACTTCACGCCGAATCCGAGGCCCAGGTTCTTCGCCTTTTCACCCAGGCGCTCGGTAAACGCCACCGCTTGGTCCCAATGCGTGTCCTTGTCGAAGGCCTCGTCGGGAACGTGGTCAGAGTAGCCGAGCACGTCGTTCAGAACGCGCCGCACTTCTGCCTTGCCGAGCAGCGTGGGGTTGAGCTTCACGATGCAGTGGAGCCCCACCTTCTCGAGGAGGAACTCCATGATGCGCTCGATCTCGTCCGGCGGGCAGCCGTGGAACGTGGACAGCGTCAGCGTGTCACTGATACGCGTGCGGAAATCCAGATCGCGGAACTGCTTGTACTCGTCCGGGATCTGCTTTCGCAGCCAGTCCACGATCTGCGTCGCGTCCAGCATGCCGTGCAAGAAGGCCTGCACCCGGTCCGTCTGGATGCCGGCCAGGTCGTAGCCCACGCTCATGTCGAAGATGGCCTGGTCGAACCCTTCTTCGAGCTCGAGCTTGCCGCTGGCGACCAGGATGTCCACCAGCATGCTGGCCTTGACGTACTCCTCCAGGGACTGCTCGAGCTTGAGCTCCTGGGACCACTCCACGTTATAGCCGATGGTCTGGGCGTCGATGCACGGCCGCGGGATCTCGAGCTCGTCCATGATCTGGACGGTCTTGAGCTCGAAGATGCGACCGCCACCCAGGAAGCTGAGCACCACGTTCTGCGCCAGCTGGGACTGCGGCCCTGCTGCTGGGCCCAGCACCGTGGACGCCCGGCGGCCGTGGAAGTCCACGGAAACGTCCTTGCCCACCCCGCGCACGAACTTGCGCACCGGCAGGTCGAAGATGCTCTGGTTTTGTTCCAGCTCGCGGAAAACGCGGGATATCAAACGCTCGAAGGGATAGGGAACCAGCTCAGCCACGCGCGCATTCTATGATCGAATGGCGCGCGTGCGTCAGCCCTTGGGCAGCTTGATGATGCCTGCCGGCGGACCGCCCACGTCGAAGCCGCCGGCGCTGAGCCAGTAGACGGCGGTGGCATCCACGGCGATGTCGCGCACCCGCGCTTGCCCCGTCGCCACCGGCTCGGGAGCGGCGTTTGGCCCCCCCGCCACGTTGAAGCGCATGATGGTCGCGTCCTCGAAGTTCGGGCACGAGCCGATGGTGCTGTAATAGAGCCAGTCGCCATCCAGCGCCATGGCCGTGATGCCCTGAGGGGACTCGAACAGCTGTTGGGCCTGAGCCGTGGCGATCGAGGCGCGATACGCCGTGCTGGTGGTGTCCGTCGGACACTTGCCCGTCTCGTAGCTGGCAAAGAAGACGTCGCTCGATCCCACGGCAATGGCCTGGGTTCCGGAGCCTGTCGCCAGAGAGAGGAATGCCTGCGGGGTGACGCTCGTCGCCTTGGAATCGATTCGGTAGAGCACAGGCTCGTCCAGGGTCGTCAACCAAACCCATCCCTGATCCAGCACCAAGCGGATGGGAGACGGGATCCCGCTCGCGATCTGAGAAGGCGCTCCGCCAGCAGTGGCCACGCGCCAAAGCGACGGCGACGCGCTCGACTCGTCGCCGAAGAACACGGCGCTGGGCGACATCGCGACGACGTACGGGACGAGAGGGGCAACGTCGACGAACTTGGGCTCGAGGGGTATGCCGACGCCGCCGTAGACCAGCCGACTCTGCGTGGAGTCCGCCGCATAGAACGTGCTGCCGTCCGTGGCCACGCCCCACAGATCGCTCCCAGTATCGGACCAGCTGTCGTTGGTGGAGTCGGCTGCGATGCCCAGCGTGCCGGGGCTTGCCCCCGCGAACAGCGCGTAGGTGCCTCCCAGCGCCATCGTTTTCACGTCCGCGTCGGTCTTGATCAAGAGCTGGGGCACGCCGAAGCCCGTGCCCGCCGCGCCACCGCTGCCCGCCGCGCCACCGCTGCCCGCCGCGCCGCCGCCCGTGCCGGAGTCCGGCGCCGGCTCCACGCTGTGACTCGACTTGCTGGAGCACGAGAGACAAAGCGCGAGCGAAACTCCCAAGCCCATGCTGCGCCACATGACCCAAGCCTATATCAGGCCACGATCGAGGTCGATGTGGGCGCCCCACCCACGCTGCCCGGCGTTCGGCAACGCGGTACTCTCACTACGATGAATCGCTGGCTGATGCTCCTCATGGCACTGGTCATTTCCCTCAGCGGGCGAAGGGCAGCGGCGTGTCAATACGCGAGCTGCCAGAGCGAGGGCGCCGTCCAGCTGCCGAACGGCGCCGATCTCTCGTTGCCCTTCGCGAACGGCGAGAAGGTACACGTCTTGTCCGGTTACGGACCGAATGCGGGCTCCAGCCTGCACTGCCGCGCGAGCGATTCCCAGTGCGCCAACGATTGGTACGCGTTGGATCTGAATCTCGAGGGCTATCCGAGCTCCGGCAAGGGTCAGCCGGTGCTCGCCGCCGCGGCGGGCACCGTGCTGGACGCCGCTTGGGGGTCCGAGGGCTGGGCCAACTACGGACAGCGGGTCTACATCGAGCACGACTTCGGCGACGGCCACAAGTACGTCACCATGTACGCCCACCTCGACACCCTGAAGGTGACGAAGGGCCAGAAGGTGGCCAAGGGGCAGCAGATCGGAACCCTGGGCCAATCCTGCCAAGGCGCGCTCAGCTGCAGCAGCTTCTCGACGCCCCACGTCCACTTCGCCGTGCATCGCGATCCCGGCTTCGGCGGCACCGGTAGCGGCGGTTCCTACGGTGGTCACGCCGTGATCCCCGAACCCATGGACGGCGCCAGCGGCATTCAGCAAGGGCAAACGCTGGTGAGCAAGAACGGCGGCACCGTCACTCCGCCACCTCCCACGTGTCCAACGTCGATCGGCCAGAGCGAGACCCTGATCGAGGAAGAGTGCGGCCAGCTCACCGGCGGCGCGCTGCCTGACATATCCGGCCACGGCGGCCACGCCTACGTCACAACGCAGGACAACGCCGATCCGGACTACGCCCAGGGCATCTTCTGGCAGCTCACCTTCGATCAAGCCGGCAAGTACCGCGTGTGGGCCTGGGTGCCGGCCCTCGGGGATCCATCCAGCGGCGCCAGCTACAAGGTCCAGCACGCCGGCACCTCGGACAAGGTGCTCGTCGATCAGAGCCAGGTGTCCGACGACTGGATGGAGCTCGGCAGCTTCGACTTCGCGGCAGGCGCCGATCAGTGGGTGCGCTTGGGCGACAACTACGTGAACGCCGGAGACAACGGCAAGCAGATCGGCATCGATGCCCTCCGGGTGGCGCCGGACACGCTGCCGACTTCCGATGCGGGTGTTGGAGGGTCTGGTTGGGGCGGCGCGGGAACGGGCGGCGCCATTTCCGCCGCGGGAGCGGCGGGCGCCGTCCCGGGAAGCGGCGGCGGTGCGAACGCCGCGCCGGCCGGAGACGACAGCGGCGGCTGCGGCTGTCACGTTCCGGGACCGCCGTCGCCCTCGCGCCTTTCGGCGCTCGC
Organism: Polyangiaceae bacterium; assembly: GCA_020633235.1. Lineage (NCBI taxonomy): Bacteria > Pseudomonadati > Myxococcota > Polyangiales > Polyangiaceae > Polyangiaceae bacterium. Next base: position 423,468 of record JACKEA010000006.1, on the reverse strand, counting down.
GCTCCTCGCCGCGGGCCTGCTCGTCGCACGCCGCCGTCACCCCTGAGCGTCCCTCCTTGTACCGGCGAGCCCCCCGGCGATATCGTCGCCTGGATCAGCGATGAGCAACGGTGACGACTTCCCGGCGTGCCGCGCGCGCAGCAGCCAGGACACCCTCGCCTTCTTGGACCGGTTCCGGCCTGGTGCGCAGGCCGAGGTGCGAGGTCAGCTTTCCCCGGAAGTGCTGGACATCATCGACTCCACGCTGCCATCCGGTTGGATCCCCATCGAAGCCGACGCGGCCATGGGGCGCGCCGTCTTCGAGCTGCTCGGCTCGGAAGGCTCGCGGCGCTTCTGGACGCGATTCACCGCCCATCACGTGGAGTCGCCGCTGCTCGCAGGGCCGGTCCGCGCTGCTCTTCGGCTCCTCGGCACCACTCCCGCGTCGCTCATGAAATGGATGCCGCGGGTGTTCCCCACCGTGTTTCGCAACGTGTTCGACGTCGAGGTCGTCCGACTCGAAACGAGCTCCGCGTGGCTGCAGTTTCGCGTTCACTCGGAAGTGTTCTGGAAAGAGCCCTTCTATGCCATCGTCCTCGAGTCCGTAGTCCTCGGTTTCTACGAGATCACCAAGGTGGCCGGCAGCGTCGATGTCTCCCGCAACGAAGCCCAGCGGGTACTGCGTTTGAACGCAACCTGGGGCCCGCGCGGCAGCGTGCCTCCCAAGCGTGCAAAGACCCGCTCCCAGTAGCTCAGCGCTTGGCCAGGCGCTCGAGCTTTTGCTGATATTTCTTGCGCACGCCGGCATCGTGAGGAGACAGCGCACCCTGGCGTTCCGCGAGGCCATACACTTCCAACGCCAACCGCAGCGGACGCTCCGGGTGCTCCCGATCGCGCACCAGTCCCAGGTTGTTGGCGATGGCGGAAGCGACCCCGACGCTCTCCGCGCTGTCCGCGGCTTGCAGCAGACGTTCCAGCGTTGCGCGAGGCTCTGCGAGAGCGAGCAGCCTCGGGATCCCACTGGCGGCGTCGGAATACAGAGTGAGCTGCGCAAGGGCTGGCAAGACGTGCATCAGTTGCTCGACCTCGGCTTCCGAACGCCCCGCTACGAGCTCAGAGAGCACGTCGCTCTCCGTCGTCGCCAGCAGTGTCAGCATGCGTTTCAGGAGCGGGTCCTCCTTGCTCCACGAGTCTTGCTGCACCACCCGCACGACTTCAGTCACCACACGGAGAACCCCGGGCTGCCCTGCATGCTGCTTCAGCGAAGCCTCCAACTCCGGGGTCGCAACGCCAAGTAGCGCGCGGCGATCACGTACACTCGCTTCGTCCTCGGCGTCGTGCCAGCACCCGAGCACGAACAGCACGGCCTGTTGCCCGTGGAGCTTCTCGAGGAAGGCGTCGAGACTCGCATGAAATGCAGCCAGCCCGCCCGCTCCCGCGATCTCGCTGTCGAACACGTCCCCGGCGCTCGTGAGCTCGAGGTGTCGCGGCCCCCACCACGCTTGGCGTAGCGCCACGGGCTTGTTGCGGATCAAGGCCTTGCGCCTCGCCTCCTCCACGTCACTCCGAAACCAAACCGCCATCCACGCGGACTTCGGGAGTCGCCCATCCGGCGGAGTGCGACCCGTGACCAGGAACTCCATACCCCTGAGGTAGCTCAGCTCACGGCGCCACGAAATCGTGGATCCACCACCACTTTGCGAGCGCGCGCGCCTGCAACACGCAAGAGCGGGCAGCGCTTGATCGCAGCGCGCCCTTCGTGTCGAATCAGCGAATGGATCTCATCGTCCCGCCGCCGGAAATTGCCCGCGCCGGCCTCCGCATGTTGAAGATGGTGGCCATGGCCGACGGCGAGCTCCATGACCTGGAACGCCGCCTGCTGGAGGGCGCCCAAGAGCACATCCTGCGTACCGACTTCGATCTGGACGCCCTGGAGCCGATCACGCCCGAGGCCCTCGCAGAAGCCGTGCCGATACCGGAGCTTCGCGAGCGCATCCTGTCCGCCGCCGTGATCATGGCCCTGATCGATGGAGAGGCGACGGAGCCCGAAGGCAAGCTGCTTCGAACCATCGCCGACGCGTTTGGGATCCAGAGCCAGGCGCTGAAAGACGTGCAGCGTCTGATCGACAAGCACCTCTTGATCGCGCGCATCGACATCGCGCGCCGCGCGTTCATCGGACAGCGCGCCCGCGCCTATGTGAGCGAACAGGGCGTGCGCGGCTTCGTGCGCGCGCTCAAGGGCGTCTTCGGCATCGAGGACGCGAAGCTCGCCGCCCGCTATCGCGCCCTGGCCGACAGCCCGCCGGGTACGCTGGGCCGCGGCTACTACGACTTCGTCACGAAGAACGAGTTCTCCTTCCCCGGAGAGAAGAACTCCGGGCCGGAGGTCATCCTGTTCCACGATTGCGTGCACGTGCTCACGGAGTACGACACGAGCAGCATCGAAGAGACGCAGATCGCGTCCTTCCAGGCCGGCATGCTGAAGAAAGATCCGCTCTTCGGCATGCTGTTCATGCTCGCCCAATTCCACCTCGGAGTGCAGGTCACGCCCACCACCGGACCCGAGAAGCTGGTGGCGGACCCCAAGCTCATGCTCGAGGCCTTCGTGCGCGGCACCCAGGTGAACCGCGACCTGTGCGTGGATTGGAACCCCTGGGACGACTTCCATCGTCCCGTGGCAGAGCTTCGCCGCGAGCTGAACATCCAACCGCGCCGGTCCCACTCCTGAAATCGTCGATCCTTTTGTCGGTTCGGCGCGGCCACGACGGGATCGCGCCGGCCCGACAAGAAGACCTCACTGATGAGGCTTCGGAGCGACGCCCTCAAACGTGAAGCCCGGTGCGGGCGGCGCGGCGGTAGGCGCCCGGAGCCTCGCCCACGGAACGCTTGAAGGCTTTGCTGAAGGCCGCCTCGCTGCCGTAGCCCACGCGTTCGGCGACTTCCGCCACGGCGGCACCATCTCGCAGCAAGCCGGCGGCCGCGCGCATGCGACGGCGAGTCAGGTAGTGGAGCGGCGGCTCCCCCACCAGCGTGGTGAAGCGATCCGCGAAGGCCGAGCGCGACATGCCCACCTCGCGGGCGAGCGTCGCGACGGTCCACGGGCGCTCTGGGCTCTGATGGATGAGGCCGAGGGCGCTCGCGATGTGGCGCTCCCCGAGGGCCCGCAACCATCCGACGTCCGTCTCCGCGTTTTCCGTGAGGTGCGTACGGGCCACCTGAACGAAGAGCGCCGTCGAGAGCAACCGAAGCACTGCTTCGGCACCCGGGCGCTCACGATCGTGCTCGTGTTCCATGAAGGCGAGCAGCGGCTCGAGGCACGGCGCAGCGCGCCCCCGTTCACCCCGCACGACGACTCGCTGCGGCAGGATCCGGAGCACGGGGTTTTCTTCCGAGCCCTCCAGATCGAGCACGCCCCCCACCACCGTGCACGTGGGCGCCGGACCACTCGCCAAAAGCCGAGCCACGTCGTCCGTGCCTCGAGGAAACACGCACAGGTCGCCCGGACCGAGGAGCGTGACGTCGTCCGTTTCGAGGCGGGCATTGCCCTGCACCACGGCAACGAAGGCCGTCCGGTTCTGAGGCTCGACGGCCACGCCACTGGGGGCAGCGAGCTCCATGCGTCCGTAGCACACGCGCGTCACGCGCACGGTTTGCAGTACGTCGGCGAGCACGGCGGACGCCGCGCAGACACGACCCAGCGGTTCGGGCTGGAAGACCGAAAGAGGTGCCGTCATGGTTTTGCCTCAGGCGTTCGTACAGCGAAGGCCTTCCCAGAGCGTGGAAAGCTGCGCCGCGTAGAGCGCGCCCACGTCCTTGGGATCGATGCGTGTGTGCCACAGCGGCGTGCCGAAGAAGAACGAGATGATGGTGCCCACGGCCACGTCCACGTTCACGCCCGCTGGCAGCTCTTTCTTGGCGATGGCGCGGGTGATGGCAGCGCGGAACATGGCATCGAGCTGGCACTCGTCCGCGCTGACGGCGGCATCTGCCAGCTCCGGGAACGCCTGCACGCGCTCCGCAAAGGTGAGCGCGGGAGGCTCGCAGTCTTCCTCTTCCTCCCCGTGCAGGGCCATGTGGCCGACGATCTCGAGCATGACCCGGGGGTTGTCGGCGATGCGCTCCGCGGTGTGGGCGAAGATGGACTCGATGTAGAAGACGCCGCCATCCGCCCCCGCTCGCTGCTCCGCGACGATCTGCACCTCCAGCGTCCAGATCTGGATGAAGTAGCGCAGCAGGTCGTCCTTCTTCTTGAAGTAGTTGAAGAACGTCGCTTCCGACACTTCCGCCGCGTCACACAGCTCCCGCACGGTGATGTCTGCGAGGGGCTTTTGCTTCAATCGCTCGAGCGCAGCGTCGAGCAGCGCGAGCTTGGTGCGGGCGAACTTCCGCTCGCGAAGGGGAATGGTGTCCCGCAAGTTCACGTCTGCGGTGTTGGCGACTGGGGGCATGTAGGGGGTTTCGTTCATCATACCGCGACCTCGGCTTCCGTCGACACAGGGAGGGGATTTTCCGGCTTGGACGCGCGCTCTTTGCCAAGCAGCACCAGGTAGAGCGCAGGGGCGACCAACAGCGTGAGCACCGTGGACGAGATCAAACCGGAGATCATGGCCCACGCCAGCGGCGGCCACAGGGAGGTGCTCGACAGGGCCAGCGGCAAGAGGCCGGCGACGGTGGTGGTGGTGGTCAATAGAATCGGCCGTGTGCGGCGCCGCACGCCTTCGCGCACGGCGGCCTCCACCGGCATGCCCTCGCGGCGCAGGCTGTCGATCACGTCGATGAGCACGATGGCGTTGTTCACCACGATGCCGATCAGCGCGAAGACGCCGAGCAGGCTCATGAAGCCGAAGGGTTGTCCTGCAAACACCAATCCCGGGACCACGCCGGTAGCTGCCAGCGGAATCGTCACCAGCACGATGAACAGTCGCCGGAAGGAGTTGAACTCCGCCAGCAGGATGAAGACCAGGAGCAGCATGCCGATGGGCAGCGTGCGGAGCATGGCTCCGTTGGCCTGACCGGACCCCTCCTTGGCGCCCGCCATTTCCAGGCTGACGCCGGGCGGCAGCTTCACGCCCGCGAGTCGTTGATCGAGATCTCCGAGAGCGCGGCTGAAAGGAACGCTCGGATCGAGCTCCGCCTCCACCCGCACCAAGCGCTTGCGGTCGCGCCGCTGGATCATCGCCGGCTGCCACTCGACGTTGGTGGTGCCGAGCTGCGCCAGGGGCAGGCGCGATCCCGCCGGGGTGGCCACGCCCAAGGTTGCGAGGCGATCCGCGGGCGTGCGCTCGCCATCGGGATTGCGGACCACGATGGGCACCAGGTCGTCCCCCGCCCGCAGCTCCCCCACCCGCGCGCCGCGGGTGGACGAAAGGAGCGTCTGGGCCACGGCGTTCCGGCCGAGGCCGTTGTCGAGGGCCACGGCGTCCTGCACGTCGAAGCGCAGCGTGGGAACCCCGATGCCGAGATCGTGGCGCACGTCGCGAGCGCCGGGCACCCGGCGCACGCTCGCGAGCACCGTTTCCGCGGCGCTGGACAGATCCTTCAAGTCGTCGCCGTAGAGACGCACCTCGATGGGGGCACGCACGGGCGGCCCTTGCTCCAGCGGCCGCGCCACCATTTCGAGCTCCGGCAGCTCTCTCTCGACGAAGCTGCGGAGCTCGGCTGCAACGGGCTCGACGTCGGCGTTGGTCTTGGTCGTGACCAAGAGCTGCGCCAGGTGCGGGCTCGAAGGACGATCCAGGAGGTTATAGTAGAACTTCGGCGTGGCGCGGCCCACGAATGCAGCGATGGACTCCACCCGTGAGTCCTCCGACAGCAGCCGCTCCACCTTCTGCGCCCGCTGGTCGATGGCATCGATGTGAGCGCCCTCCGGGAGCTCCAAGCTCACGACCAGCTGATTGCGGTCCGCGCCGGGGAAGAAGCGCTGCTCCACCCGCGAGGCGAGCAGACCAGACACGCTGACCGCCGCGATGGCGAAGGCGACCACGCTCTTCTTGCGATTCAGCACCAGGCCGCCCAGAAAGCTCCCCAGCCGCTCCATCCAGCCGTCGCTGGAGGTTCCGCGGCGCAACAACCAACCCCCGAGGACGGGGGTGACCGTGATGGCGAACACGTAGCTGATGGCCAGCGTGAGCATCACGATCACGGGGATGCTGCGGGTGAACTCTCCCGTGGGCCCCTCGGCCAACAGCATGGGCACGAAGGCGGCCAGCGTAGTGCCGGTGGCCGAGCCCAGGGGCCAAGCGAGCTCGCGAACCGTTTCCACGGCCGCTTGACTGCGAGGCATGCCGCCGTCCACGCGGCGCTGGATGCCCTCCGCAACCACGATGGCGTTGTCCACCAGCATGCCCAGGGCGAGCACCAGTGCGGCAATCGAGATCTGGTGCAGCACGCCGCCGCCCATCGCGTACACCCCGAGGGACGCCGCCGCCACCAGGGGGACCACGCTGCTCACCAGCAGGCCCAGGCGAAAGCCCATCGCGAGCACCAGTACGAGGGCCACGATGCCGACGCCCAAGAGCAACGACTGACTCAAGTCCGAGAGCCGGTGCTCCACGCGCGCCGGCTGAAACGTGAGCTGGTGGATCTCGAGGGGCGCGAGCGCTGGGCGTGCCTGGTCCACGGCTTTTTGCACGTGCTCGCCAAAAGCCACCACGTCGATCTTGCCGCGGGGCACCAGGCCCAGGGTCACGGCGGGCTCGCCCTGGAAGCGCACGCGCTCTCCGACGGGAGCCGCTTGCACACGGCGCACCTTCGCCACCTTGGAGAGCGGGACGCTGGCGCCCCCTGGGAGCATCACCGGCAGCGCCTGGATGTCCTCCACGGAGGCCAGCTCGCTGCTCGGCCTGAGCGTGGTCACGCGCTCCCCGGCGCGCACGGATCCGCCGGGAATTCCGCCGTTGTTGCTGCCGATCGCCCGGGCGATGTCCGCCTCTCCGATGCCCAGCCGGCGCGCCGCGGCGTCGTCGAGCTCGATGCGGATCTCTTCCGCCGGCGCACCGGCCGTCTCGACCCGCGTCACGTCCGCCAGAGCCAAGAGCTTCTTCTCCAGCGTCTCGGCAGCGTCCTTCAGCACCAGCGGATCGGGGGAGCCCGTGATGGCCAACACCACGCTCTGGTTGTCCGTGAGGTCGCGTTTGAGCTCCAGCGGCGGAACCTCCTTGGGCAGCTCGCGCTGAGCGCTCTCGAGCTGACGCTCCACCTCGTCCCAGGCGCCTTCGTGATCGGCCACGTCATCCCGGAGCTCCATGCTGATCACTGCCACGCCTTGGCGCACCGTGACCGACACGTGCTTCAGCTGCTCCACCTCCGCGAGCCGCTCTTCCACGCGATGGACGACCAGGCGCTCCACCTTCTCGGCGTCCGCACCGGGGTAGGGCGCAATGACCATGCCCCAGGTCGGAGGCATGCTGGGATCCTCTTGCCGCGGCATGGTCACGAAGGCGAGCACGCCGACCAGAGACAAGAGCAGGGCGACGGTGAGCACCAACCGCCGCGACAGGAGCAGCCGCGAGATCACGGCACCACCTGCACGCTGTCTCCATCCAACAAGAACGCGTGACCGGCGATCACGACTTGGTCCGAGACGGCCAGGGGCCCCTCCACCACGACCTGGTCCCCGAGCAGCTCACCCAACGAAACCGGCACGATTTCCGCTCGATCGTCCCGAACCCGGATCACGCTGGGGCGCTCCCCGGAGGGATCCCGCACGGCGGCGACGGGCACGGCGAGAGCCTTCTGTGCCGAGAGCTCGAGCACCGCCTCGGCCGTCATCCCGGCGCGCAGGCCACTGCTGTCGAGCAGCTCCACGATCACCGGGAACAGTCGCCCGGTGCCGGAAGCGGCCTGGCCGATTTGGCGCACCGTGCCCTTCAGGTTCTTCTTGCCGGCCAACGGAAGATCCACCCTTACGTCGGACTCCGGGGAGAGGTGCGCGAGGGTTTGCTCTGGAACCTGGATCTCGATCTCCAGCCGGTGATCGCCCGAAAGCTCGACGATGGACGTCCCGGGCGCGACCATTTCCCCCCGCTCGCGATGGACTGCGGCGACGATACCGTCGAAGGGCGCGCGGAGCACCGACTCGCCGAGCATGCGGCGGGCTTCACGCAGCCGCACCTGCATGGTGCGTTCCGAGGCCGCGAGCACGTCCACCTGGAGTGCGGAAGACTCGTGCTCCTGAGCCGAGATGACGTCGCTCTTCCACAGCCGTTCCGTGCGCCGCTGATCGCGCTTCTGTTGCGTGAGCCGCGCCTGCACCTGGTCGAGCTCGGCGCGGGTGCTGGATACCGCGTTCGACAGCGCCCGGGCATCGAGCCGCGCGAGCACTTGCCCCTTCTTCACGCGATCTCCCACCTGGACGGAGCGCGCGGTGAGCCGCCCGCCGAGGTCGAACGCCAACGTTGCCCGCTGGTGTGCGCGGAGCGTGCCGGGGTAGCGCTGGCCCCGCTGCTCCGGCGCCGCCGTGACCTTCGCCACCCGTACTCGGCGCGGCGTCTTCACCACCGTAGGCGCGCTCTCCGCCTTGGCACCGAGCAGTGGTGCAGCCAAGGCCGCGGAGGCGCCCAGGAGGGCGATGCCCCCAACACCAAGGGCCCAACGGCGCGCGCGCCGCCGTGAATTCGCTTTTATTTCAAACGGTTGCGGAGCAGTTGTGTTGTTTGCCATTATTTTATAGCTAACTCTAATTCCCTGAGAATTAGTGTCAACTATAAAAATATTGCTGGCTGTCGTTTGCGTCCGCAGCGGGAGTCCCGAGCCGAACCGAACGGAGGGTGTTGGGGTATGTCGGCCCGGCTCGGAACCCCGCGTTGGTCCCTTACTGCACCGTCACGCTGCCGGTCATGCTCGTGTGGATCGTGCAGTAGTAGTCGTAGCTCTGGGCGACGAGGAACTTCACACAGTACTCCTGGCCGACGAGCAAGGAGCCGGAGTCCCAGTTTCCGTCGGGCCCGTTCGTCGGATCACCGCTCGTCGTGGTGTGGGGTACCGCAGCGCCGTTCTTCCACTTCACGACGTCGCCCACGGACACCGTCACGTCCGCCGGGTTGAACTTGAAATTTCCGATGGTGCCTTCGATGTTGACGTTCGTGGTGGTCGTCGCCGAAGCGCAATCCACCACTTCGACGTTGGCTTGCCCTCCAGCGCCGGCCATGCCGGCGGCGCCGCTGCTGCCGGCCATCCCGCTGCTGCCCGCCATGCCGCCGCTGCCCGCCATGCCGCCGCTGCCCGCCATGCCGCCGCTGCCCGCCATGCCGCCCCCACCGGCGGCGCCGGACATACCGCCGCTGCCGGACATACCGCCGCTCCCGGCAGCTCCGCCCGAGCCCGAGCTGCCGCCACTGCTGTCATCGCTGCCACAGGCGGACACGGAAAGCGCGAGGCACGCGGCAAAGGCTAGAGTCGTGGAAAGGGTGCGCATGAGAAACCTCCAGGCAAGTCGTCTGCAAGAAGAGTGAATCCCACCCGGACGGGATCACAGACGTCGAGTTCCGACGGGGGTGTCGGCGTCACACCAGGCGGTGGCCGCCGTCCACGTGCAGCACGGATCCCGTGGCAAAGCCGCAGCTCAGCAGGAAAAGCGCCGCAGCTGCGACGTCTGCCGGCTGCCCCATGCGCCCCACGGGCAAGCGCTCCGCGTGGCGCGCGAACACTTCGCCTTTGCCGTCCCCCGCCAGCGTGTCCCAGATGGCCGTGTCGACCCAGCCGGGAGACACGGCATTCACGCGCACCGGGCGGAGCTCGACGCACAGCGCTCGCGTCAGCGCTTCTACTGCGCCGTTGGCCGCGGCGACGACGGCGCCGCCGGGGGCCGGCCGATGTGCCGCCACCCCGCCGGTGAGCAGCAACGAGCCTCCCGGTTCGAAGCGGGCGTGCTTTGCGATCAAGAGCGCCGCGACGATCTTGGAGTCGAGAGTGCGCCGCCAGTCCGCGACGTTTCCGTCCCGCACCGGCGTGTAGCGCGCGTCTACCGCGGTGAGCACGACGTGGTGCACCGGGACGTCGAACAGCCGCTGCACGTCGTCCTCCAGCGTGACGTCCGCCGAGAGCTTGCGCGCCGCCACCCGTGCCGCAGCGAGCCGTGCCGCGTTGCGACCCACGATGGTGACGGCCGCACCGGCGGCCACGCACGCTTCCGCGACGGCCAAACCAATTCCCGAAGATCCTCCAATCACGATCACTTTCTGGTCTTGCATGGCGGAAGAAGAACGTCGTCGGCTCTCGCCGTCATCAGGATGATCTGAGATGCTTCATCCCATGATTGGGACGATATCCCTGGACGACGTGAATCTGTTCCTGGCCGTGGCGGAGCTCGAGAGCTTCTCGCGAGCGGCGGAGCGGACTCGCGTGCCCACCAGCACCCTGAGCCGACGCATCCACGCCCTGGAGCAGGGACTCGGCCTGCGGCTCTTGCAGCGCAGCTCGCGCTCGGTGGCGGTGACGCCGGAGGGCGCGGCCCTGCTCGAGCGCGCGGCGCCGTTGATGCAGGAGCTGTGGGCGGCCACGGAGCTCGGCGACGACCGCGAGCTCAGCGGCCCCGTGAGAGTCACGGCACCGGTGAGCATCGGTGCCGACCGCGTTGCGCCGGCGCTGTTCGCCTTTGCGGCGCGACATCCCAAGGTCGAGCTCGAGGTCACGCTGGAGAACGCGACGGTGGACGTCATCGAGCGAGGGCTCGACTTCGCCGTGCGCGCGGCTCCCGTGAAGAGCGCGGAGTTGGTGGCGCGTCCGCTATGGAGCGTCCCTTTCGCTCTGGGCGCCTCCCGCGAGTTGGTGGCGCGAGAGCTCGGAGGCAAGCCGCGCATCTCTCGCGCGCGGGTCACGAAGCTCCCGGCGATCGTCACGCGTCAGAGTCCGCGTTGGCACCTCCTGCAACGCGGCCAGCCGCGGGTCGTACGGCCAGCGGCACGCGTGGTGGTCAGCGATCCTCGACTGGCCGTCGACGCTGCCCGCAAAGGCCTCGGTCTGGTGTGCGTTCCCGACAGCCTGCTCCGAGACCTCGTGCGCGTGCAGATCACCGGGCACCAGGTGGCGCCACGGGCGGTGTACGTCGTGTACCCGTCGCGACAGCTGCCCGCTCGGGTGCGTGCCGCCATCGAATGGCTCCGCGCCCACGGCTGACGTATGCTCCCGCGCCATGGCGGACTTCAAGGCTTTCACCGAGGCTTTTCACGCGCATTTCAGCCGCAACCCGAATCGCCGGGTGACCCTCGGGGTGGAGCGGGACCTGGGCGACCTGCCGGACCCGAGCCAGACGGAAATCGACGCACGTCTCGCCGAGGCGAAGGACCTCCTGGGTGAGTTGCCTGCCGCGGACAGCTTCGACGAGCAGCTGGACATGGAGCTCGCGGGACTGATGCTGGAAGCGGAGATCCACTCCGACAGCTATCGCTTCAACGACCGCACCCGCCTGGCGCAAATGCCCACCGCCGGGGACGACATCGGCAACGGCATCTTCATGCTGTTCGTCAACGATCCGCGCCCCGACGCCGCTCGTCTGGAGGACATCACCACGCGCCTCGAGCAGGTGGCGGACTACGTGCCCGCACTCCTCGCTCGTCTCGACACCCCCGTGGCGCGCTGGGTGAGCATGGACGTAGAGAAAGTGAGCGGCCTCGGTCAGCTGTTCGACACCGCAGAAGCCTGGGCCGAACGCGTGGGCTTTGCGGATCGAAAACGCCTGAAGGCCGCGCGCACCCGCGCAGAGGGCGCGCTCGAAAGCTACGTCAGCCAGGTCCAGGCGCTGCCGAGTACCCGTCAATTTCATCTGGGCCACGAAACAGCGCGCCGCATCGTGGATTTGCGCGGCATCGATCGTTCCTTCGACGAGCTCTTGGCCATGGCCAAGAGCTTCTTGGCGGACAACGCGGCCACCATCGAAGAGCTTCGAGGGCGCTTGGTGGGCAAGTACGATCTGCCCAAGGACGCCAGCGTGGAGGACCTGGAAAAGGTGCTGAACCAGCGCTACGCGGTGAAGCTCGAGGACGGCCGATTGGAGAGCGTGCTCGATCGCTACCAAGCCGAGCGCGACCGCATTCTCTCGTTCATTCGTGAGCGGGATCTGTTCCCCATCCCGGCGGATCAGGACATGGTGCTGTTGCGCACGCCATCGTTCTTGGCCCCCAGCATTCCTGCCGGCGCCATGGTCTCGCCAGCGCCCTTCCGCGCCGGCACCAAGACCAGCTTGGTGTACCTCACCCTGAGCGAAGAGCTCTTGGACGAGCACACCGAGCTGGCCATCCCCAACATGATGATCCACGAGGGGATCCCCGGGCACCACCTGCAGCTCGCCACTGCGGCAGGGCATCCATCCGTCATCCGGCGCCACATGGACGCCATGGACCAGGCGGAAGGTTGGACCACGCGTCTGGAAGACTACATGCTCGACGTCGGCTACCTGAGCGACCTGGCCGACGAAGCGCGACTGGTGGGCAAGCGGGACATCAATCGCATCGGGGCCCGCGTCGCCATCGATCTGTTCTTCATGACGGGCGACCGCAAGTACTTGGACGTGGGCGTGCGCTACGACGAAAGCTCTAGCGATCCCTTCGCCCTCGCCGGCAGCCTGCTCACCGCCGTCACCGGCTTCGTGCCGGGGCGCGTGCAGGCGGAGCTCAACTGGTACTCCCAGGAGCGCGGCTATCCGCTCTCCTACCTCACCGGCAACCGCCTCGTGCTGCAGCTGGAGCGGGACGTCGCCAAGGAAAACGCGGACGGGCTCGACGGGCTCGCGCTGGATCGCCGCTTCCACCAGGTGTTCCTGGAGTCCGGAAACATGCCGGTGCGTTTCCTGCGCCGCGCGTTCGAGCACGCGGGCTTGCTCTCCTCCGCTTCTTGATGTCGGGGCGGCGCGAGCCCCGTCGCGCCAAAGACTACACGGCACGGCGCGACGGGTATCGCGCCGTGCCAACATCAGGATGCGTCACCTGGGCTTGATCACGATGGTCTCCAAGTTGAGACCGCCGGGATACATGTAGCTCGTGTACGAAGCGTAGCCGTACACCACGATGCCGAAGTTCTGATCGCCCTTCATGGTGTGCACGCCGCCCGTGATCTTGTGGCGGGCCACTCCATAGCCGCTGCCGCCGATGGGCTGGAACTCGCTCGGGGGGATGGCAGTGCCGTCGAGCGTGATGGAAGCGCCGGCTGGGGCGACCACGTTGACGAAGTTGTAGGTGTACGTGGTCGGCGCCAAGAACGTGTACTCGAGGCGATACTGCTCGGTGGGGATGGCCACGGACATGGCCGGATCTCCGGCCTCCGCGTTGCCGGTGAACTCCTGCCCGGCGATGTACTGCGCGATCAGCATCTTGTTCGTGGCGGTGACGCGGAAATCCCCGGCGATGGGCCCGACCTCGATCCACTGCCCGGCGTTCAAGGTCACCGGGGCATGCATGGACGGCGGGTCGAACTGGATCTCGTTGGCGTCCGCGGCGGAGAGCACACGCACGTAGTGGTACGCGGGTGTCCCGGGACCGGTGCTGATGGAACCGACGTCCTGTGGCGAGGTGACGATCAGATCCTGTCCCAACGCGTCCACCGGAAAGATGGTCTCCTCCAGGTGGTCGCAGGCGCGCTTGTCGAAGGGAATGAAGGTGCAATCGTGCCCGCCCGACACGGCCACGGGCTTGTCGGCGTTCACGTAGGTCCCGGTGAGGTCGTACTCTTGGGGCGGCGGACAGAAGTAGTCCGTGGTCACGAGGGGCGGGATGCCATCCGTGACGGTCGTGCACTTCTTGCCCGGCGCGACGATCTGCTGGTCCGGCAGCTTCTGCGTGGTGAGCTGGAGCACGTCGCCGGCGTTCATCTGATACGTGGTCTCGGAACCGGCGGTGAGGGCGGTGACACCGGGACCGGCCGCCACGTTGGCGCTGGTGCGCACCTTCACGTTGGTGCCGTCTTGCGTGGCGGTGACGGACAGAAGACCCGGCAGGTTGGTCCAACTGGTGCCGCCGATCGGATCCTGACTGCCGAAGTGCAGCGCCGGATAGCTGACGACGTAGTGCTCACCGCGCATGGCACTCACGGGCAAGAGCAGCGAGGCGTCGTTGGTGTACGAATAGCACCCCAGGGGATCACCGGTGCAGCCGGGTAGCTGGAACTCCAGCGGATTGAACTGATACAGCGTGATGGGCACGGAGCTCGTCACGTGGAACGCGGCGCCCTGCGCGAGGGCGGAGCCGGACTGCAGCTCCATGGCCCAGGGCAGCTCCACGGTTTCGAGGCCACCGGGCTTGACCGTGACCTGAGCGACCTGCGAGCCCTTCTGCTCCACCGTGACGACCGCGTCCGTAGTCGTGGGGTTGGCGGCCACGATGGCGAACTTGAACTGCTTGTTGAGCTGATCGTTCATCGTCGCCGTGGGCCAATACTCGCAGCCGATGTAGCTCTGCGACGCGTTGGCGGCCTCGCAGGTCTGCGGCACGCCGCCGGGCTTGGCGCCGCTGCCGCCGGTGCCGGCGTCGATGGCGATGCCCCCGCCGCCGCCGGTGCCGCTACCGCCGGTGCCCCCCGAACCCGTAGTTCCGCTGCTGCCTCCGGGTGAGCTCTTGTTGCCACTCGCGGAGCACGCGAACGCGCCCCCGATGCCCGCCAAGATGGAGACGGCCAGCGCGAAAGAGCGCGTCTTCACGGTGCCGCTCAGATGCCGGGAGGACAGGGACCCGTGAGCGGAGCAGCAGGCTGCCCGTTCATGGAGGGGGGCGTGATGGAGCAGGTGCCATCTGCGTTCTTCATGACCCCGGGGATCGCCGTTGGCGTACCCGTGGAAGCAGCAGCGGGGTCCGTCGTCGTCGCCGGGGCGGGCGCAGGCTGCGTGGCCACCGGGGCGGGAGCCGGCGCGGGCGCAGGGGCCGGCGCGGGCTGCTGCTGATAAGTGGGCGGCGGCTGTTGCTGGTAGTAGCCCTGCGGCGGCGGCTGGCTCTGGGGCTCGGACTGGCTCGACCCGCAGGCGGTGACACTCGCGCCGACGAGGACGGCAAGAACGATGTGCTTCATGGGGGTATTCGAGCACGCCTCGAGTCCGCCCGCCAGGCCGATCCGCCGCGCACCAGCAGGCGCGAGACACGCTTGGGCGCGGAAGGTCCCACTGTGTCGGCCATGAACGCATGTCGCTCCCCCATCGGGCGCTCGGGACCGATGGTGGTGTCCACCTCGGTCTGGTGCTCCAGCTCCGCGTTGAGCTCGGCACCCAGCAAGATGGCGAGGCTGGAGAGGAACATCCAGAGAAGCAACACGATGGCCCCGCCGAGCGTGCCGTAGGTGTGGTTGAAGCGTCCGAAGCTCTGCGCGTACAGCGAAAACAGCCAGGACACGAGGAGCCAAGTTCCCGTTGCGAACACCGCGCCGAAGCTCACCCACTGCCAGCGTGGGGGCCTGCGGTTGGGCGCGTGTCGATACAGCCACGAGAGTCCCAAGATGAATGCGCCGCCAAGCGCCGGCCAGCGCAGCACGGACACCCAAGAGCCCACGTGCACTGGGAGCATTGGCGGCAACACGGCGATGAGGGCGATACTGATCACCACGAACACGATGGCGATCATGGTGAACCCCAGCGCCGTGGCGCGAACGCGGAACCAGCTGCGCGTCTCCTTCTCGTCGTAAGCGTGGTTGATACCGTCGATCAGGGCATGCATGCCACTGGAGGCGCCCACGATCGTGAAGACCAAGCTGGAGACCAGGCCGAAGCCGAGCTGCGTCCCGGAGCCCTGTACGATCTCCGACAGCTGCGTCATCACGACGCGGCGCGCGCTCCAGGGCAGAGCGGGCGCCATGTCTCGCATCTGACCGAGCACGTCGTGAGGATCGAACAGCAAGCCGTAGACGGAGACGACGGCAATCAACGCGGGGAAGATGGCGATCATCCCGAAGAACGCCACGCCGGCGGCTACGATGGTGAGCTTGTCGTCGAAGGCTTCGCGCCATACGCGCCAGCCGACATCCACGAGGCCGCGCCACGGGATTTGTCTCGGTGTTTTCGCCTCGCGGCCTCGCGCGTCGGTCATGGGCGGTCAGTCCGTCGGGAGCGTCAGTCGCGTCACCAAGCGGTCTTCGGTCTCGACCTCACCTTCCACGGCATCGAGCATGTTCTCCTCGCCTTCCCGGAGCTCGATCTGTTCCGGCGGCGTGCCTCGGGCGGAGCTCCGCTGGGTTTGGGTCGCCCGCTCCAAGAAGCGTCTTCCAAGCTCTTCCGGCCGTGCCGAGAGCGGCTCGCGGCGATGCTTGGGCTCGGGAGGCTTCCGCAGAGCGCGGCGCACGCTCCCGGCGCTCTCTGCCTCGTACTCACTCACGCCCCCAAGCGCCTCGACGGCGGGGCGGGCGGTCTTCTCTTCTCTCTTTGGCTCCGGCTGGCGGAGCCGCTGGATCGCTCTGTCTTCATTGTTCATGACCCCCGCAAAAACAGCATGCCGCGTGCCAAGGGTGCCGCGGCGGATCCCGCTGGTTTTCAATGAAAAGGCGGGGCGCTCCGCCACGTTGGTGCAGATCCGACCCGTTGCGGCATGGCGCTTGCTGACATCGATGTTGCCGTGTGCCACTCCCGCTTGGAGGCCACCATGACAACTCTCCGCAGCTACACGCTTTTGTCTTCCCTGCTGCTGGCGCTCGGGACTCCCGCCTGCAGCAGCGACGATGGCACACCCGGATCCGCGGATCCGAAGGGGGACCACCCTCAGCATCCGGGGACTCCCGTTCAGACCAGCCTCACGGAGCAGCAGAAGACGGAGCTGAATGACATCGATCAAGCGCTGGCGTCCGTGAAGGATCTGGACGCTGACGGCTTCAAAGAGAAGTACGCCGTCCCCTTCACCTCGAACCTCGGCTACGACCCCCTTGCGGCTTCCGGATTGGATCTCATCCAAGCGTCCAGCTTGGAGCTGAACGCCGACGAGAACGCCGCGCTGGGCAAGAACGGCTTCGTCATCAGCGAGCGGCACCGCTTCCCGAGCTTCGTGTACGGCTACAAGAGCATCTACCTGGAAGACCTTCCGGTATACGTGTCGGCGGACTCGATCTTGTACGCCGTGCACGAGTCCTACGACACCATCTTGGCCCAGCTGGAGCTGGTGTCCCTGAGCCCGACGTTGCAGCGGATGCTGGCGACCATGCAAAGCGCCCTCGCATCCGGCGCTGCCGCGGATCTTCCCAAGCAAGCGCGCTTGGACGCGGACCTGTACCTCAGCGTCGCCAAGAGTCTCTTGGCCGGCAGCTGGTCGCCGCCCGTGGCCGGCGGAGACGCGGACAGTGCCAAAGCCCTGTACGAAGGCGCCGTCGCCCACTCCGGGTGGAAGAACGTGGTGTTGTTCGACGTCTCGCGGGACGTCGACTTCTCCCAGTTCGAGCCGCGTGGTCACTACAAGGACAGCGAAGAGCTGAGCCGCTACTTCCGCGCCATGATGTGGCTCGGGCGCATCGACTTTCGCATTCTCGAGACACAGCAAGATCACTCTCAGGTCTTCAATCGCCGCCAGTTGGAAGCGGCCTACGTGCTGCGCGCGCTGATGAACGACCAGTCGATGAAAGACTGGAAGAACGTGGATTCGGCCATCGGCACCTTCGTAGGCGAGCACGACAACATGGTGCTGCCGGAGCTCGACGCATTGCTGGCCGACCTGGGCGTGGCGGACGCCGCGAGCCTCGCCGCCGTGGACGATGCCACCATCGCGCAGGCAATCACCGCCGGCGGCTACGGCACGCAGCGCATCTCCAGCCACATCATGATCAACGGCCTCGGCAGCGGGACCATGCCGCTCTCGAGCACCTTCCTGCTCTTCGGACAGCGCTACGTGCTCGACAGTCACGTGTTTTCGAACGTGGTGTACGACCGCGTTCAGGGCGGTTCGGTGAAGCGCATGATGCCGAATCCGTTGGACGTGAGCTTCGCCGCCCTCGGCAACGACCAGGCCGGCCTGCTGCTGGGGCCCGAGCTCGAGAAGTACTCGTACGCGTCGGATCTGGCGTCCATGCGCATCCTGGCCGACGCCCACCCCGCGAGTTACTGGCAGGAGAACCTGTACAACCTGTGGCTGGGCGCGCTCAGAACGCTCTCTCCAGGGAAGGCCCCGGCCGGCCTGCCCAGCGTCGCGGGCACCGAGGCCTGGGGTCGGCGGCTGTTGAACACCCAGCATGCGTCCTGGGCCGAGCTCCGCCACGACACCATTTTGTACGTGAAGCAGTCCTACACCGGTGGCGCGAGCTGCGACTATCCAGACGCCTTCGTGGATCCGTATCCCGAGCTCTACGGCAAGATCGCCGAGATCGCGTCGCGCGGCGCCGCGCTCACGGCCTCGCTGGACTACGGCAACAATCCTGGCTTCCAGAGCTGGGTCTCCGGCTATTTCGACAAGACGCAGGCGACGGCGCTCACCCTGAAAGCCATGGCCGAAGAGCAGCAGAGCGGCGCACCCCACAGCGCGGAGCACATCGCGTTCATCAATCAGGCCGTGGTCATCCAGGAGGGGTGTGGCGAGCCCTCCGGCTTCGACGGTTGGTACGCGAGCTTGTTCTTCAATCCCGCCAAGGCCATCGAGCTCGACCCCGTCGTGGCCGACGTCCACACCCAGCCCACGGACGAGGGCGGCGCTCCCGTCGGCCGCGTGCTGCACGTGGGCACTGGCATGCCGCGCACCATGGTGGTGACCACCAACGGCTGCAGCGGACCGCGCGCCTACGTGGGTCTGGTCTCCAGCTACTTCGAGAAGATCACCGAGAACTTCGAGCGCCTGGACGACGAGCAGTGGTCCAGTGATATCTCCGCAAAGACGCCGGACGACGTCCCTTGGATGCAGCCCATCGTCGTGCGCTGAGCTGCTATCTTCGGGCCATGCGTACCATCGCTCTGGCCCTTTTCCTCACCGCCTGCGGCGGGGCGGCGCCCGCCGCGGAAGCGCCCGCGAAAAAGACGGCGGACGCCCCCGTGTCCGCCGCCGATCGCTGCCTCGCGGACGCGACGGCGCCGCGCACACCAAAGAGCGACGCCCCAGAGCACATCACCGTGGCCCACATCCTGGTGCGCCACGCCGGCGTGAAGCACGCCGAAGCCACGCGTTCCCGCGGCGAGGCTTGTCTTCGGGCCGAGCAGGCTCGTGAGGAGCTCCTCGGCGGCGCGGATTGGGACGCCGTGGTCAAGAAGTACAGCGACGCCGGCTCCGCCACCGGCGGTGCGCTCGGCAGCGTTTCGAAGAGCGATCTCGATCCCACCTTCGCCAACGCCGCGTTTTCGCTCGACGTGAACGAGCTCAGCCACGTGGTCGAGACGGACCGCGGGTTCCACGTGATCGTGCGCACCGAGTAGGTCCAATGCTCGTGCGCAATCAAGCGGAGAACCTCGAGACGGATTGGATCGTCGGCGGCATCTTCATGACGCTCGGCGCCATACTGCTCGCCGTCACGGTCCTCGACGCCCTTGGGGTGAAGCCGCCGTGAATCCCAGCGTGCACCGTCGATGACCTCAAAGTAAGCTCCAACCATGTCGAGGGGCCTGCCTTTCTTGATCGCATCGTGTCTGCTCGTCGCCTGTGGCGGCTCCACCGCCGCGGACGGAGCGGGAGCAGGAGGCGGTTTTGGGACGGGTGGTGCCGCCGGAGCGGGCATGGGCGGGGCATCGGGTGCGGCCGGCGTCGGCGGCGCCGCGGGCAGCTGCAGCTGTCCCGCACCTCAGGTGTGCGACGACGGCGCCTGCGTCGCCCCTCTACGCTTGGTCAGCGTGGCCGAGGGCGGCGGTTTCGCGAATGGATCCAGCCGCGAGCCCGACATCTCCAGTGACGGCCACCTCGTCGCGTTCACTTCCGACGCCACGGACCTCGCGCCGGAGACCTCGACCGCCGAGAACGTCTTCACTCGTTGGCTGCCCGGGGAGACCACTCAGCTCGTCACCATCGGTTCCGCACCCGGCAGCAAGAACCGCCTCCCCGCCCTCTCGCCCAACGGCGAGTTTCTCACGCTCGCCTCCAGCGATTCGATCTTCAAGCTCGACGACAACGGCAACTTCGACGTCTTCGTGGTGGATCTGCACAGCTTGAGCCCAGAAATGCTGAGCCTCACGGAAGCCGGCAACGCCCAGCCCGGCGCTTCCACGGTCTCGTCCCTGAGCTGGGACAGCAGCCGCATGGTGTTCGCCTCCGATGGGGCCCTGTTGCCCAAGGACGACAACTCCATCTCGGATGTCTACATGGTGGATCGCGGCCCCGGCGGCCCCACCCTGGAGAGCGTGCCCGAGCCCGACACCTTCCCGAGCTCTGGGAGCTTTGCCCCGAGCATCTCGAGGGACGCCCGCTTCTTGGCCTACGTCTCGTCCGGCAGTCAGGGCGTGGCGGGCGACAACGAGCTCACCTTCGACGTGTTCTTGAAGGACCTGGACACGGGGCAAGTCCAGCGCCTGACGGATCCTACCGGTGTTTCGGAGGATTTCTTTCTTGCCTGGGCGCCGCGAGTCAACGCGGACGGCAGCGCGGTCGTGTTCGTCTCCAAGCGGCCCCTCACGTCGGATGACGCAAACCCGGGGAGCGACGTGTACCTCTGGGAAGCCGCGACCGGAAAGCTCCGGCTCTCGAGCCATGGGCTCGGCGGCGTCCCCGCTCAGGGCGACGCGGAGGCACCCAGTATCTCCGCGGACGGACGCTTCGTCGCGTTCTCGTCGAACGCGACGAACCTCGTCGCAGAGAGCACGACGGGCTGGAACGTCTTCGTCGTGGACACCGTGAGCGGCGAGGTCGCGTGGGTGAGCCACGGGGCGGAGCCTCCCAACGGCCACAGTCGCGGAGCGCGCATCTCCGGCAACGGACGCTTCGTCGCCTTCCAGTCCGACGCCGACAACATCCTACCCGGCGACGACAACGGCGCGACGGACGTGTTCGTCGCGCACAATCCGCTCGCTCCTTGAGCATCAGACCCGCGAAACCGCAAGCAAATCGCGGCCAAGGCGCGACTCTGCTCGGTTTCCGCTATCCTTGCTGCTGGGGCCATGGAAGGGGAGCACGACCAGCTGAACATCCTCGTCATCGACGACGACGAGGCCATGCGCCACCTGCTGGTAGACATCGTGACGCGCAGTGGCCACCAAGCGGTGCCCGCTGCGTCCGCCGAAGCCGGTCTCGAGACGTTGCCCTATTGGACGTTTCAGGTCGCGTTCATCGATCACAAGCTACCGGGCATGGAAGGCCTGGTGCTCGGGGAGTACCTGCGCCGGAACAACGCCGACATGACCATCGCGCTGATCACCGGCGAATCGGATCAGCGCCTGCTGCGGCAAACCAAGGCGCTGAACATCACCTTCGTGAGCAAGCCCTTCGACGTGCGCCAAATCGAGCAGCTGATTGACGACTACCTCGTCGGCGCCCGGGCCCGCAGCGAAGCGCGCATGCGAAAAGAGGACGAGGACTTCGCGCCGCCGTTTTCGCGCTTTGCTACGGACATCGCCGAGAGCTTCGCCATGCCCGGAGTCTCCCAGCGCATCGAGGACAAGCTGGCCACCACCATCAAGCGCTGCCTCAACGATCTCCGCAGCGTGGGGCGCTACACGGAGCGGGATCGGGTCTTGGCGCTCACGGGATTGCTCACGGCGCGGGTGCTGGGCGTGGACCTGCGCAAGCTGCCCAACGGACGCACTCCCTTCGAGGAATACGACGCGCTGATGGTGCAGCACGGTCGTCGCAAAGAGTTCGACGACGACGCGGGCTGAACGAGCGTGCTCGACGACCGCGCGGCCCTGCCCCATGATCGCACGGCATGAGCGACCATCACGACTTCGTCATCGTCGGGTCCGGTTTCGGAGGCAGCGTTTCCGCGCTGCGGCTGAGCGAGAAGGGCTACCGAGTGCTGGTGCTGGAAAAGGGACGGCGCTTTCGGCCGGAGGACTTCCCGAAGACCAACTGGGATCTGCGCCGCTGGATGTGGATGCCGAACCTGGGCCTGCGCGGCTTCTTCCAGATGTCGTTCTTCGAGCACGTCACCATCCTGCACGGCGTCGGCGTGGGCGGCGGCTCGCTGACCTACGCCAACACGCTACCGATCCCGTCCGACTCGTTCTTCCGGGCCGACTCCTGGAGCCATCTGGCGGACTGGAAGAGCGAGCTCGAGCCCCACTACCGGACCGCGCAGCGCATGCTGGGCGCCGCGCGGAACCCCAGGTGGACGACGGGAGACCACGTGCTCGCGGAGATCGCCCAGGACATCGGCCGCCCGGATCAGCACCACCTGGCAGACGTCGGCGTGTTCTTCGGGGAGCCGGGAAGGCGCGTGCCGGATCCCTACTTCGGTGGTGAAGGTCCGGAGCGCGTCGGGTGCATCCACTGCGGTGCGTGCATGACGGGTTGCCGTCCGGGCGCGAAGAACACACTGGACAAGAACTACCTGTACCTGGCGGAGAAGCGCGGCGTCACCGTGCGAGCGGAGACGGAGGTCGTCGCCATTCGCCCGCGCGCGGGCGGGGGCTACGTGCTGGAGACCCGCGGCAGCTTCGGCGGGGGTCGCCAGAGCTTCACGGCGGATCGCGTGATCTTGGCCGGCGGCGTGCTGGGCACGGTGCCGCTTCTCCTCGAGATGCAGGCGGACGCGGCGGGACTTCCCCAGCTGTCGCGACGGCTGGGAGAACGGGTACGTACCAACAACGAGGCGCTGATCGGCGTGATCGCGCCGGACCAACAAGATCTCTCGGAAGGCGTGGCCATCACGTCCATCCTGCATACGGACGAGCACAGCCACATCGAGCCGGTGCGCTACGGCTCGGGCTCCGGCTTCTTCCGCTTGATGGCATTGCCCCACGCGTCCGCGGCCACGGCGGCCGGGCGCATCGTCGGCGCCGCCCGCGGCTTCGCCCGCCATCCGTTGGCCTGGGCGCGAGCGCTGACGGTGCGCGACTGGGCGGCCAAGAGCCAGATCTTGCTCTACATGCGCACGCTGGAGAGCACCATCACGCTCACCCGAGGACGCAGCGCATGGACGGCATTTCAGAGGGGGCTCGTCACGCGCTTGCCGGAAGATGCGGTGGCGCCCACCGCCTTCATGGAAGAGGCGAACGACCTCGCGCGGCGCTTCGCGGAGAAGACCGGTGGCGTGCGCATGACGCTGCTCACGGAAACGCTCTTGGGCGTGCCCTCCACGGCGCACATCTTGGGCGGCGCCACCATGGGGAGCAGCGCAGAAGAAGGCGTGATCAGCGACAACCACGAGGTGTTCGGCTACCCGGGCCTGTACGTGATCGACGGCGCGGCCGTGTCGGCCAACCCCGGCGTGAATCCGTCGTTGACGATCACAGCCTTGGCCGAGCGCGCGATGAGCAAGATCCCGTCACGGTAGGAACGCCTTGGGCACGCGGCGCCTGAGCTGCTTCTTGTCGAGCAGCACGAAGCGCGGCTCGCTCCTGTTGCCGGCCAAGTGCTCGCCAGCGTGATCTCCGAAAGATCCTGCTGAGTGGGCTTGGCGACAAAGCGAACCCGCAGGCGCGTGTTGAGGGGCGCCGGCGCGGCGCGGGGACTCTCGAGCACCGCAGCGCGTTCGTCCGGGCACGCCCAAGCGAGAGCGCTGGCCGGGCGAAAGCAGAGCGCGAGGAAGGCCGCGAGGGCGAGACGCCGCATACGGCGCCCTACGACATAGCGCCGGGCGGGCTTCCCGAGGCGTGAACTCGGAGGTGTGGAGCGGCAGCCACAATCGTCTCGACACGACCTCAGGCTGGCGCCCGAAATGCGGGCGTTTTGCCTGGTATGTCGGTTGCTATGGCCCGTCCCATGCGTTGGTACTCGCTTCTGCTTCTGTCTCTGTGCACGGGCTGTGTGTCCTCCTCCGCGTATCGAGCGCACTTCCAAGAGCGCTCGGAGATCGCGGACCTTCGGGCGTGCGCCGCCAGCTGCGAGCTCGCGGGGGACGACGTTGCGGCCTGCCTCGACGCTTGCCCCGGATTGTCGAAGACCCCCGGTCGCTGCAACGCCGCCACGGAGGCTCCCGGCACCTATTGCGTCACCGTGGAGACGCGCATCTATCCAGATTTCGAGTTCTGGGCGGGAGTAGCAAAGGCCGCCGGTGAAGACGACGACGATGACGATGACGACGACGCCACCGAATCCGCGTCGTCCTCCTCGTCCTCTGCGCCCTCTCGTCACGCTGCCTCGCCGGTAGCGCGCCCAGCGCCCACTCGAAGGTCCCAGCCCCGGCGACGCGATCGCTGAGCTACTCGGCGATGGTCTCGTAGAACAAGTCCGCCAGGGCGGCGTGCCCGGGGGCATTCGGGTGGATGCAGGTGGTGTCGAACCACAGCGGCGTGTTCGGGCCGCGATAGCAAGGGCCCGTCGGATCGTCGCGCTTGTAGCCGTGACCACAGAACGACTCGAGCATGAAGATCATGTCGCTCTGCGTGTCCGTGGCGATCTTCATGTATTGCTCGTTGGCCCAGATCACCATGTCCGCCTGCGCTTGCTTGTCCTGCCAGGGCTCGATGCCACCGAGGCCCGCCAACACGCAGGCGTTGGTCTCGCCGGTTCCATCCGTGAACTCGTAGTTGTTGGCGAACACCACGTCCACGCCGCCGGGCACGTTGGCCGGGTTCTTCAACCACTCCACCGTGTCCCGCAGCAGCTGAACGAAAGTCTGCGTCTGCTGCCACAGCTCCGGGATGGTCTTGGACGGGTTGCTTCCTCCTCCGGCCTTGGTGATGGAGGCGATGTCATTGCCGCCCATGGTCATGATCACCAGGTAGTGCAGGTTGCGCTTGTCCGGCGGGATGCAGTCTTCCACCTGCGTGTTGTCCTGCATCAGGTCGTCGGTGCGAGCTCCCCACTTGGCGCAGCTGATGAAGTCGCCCGACTCGTGCGGAAGCGCCACGCCATTGATGGGATCCGCGGCGCCCCAACCAAATCCCGGAGGCTGGATGTTGAACAGCGTTGCCAGCTTGTTCGCCAAGATTGCTCGGTAGACCGCGCCCGGATTGAGATTCGTAGGGGGCGTGCCCACGGTGACCGAGTCCCCGAGGAACACCACCTTCTGCACGCCCTTGATGTCCTGCTGATTGGTGCCCTTGCAGTGCGAGCCAATCGTGGGATTGAACTGATCGTAGTCGAGCCCCAACGCGGAAGCGCTGGCGTTGGGGAACATCTTGTCGAAGCAGCTCTGGGCCGTGAGCTTGCCAGCGTCCGGCGCGGCGTCGACACCGGCCTCGGCAGGAGCGCCCGCGCTGCCGTCCGGCGTCACGCCACCGTCCTGACCCGCCGCGCCTCCCGTGCTGCTGCCTCCGGTGGCGGTGCCCCCAGTGCCCGTGCCGCCGCTGCCGCCCCCACCGCTGTTGCTGCCGCTGGTGCCACCGGAGCTCTGACCGCCGGTCGCTGCGTCGATGGTGCCCGCCGAGCCACCCCCTCCCTCGGAGGAGTCGCTGGAGCCACACGCAGAAAGGACCACCAGCCCTGCCATCCAAAGCGCCACTGCCCTCATCGCCCTCACTATATCGGCCGACCGGCCGACCCGGTAGTCAAATGTGGGCGTTTGAAGCCGCGGCCCCGATTTGCTTCGCTTTTCAGGTGGAAGTCGGCACGCGGGTAAAGGTCGTGCGAGGCCGCCGGGCCTTGGGTGCCACCGGCGTGGTGTTCTGGGTGGGCGCCAACAAGTACGGCCCCGGCGTGCGCCTCGGCATCCACGCGGATCACGGCAAGACGCTGTGGATCGATCTCGACCACGTGGAGGCCCTCGGCGACGACGACGTCGATCACGCCGCAGAGGAGCGAGCGCGGACCACGCTGGACCAGCACCAGATCGCCGAAGAGATGGAGCGCGAGGCCGCGCACCCGGTGCGACTGGTTCCTTGGCAGGGTCCCGATCCCGAGAGCGCGCACCACCGCGCGCAGCACGAAGAGCGCCGCGCCGCTGCTCTCCAAGAGCTCGCAGCACGCTTCGGGCCCGCGGACAACGTGCTCGACGTCGTTCGTCTCGGCGCAGGGCGCCGCGCCGTGCTCACCGTCGAGCGCCTGCTACTCGTGGACGAAGAGTGGCAGGTGTTGGACAGCGCCAGCGTTCGGCGCGACGAGCTCGAGCCCGTGTTCGACGGACGCGCGCTCGTCGTCTACGGCGACTACGGCGAGCCCATGCTATATGGCGTGTCCCACGATCGCCTCAAGCGGCTGGGCAGCACTCGAGCGAGGGTGGACAATGCGCGCGTGCTCGGTGAGCATTTGCTGTTCGAGTCTCACGGACGCTTCTACGAGATGCTCGGCGCCTTCGCGGCCGTCTGCGCCTTCGAGGACGACGTCCCCAAGAAGCGCCGCACGCGCGACAAGCCGCCTCCGCTGGTGACCGAAGCGACCTTCACGGAGGCGCCTCCCGAGGTGTGGTCCCCCTGGCGCGTGAACGACGAAATGGCGAAATTTCCCGGGCAGCCGCGGCTGGCGCGGTCCGCCTCGGGGCGCTTCTTGGTGGCCTGGGATCCGCGCGAGGACCTGGGCGGGGATCTGCCGCGCCGCACGCGGCTCGGCTATCGAGACGAGAGCCTCACCGACGTGAGCGAGAGCTTCTCGCCCTACATGGACCGCAGCATCGTCGAGCTCGACATCGACGCCAGCGGGCGCTGGGCCTTCCTCTCGGGACACCGCACCCTGAGCCGCATGGACCTCGAGACCGGGGCCGTAGAGACGGTGCACCCCAAGGTGCCGTCCTTTCAGATCCACGACGCCGACTGCGTGGTCCTGTTCTTCGAAACGAGCTTGGTTTGGTTGGAGCGGCGCGGAAAACGCTGGGTGGAGGCGGTCCGGATCAAGACGCCGAAGGCTCACACCGCCGCCCACTGTCCGTCCCTGGATTGCACGTTCCTGTTCGGCGAAGGTGGCAGCAAGGCGCAGGCGTTCGTGCGCGTCGGGGATCACGCGCTACGCATCTGGACGTCGAAGACCCCGTACATTCGCGCCGCATTCCACGAACGTGAGGTCTACCTGTTTCGACACGCTTTCAGCGGCGCGCGACTCGACGGTTTCGCCGACCTGGTCGAGCACGCGCGCCGCAAGAAGCGACGGTGAATCAACAGGAGAAGACCTGCCACTCGATGATGATGGGATTGGACTGCTGACCCGTCGTGTTCGTCGCGTGGACGCCGTAGATGCGGATCTTCGTGGTGTTCACCGGCGACGGGAAGGTGAAGGACCAATCGTTGGTCTTGCCGGATACGGTGCCCGCGGTGGCCCAGGTCGAGCCCGTCCAGTACTGGATCGTGCCGCCCGCCAGCGTGCGGCCCGCGGCGCTGCCGCCGCACGCGACCACGGTGTTTTGGGTGGTGTCGATGCTGATGCGCGCCACCGTCTGGGCGCTGGTCCAGTCGAGCTCGATCCAAGCGCTGCCCGGCGTGTTGTCCGCGGTCACCCAGTGGAACTTGTCGGTGCTGCAGGTCGCTTCCATCTTGCCGTCCCGCATCTTCTCCGGACCGTAGCCGGACGCCACGGTGCCGCCACCGCTGGAGCTCGCCGTCGCCGTGAGTCCGATGTTGTTCGTCGGGTTGCAAGTGGTCACGCATTGACCGCCCTGGCATGCCTGGGACGCCGAGCACTTGTGGCCGCAGCTGCCGCAGTTGTTCGGGTCCGTGCTCAACTGCACGCACTGGCCGCTGCAGTTGGTGGTGCCGCCGCTGCACACCAACGTGCACACGCCGTTCTGGCACGACTGCCCCGACGCGCACTTGTTGCCACAGCTACCGCAGTTGTTCGGATCCGTGCTCAGCTGCACGCACTGGCCGCCGCAGTTCACGCTGCCGCCGCCACAGACCACCGTGCAGGTTCCGTTGACGCAGCTCTGTCCTGCGCTGCACACGACGGCACAACCCCCGCAGTGTGTCGGGTCCACGTTGGTGTCCACGCACTTGTTGTTGCAGTTGGTAGTGCCACCGGTACACACCAAGGTGCAGTTGCCGTTGGTACAAGCCTGGCCTTGACTGCAAGCGTAGTTGCAGGCGCCGCAGTTGGCCGGATCCGATTGCAGGTTCACGCATTGGTTGCCGCACTTGATGAGCCCACCGCTGCAGACGAGACCGCAAGCGCCGTTCTGGCACGTCTGCCCCGAAGCGCAGGCATTGCCGCAACTTCCGCAGTTGTTCGGGTCGAGGCTGGTGTCCACGCACTTGCCGCTGCAGTCCGTGGTGCCGCCCGTACACGAAAGCTGGCACTGACCCGCGGAGCACACTTGGCCGCTGGGGCAGACGTTGCCGCAGGTTCCGCAGTTGTTGGCGTCCACCTGAAGGTCGACGCACTTGGTGACGCCGCCAGCTCCGGAAGCACAGGCGGTGGTACCACCCAGACACTGGAGGTTGCACTGGCCGACGGAGCACACCTCACTGGGCAAGCACGCCGTGCCGCAGCTTCCGCAGTTCGTCGGGTCCGCCTGCGTGTCGACGCACTTGCCGCCGCAGTTGTCGAGGCCGCCGGCACACTGCAGCGTGCACTGGCCTTGAGAGCAGAGCTCCCCCGCGCCGCAGATCGTGCCGCAGCCGCCGCAGTTGGCCGGATCCGTCTGCAGGTCCACGCAGGAACCACCACAGGCCGTCGTGCCGGGGGTGCAGGAGCCGATGCACTCCCCCTGTGCGCAGAGATCCCCCGTGGGACACGCGTTGTTGCAGCTGCCGCAGTTGGAAGGCGAGGACTGAAGATCCACGCACTCGGTTCCACACTGCGTGGTCCCCGCGCCGCAGCCCGTGGCGCACGTCCCGGCAGAGCAGACCTGGCCAGCGAGGCACGCAACGCCACAACCGCCGCAGTTCTTGGCGTCCACCGCCAGGTTGGTGCAGCTACCGTTGCACACCGCCTCCGATGCGCCGCACTGTCCCGAGCCCCCGCCCGTGCCCGGCAGGCTGCTGGAGGAATCCCCCTGCGCGCAGCCGGATGCGGCGAGAGCACCCGCAAGTCCCACGATGACGATCCCCAAGTACCTGAAGAAGCTCATCTCGAAATGGTACCAAACCGTCGACGACTCAGAAACGGTGAGGCAAGGGGCGCAGGAAGCCGACATCGGCACCACACGCTCGTTCCAGCCATGACGGACGTCCATGGACAGCGGACCGCAGCCGCTCCAAACCCTGCTTGCTAGCCATGGATGCGGATGCCTTCGATCTCAGCTCGGCGCGAGGCCTGACGGAGGCCGAAGCTCAGCGACGCCTGGTGACGGACGGCCCCAACGAGCTGCCGACAGACGAGCGCCCGAGCTTCTTCGCCCAGCTCTTTGCGGTGCTCCGCGAGCCAATGCTGCTCTTGCTCTTGGGGGGTGGCGCGCTGTACCTGCTGCTCGGGGACCTGAAGGATGCGCTGACGCTGCTCTCCTTCGTGGTGGTCATCATCGCGATCACTTTCTACCAAGAGCGGAAGACGGAGCGGGCCCTCGCCGCGCTCCGGGACCTGTCGAGTCCCCGAGCCTCCGTGGTGCGCGACGGCGCCAAGAAGCGGATCCCGGGCCGCGAGGTCGTCGTCGGCGATCTCGTGCTCTTGGCGGAGGGAGACCGCGTGCCCGCGGACGCGGCCGTGCTCGAGTGCATGAACCTCTCGGCGGACGAGTCCCTGCTCACCGGCGAGGCGGTGCCCGCCAGAAAGCGGGCCACGCTCGGCGTGCCGGAAACCGCCCGCCCCGGGGGCGACGACCTACCCTTCGTGTACTCCGGAACCCTGGTGGTGAGCGGGACCGCTGCCGTGCGCGTGCTCGAAACCGGGGTGAACACCGAGCTCGGCAAGATCGGCGCGTCTCTTTCCACGCTGAAGGCGGAAAAGACACCCCTCGAAGTCGAAGTGTCTTCGGTCGTGAAGAAGTTCGCTATCGGCGGGCTCACGCTGTGCGTGCTGCTCATCGTGGTGTTCGGTCTCTCTCGCGGCGACTGGCTGCGCGGGCTTTTGGCGGGCATCGCCCTGGCGATGGCGGTGCTCCCGGAAGAGTTCCCCGTCGTGCTCACGGTGTTCCTGGCTCTGGGTGCTTGGCGAATATCGAGGCGCGGGGTCCTCACACGCCGTGTCCCCACGGTGGAGCTCTTGGGAGCGGCCACCGTGCTGTGCTCCGACAAGACGGGCACGCTGACGCAAAACCGCATGGCCATCGCCGAGCTCTGGACGCCGGCGGGGGCTCACGCGGTAGGTGACGAAGCGCTGCCGGAGTCGGTCCACTCGGTCGTCGAGTTCGGGATCCTGGCCAGCCAGCGCGACCCGTTCGACCCCATGGAAGTCGCCTTCAAGGAGCTCGGCCAGAGCAAGCTCCTGGGAACCGAGCACCTGCATGACAGTTGGTCGCTGCTGCGGGAGTATCCGCTTTCCCCCGAGCTCCTCAGCGTTTCCCACGTGTGGAGGGAGCCCGAAGGCGCCGCTCGGGTGATCGCCGCCAAGGGCGCTCCCGAAGCCATCATCGACCTGTGCCACCTGGATGCGCCCGCGGCCAAGAGCGTCGAGCAGCGGGTTCGGGCCATGGCACAGGAGGGGCTTCGGGTGCTCGCAGTTGCCCGCGCCTACTTCGACGGCGACAAGCTCCCGCCAGAGCAGCACGACTACGATTTCGAGCTGGTCGGTCTCGTGGGCCTCGCCGATCCCCTGCGCCCCACGGTCGAGAACGCCGTCGCGGAGTGCAAGAGCGCGGGCATCCGCGTGGTGATGATCACCGGCGACTACGCGGAGACGGCGCGCACCATCGGGAAGGAGGCCGGCCTCGCTTCCGACGCGGATCTGATCACGGGCGTAGAGCTCGACGCGCTGAGCGACGACGAGCTCCGCGCGCGAGTTCGGCACCTGGGCATCTGCGCTCGCGTGGTCCCGGAGCAGAAGCTCCGCTTGGTTCAGGCGCTCAAGGCCGAGGGCGAGGTCGTGGCCATGACCGGCGATGGCGTGAACGACGCTCCAGCGCTCAAGGCCGCACACATCGGCGTGGCCATGGGCGGCCGCGGCACCGACGTCGCTCGCGAAGCCGCGGCGTTGGTGCTCACCGACGACGATTTCTCGTCCATAGTGGCTGCGGTACGGATCGGGCGCCGCATCTTCGCGAACCTGAAGAAGGCGATGGTGTACATCATCGCGATCCACGTTCCGATCGCTGGAATGTCGCTGATTCCGGTGCTCTTGGGTTGGCCCCTGGCGCTGTATCCGTTGCACATCGTGTTCTTGGAGCTGGTCATCGATCCTTCTTGCTCCATCGCCTTCGAAGCAGAGCCGGAAGAGAAGGACATCATGCGACGACCGCCGCGACCCATCGCCCAGCGGCTGCTCGACGCTCGCATGGTGGGCCTGGGCGTCGTGCAGGGAACGAGCCTGCTCGCGGCCTCGCTGGCGGTGTTCGGATTGTCCCTCGCGAACGGGGCCTCCGAGGCTCAAGCACGGACGCTCACCTTCGCCACGCTGATGGTCGGCAACCTTGGGCTGATCGCAACCAATCGCTCCTGGACGCGCTCGGTGATCGGGAATCTGCGAGTGCCGAACTTGCCCGCGCGGCTCATTTTCTTGGGCGCCGTCGTGGTGCTCGGGGCGACGCTATTCGTGCCGCCGGTGCGCGACATCTTTCATTTCGCCCCCGTGCCGGCCGGGCAGCTGGTGGTGGCAATCGTGGGAGGTGCCGTGCTCTGTCTCGCGTGGCTCGAGCTGGTCAAGCTCGTTTCACGTCGTCGTCTTCACGGCTGACGCCGCTTCGAGCTGCTCGATGCGCGCGCGCAGATTGTCCGCGATCGGTACTTTGCCGCCCTTTGCGTAGTCGTAGAGCACGATCACGGACTGGGCATCGACCACGACCGCGGCGGCGGCCTCGCTTCGCACCTGGTAGGCGAGGGTCAGAGACGTGGTTCCCACGCGCGACACACGCACGCCCACGGTCACGCGATCCGGGTAGACGACCGGCAGGCGGAAGTCGATCGCCTGGTGGGCGAGGATGGGCCCGACGCCGTCGGGTTCGAACGGAGCAACGCGCTCGAAATAGCGAATCCGGGCCTCTTCCAACCAGCGAGCGTAGACCGCGTTGTTCACGTGGCCCAAGGCGTCCATGTCGCCCCACAGCACCGGGAGCTCGACGGTGATCGCGAAGCCCGACGTTTCCATGGCGGCACCCTGTCACGAGCGGGGCGAAATTGCGCGAGTTTCGGGCTCACACGACGTCGATCATCGCCAACCACGTCCCGCCGGCTACCCTGATGAAGTCATGAAGGCTTCGCGGGAGTTTCAGCGGTGGAGCATCACCCCGCCGGACCTGCTCGACCTCTCGCCCCCGAAGGCTCGAGAGCTCGTCACGCGGTGCTTCCTGGAGGCCCAGAAGGAGACCTTTGCCCGCACCCGGCGCTCGGTCGGTCTGACGGACGAGGAGGCCGACGTGGAACGGAGCGTTCGCACGGCGGTCAAGGCGGTGTTCCACGAGGTCGGTGCGGACTACGGGTGGCCGTCTCGGGAAGACCTCCAGCGCGTGGTGGCGGCCCTGAGCGCTCGGGCCGCCGGCTGGGGCACGCCGGACGACGTGGTCGCCTACCATCGAGCGCAGCTCTCTCTGCTTCTCGCCCACGTTCCGAGCTGAGCCCGAACCCTTTGTGAGCCCTCCTGGCTCCAAACGCTGGGAAGGACTGCCTGATGAAGCTCTACGACTTCTTGTGCAACGATTGCGGTCAGAAATTCGAGGACTTGGTGCGCGAGCTCAGCGACGCGCGCTGCCCGGCCTGCGAGTCGGCCAACGTGGAAAAGCAGCTCAGCGCTTTCGCCATCGGCGGCAGTCGGGCAGAACCGGCGCCCCCAACGGGTGGTGGCTGCTCCTCCGGGTTCTGTGGCACCGGCGGCTGCGGCTTCGGCTGAGTCAGTGGGCCGAGCGCGGCGAGAAGCCCCGAAGACGTAGGCTGTTCGACACCACGAACACGCTCGACAGGCTCATGGCGAAGGCCGCGAGCATCGGATTGAGCAGCATGCGCAGCACCGGGTAGAGCACCCCCGCGGCTACGGGAATGAGCGCCACGTTGTAGGCATAGGCCCAGAAGAAGTTGAGGCGAATGGTCCGCAGCGTGCGGCGTGCGAGGCGCACTGCGTCCACGATGCCCGAGAGCTCGCCGCGCATGAGGATCACGTCGCCCGCTTCGATGGCGATGTCCGTACCCGTACCGATCGCGATGCCCGCATCCGCTTGCGCCAGGGCCGGCGCGTCGTTGATGCCGTCGCCCACGAAGGCCACCTTGGAGCCCTTGGCCTGCAGGCGCTTCACCTCCGCGGCCTTTTGATCCGGCAACACCTCTGCCAGCACCTGGTCGATCCCTACTTGGTCGGCGACCGCGTGGGCCGTGCGCTGGTTGTCCCCGGTCAGCATGATTGCCGTGAGCCCGAGCTCCTTCAAGCCAGCGATGGCCTCCGCAGCACCGCTCTTGAGCGGGTCGGCGACGGCGAGGATCGCCACCAGCGCGCCGTCCACGGCCACGTAGATCGGCGTCTTGGCGTCCTCTCCGTAGCGTCGAGCGACGTCGGCCGACGACGACACGTCGATGCCCAGCTTCTTCATGAAGCGATCCGCGCCCACTTCCACACGGCGGCCAGTGACTCGCGCCGAAAGGCCGTAGCCGGCTTCGGCCTGGAAGGACTCGGCCCGGGGCACCTCGATGCCACGCTCCTTGGCACCAGCGACCAAAGCGCGAGCAATCGGATGCTCGCTTTGATCTTCCGCAGCGGCCACCCACGCGAGCACGTCCGCTTCCTCGCCTCCGAACACCTCCACGTCCGTGAGCTCGGGCCGACCCTTCGTGAGCGTACCGGTCTTGTCCAGCACCACGGTGTCGACATGGGCCATGGTCTCAAGGGCCGCTCCTTCCCGGAACAGCGCACCGAGCTCCGCGGCCTTGCCGGTTCCCACCATGATCGCAGTGGGAGTCGCCAGTCCCATGGCGCAGGGACAAGCGATGAGCAACACGCTGACGGCGGCCACGAACGCGTAGCTCAAGGTGGGGCTCGGACCGACCAGCATCCAGACCACGAAAGTGAGCAGGGAGACGACCATGACCACCGGCACGAACACGGCCGCGACCTTGTCCGCGACCTGTTGGATGGGCGGCTTGTCGTTCTGGGCCTGCTCCACCAGGCGTATGATCTGCGCGAGCACGGTGTCCCCGCCCACCTGGGTCGCCTTGAACACGAATGCGCCGCTGCTGTTGATCGTGCCACCGACCACCGTCGAGTCCGCGCCCTTTTCCACGGGTATGGGCTCGCCAGTGATCATGCTTTCGTCCACGAAGCTCTGTCCCTCCACCACGACGCCATCCACGGGAACTCGCTCACCGGGACGAACCTGGACGCGGTCGCCGGGCACCACTGCGTCGACGGGGATCTCCACCGAGGCGCCGTCGCGGATCACTCGCGCAGTCTTTGCCTGCAGCTGGACCAGCTTCTTGATGGCATCGGAGGTGCGGCCCTTGGCGCGCGCTTCCAGGAGCTTGCCAAGCAGGATCAGGGTGATGATGACCGCCGAGGCCTCGAAGTACAGGTGGGCGGTGCCTTCGGGAAAGATGCCCGGCGCAACCAGCGCCACCAGCGAATAGAAGTACGCCGCGCTCGATCCCATCATCACCAGCGTGTTCATACCCGGGGACAGGTGCCGGAGCTCCGCGGCGCCCTGCCGGAAGAAGCGACGGCCCACCCAGAACACGACGGGAGTGGCCAGCAGCAGCTGCACGAAGCCCCAAACCTGCATGCTCGCCACTCGATGCAGGGCATGCATCGCCGCAGGCACCAGCATGGGCACCATGGCGAGCAGCACCAAAGGGACGCTCAGCGCCGCGCCGACGGCCAAATCCCGAGTCAGCGCGCGTTGCTCCTCCTGACGCGCTTCCTCTTGAGTGTCCGTCTCGCGCGCGAGATCCACGGCTTCGTAGCCCGCGTCCACGATCACGACCTTGAGGCGCTGTGGGTTGACGGCCTGCGGATCGTACTCGACGCTCGCTTTCTCCGTCGCGAGGTTGACCGTCGCGCTCACGACGCCCGGCTGCTTCTTCAGAACCCGCTCCACGCGAGCCACGCAGCTCGCGCAGGTCATGCCCTGAACGCCGACGTCGAACTTCAGGAGGTTCTGTTGTCCATCGCTCATCTTCCGAAACCTCAGCGGTACTTCAGTACTTCCATGAGCTCGGCGACGATCTCGTCCACGTCGCCCCGCTGGGCAGCGGTGACGACGTGGTCCTTGAGATGGCTCTGCAGTACCAGCGAGCCCACCTTTTCGAGTGCGCCGTTCACGGCCTTGATCTGCTTGAGGGCATCCACGCAGTAGACCGAATCGTCCTCCAGCATGCGCATGATGCCCTCCACATGGCCGCGAATGCTGAGCAGCCGCTTCTTCGCCTGATCCCGAGTCTCGGGATCCAACTTCAGACCGTGGGCACAGTGCTTCACGTGCGCGGCTCCGCCTGGTAGCCCTCCTCCTCGATGGCCGCGACGAGGGCGGGGATCGCGGCATCCCCCTCGACCACGGCCTCCTCCTTCTGGCGGTCCACGCTCACTACGTTCTTGACTCCAGGCACCTGAGAAAGTGCTTTCTTTACGGCCATTTCGCAGTGCCCACAGGTCATGCCGGTGACTTTCAGCGCGATCATCGCTTCTCCCTTCGAGCCCCACCCCTGGTGGGGTGGGGTGAACATGCTCCGCGGCCCCGGCTGTGTCAAGGCCGCCGCGACGCTCCAGTGACGGACATTGCGCTGCGACAACGGGCGGATTCCGCGGCGGACCCACAAAAAAATGAAACTCCGATGATAGCGTTTTGGCATGCAGCTCACGCCGTTTCGCGAGCGGATCTGGATGGTGGCGCGACCACAGAAGTTCTGGGGCGTGGAGACGGGGACGCGCATGACCGTGGTGCAGCTGTCCGACGGCGGGCTCTTCGTGCACGGACCGGTGGCGCTCGAGGCCCGGCTGCGCGACGAGGTGGACGCGCTGGGACCGGTGCGCGCCATCGTGTGTGCCAGTCGCTATCACCACCTGTATGCCGGCGAATGGGCAGATGCCTATCCCGACGCCGCGCTATGCGCCTGTCCGCGTCTCGTGGACAAACGCCAGGACCTGAGGTTCGACCATGTGATGCGGGACGAGCCCCACGAGATCTGGGGCGGCGACCTGGAACAGGTGCACTTTTCCGCGCGCTTCGAGGACGAGGTCGTGTTCTTCCACACTGCGACCCGAACGCTGTTGTGCCTGGACGCGCTCCTGAACCTGAGCACGCACCCGGCGCGCTCCACCCGCATGGTCGCGCGGCTGATGGCGAACACGGCGCCGGGGAAAGGCTACTTGGAACGCATCGTGGTGGGCAACCGAGCGCGGGCGAGAGAGCAGGTGCGGCGGATCCTCGAATGGGACAGCGACGGTATCGTCCTCGCTCACGGCAGTCCGGTGCCCCGCGATGGCCGCGAGGTGTTCGCGGAGGCGTACTCCTGGCTCCGTGTCTGAACGCGGAGATGGTGTATCCTTCCGTCCATGAGCCGCTGGAACGTACCGACGCTGATTCTGACGTTCACGTTGGGCATCGCGGGAGTCTTTGGGGGCTGCTCGTCGGACGAGAACACGGTCGCCCAGAACGGCCCGGGCACCGGCGGCGGGTCGAGCGGGTCCGGCGGTTCAGCCACCGAAGGCGGCTTGGGTGGAGCTAGCGGGACCGGCGGCGTTCCCTCCAGCTACGAAGACTTTCCGAAGGATCCCGAAGTCGAGAGCACGCTGCCGTCGGACACGCCGTCACACTTTTCGGGCGCCGGGGACCCCACCGGTGGCCCCTGCTTGTTCGAGCCGGCGCTCGGCGCGTTGATCCCGAAGAACTGGTCGCCGCTGCGCTTCGAGTGGACACCAGGGGCCGGTCAGAACGTGTTCGAGCTGCGGCTCCACGTGGACAACCAAGACAACGACCTGGTCGTGTACACCTCGCAAACCTCCTACACCTTCGCCAAGACCACGTGGCAGGCGCTGACCCAACACAGCTCCGGGCACGACATCGACGTGACCCTGCGCGGTGCACAGATCGACAACGGCAACGTGGTGAGCGGTCCGGCCACGGGGGCAGAAGGCAAGCTGCACATCGCGCCCGTGTCGGCCCCCGGCTCCGTGGTGTACTGGACCAGCGGCGCGCCCGGCAGCGGGGCGACGGCGCTCAAGGGTTTCACGATTGGCGACACGGCAGTCTCTACCGTGCTCACTCCCGCCATCGTCGGCGGCGACACCACCTGCGTGGCGTGTCACGCCTCTGCGCCGGACGGCAAGTTCACCTTCTACGTGCGCGATGGCAGCGCGGGCACCCGGTCCGTGGACGTGCGCAGCGTGGATGGCCAGGGCACGGCGCCGGCGGACACGGTGGTGAGTGCCACGGCGCTTTCGCTCCTGGGTCGCACCAAGCAATCGGCACCGGTGCTGTCTCCCGCGCACTACTCGGCCACGGACGCCGTGGCCGTAGCGGTGTTCTTCGACCCGACGCTGACCCAGAACAAGAACGAGCTGGTGTGGACGGACCTGCACACGACGGATCCCAACGCCGGCTGGGGGATCTTCGCGCGCAGCGGCGATCCCGGCCAGGTGGCGTCGCCCACCTTCTGGCACGACGGCTCCACCATCGCTTACGTGTCCGCACCGGTCACCTCCGAGGGCGTGATCGCCCGCGTGACGGACGCCGATCCGCACATGGACATCTACACGATCCCCTTCGCCAACCGGCAAGGGGGCACGGCGACGCCGCTGCCAGGCGCCAGCGACCCGGCATACTGGGAGTACTATCCGGTGATCTCACCGGAGGACACGCTGCTCGCCTTCAACCGCGCCGCGCCCTACCAGGACGCCAACGGCTGGGCGGATTCCTACAACGAGCCCGGTGGCGAAGTGTTCGTCGTGCCGTCCGGCGGCGGTACCGCCACTCGCCTCTCCGCCAATGACCCGCCGGCCTGCACCGGCAAGACCAGCCCGGGGCTCACCAACTCCTGGCCGCGGTGGGCGCCCACCGCAGAAACCTTCGAAGGCAAGACGTACTACTGGGTGGTGTTCTCATCAACACGGCGAGACGCGTCCAACCCTCAGCTGTTCGTCTCCGCGGTAGTCACCAGCGAGAGCGGCGGCAGCGTGACGGTGGACGAAACCTACCCCGCGCTGTACGTCACGGCGCAGGTGCCGGAAGAGAACAACCACACTCCGGCCTGGGACTTCTTCCAGGTCGTGCCTCAGTAGCTCACGCGAACTTCTGGTGATAGCTGGCGTCGCCGTCGTCGCTGGCGCGCTGGCGGCGGACCATGGCACCGAGGGCATCCGCCACGTAGCGCACGCCGGAGAGACCGCTGAGGTCCCAGTACTCCGCGGCCACGGGCAGCACTCGCACGGCGACGGCGGTGGCATCCTGGGCTCCACCGGGGAACCATGGTCGCCAACTCTCGCGCCACAGGCGCTCGAGCCGTTCGGGCTCTCGGGTGAGCCGCGCGGTGCCAGTGATGGACACGTAGCGCGAGGGGCCCTGCATCACGACGGCGACCCGCGAGTCCTTCTCGAGTTCTGGTGCCTTGCCGGAGTCGTGCGCCGTGAAAAACCACAGCGTGCCGTTCTTCTCCACTTCCGCGATCGACATCGGGCGCGCTCGGAGCATTCCGCTCAAGTCATGGGTAACGAGCATGGCGGTCTCGAACTGCGACACGACGTCCAGCAGGTGACTGGTTTCGTTCGTGTTCATGCTGAGGTCATCCAGCAAGCGCCGTACCACTCAGGCGCCACAAGTGACGGCCGCTACGCCGTCGGGCACCGAGCCCGCAAAGGGCTTCACGTGAACGCCTTTTTCGTCGACGCGCACCCCCACGGAGATCACGGGACCGTCGATGAAGAACGCCGCAGCAGTCGTGTCGCGGTGGGACACGATGCCTCGCACCGGCGTGGACCCAACGCGGCCGTTCCGAAGGCGGAGGCTCCAGCTCTTGGAGCTCTCGGTGAGATCCGCGTCGACCTTCACGGCGCCCTCGGGCGCCAGCGCCTTTTCCAGCAAGCCCCCGCCCGCGAAGGCGTGAATCGGCTCGGCAGAAGACGCCGCAAGGGCGACAACGCCGCGGTTGCAGCCCGTGGAAGAGCGAGTGGTCTTCACGTCCATCTGCGCGCTCCAATCCTCGACCGTGTCGTCTTCGATGCGAAGCCGAGCGCGGTCGAGGTTCAGGCTGCCCCGAGCGAAGGCCAGCCGGTCGCCGGCCAGCCGAACGCGACCCTCGAGCCGCGCGTCGGTGTAGAGGCCGTACGTGTCGTAGGTAACGGAAACGCGCCGTAGCGTTGCGTCGAGCCGTACCGCTCGCCGCTGGTGCCATTGGTCGAAGCTCCCCGACGCCACGAGGCTGCCGCCGTGAACCCCGAACGAAGGCGTCAGCGTCAGCTTCTCCATGTCGCCGCTTTCCAGGCGATCCACCGCAGCGTGCGCGTCCGTCACGGAGCCGAGCCTTCGCAAGCGACGAGTGGGCAACGGCACCCAGGCTCGCGCTCCGGTCGCTGAGAACGCGCGCGGCTCGGTGATCTTCAGCTTCGGCGCCTCGACCAAGACCCGCGGCGAGCTCCGCGCGTCGTCCACGAGCAGGGCCAGGTCGATGCTCCCCGTCGCGCGAACGTTGGCATGACTCAGCTCCGCTTCTGGAAACGCAACGTGCGCCCAGGACGGAGACGCGAGACGCCCTTCGTCGACCGCGAGCGCGAGGTCCACGTGCCCAGGCGAGGTCGTGCTCGCTGGCAACTCGGGGAAATAGCTGGCGAGCCACCTGCTGCCGGAAAGCTCGGTGTGCGCGGAAAGCGTGGCCGAGAGCTGGTCCACCAGCCCCCAGGCGTCCTTGGAGACGTCGATGCGGGATGTGCTGGCCTCCACGTCCGCGAACATCGCGCGCGCGAACGGCTCGTCCTTCCCCATTGCCAGCGCCGCGTCGCGCACGTCCACCCGAGCGTCGTTGATGTCCAGCAGCGTGAGCGCTCGATAGCGAAACGCGCCGCGAACACGTGCACTGCCCTGGAGTCGAATCGCGTCCACCCACAACTCCGAAAGATGGAGATCGATACCGGCGATCTCGATGAGCCAGGCCTTGTCCCTATCGATGGTAGAGGGCGCGTGGGTGGGTGGCTTCAGGGGCACTCCCGCGATCTCCGGAAGCGCGGCCCGTCGCTTACCGGTCCCTGGAGAGGCGCTCCTCAGCGCGACCGTGCCGCTGTCCGCCTCCACGTCGTCCAGGGAGAGAGTTCGATCCAGAAGGCCGAACAGCGAGACCGTGAGGCTGACGTCGCGAAGCACCACCTCGAAGTCCACGGCGTCCTCGTCCACCACGAAGCGAGCTCGGTCGGCCCGCACCATCCACGGCAACGGAGCCCACGCGCCGTCCAGCCTCAGCTTCACCCCCGGTGCGTAGGTTCCGATGTCGTGATTCAACCAGTGGGACCACAAGAACACGTTGGGCGCCAGCCAGATCACGGCGAGCGCTCCAAGCACCACCCAGAACCATCTCTTCTTCATCCTCGGCTCCCTCGCCAGGTCGGCAACGAACGCCGCGACATCTCTCGCAAGCCGAGCACGCTCAGGTAGTCGACAGCTTCGTCCTTGCGCTCTTCGTTGATGAGCAACCACACGGGTGCTCCTTTCCCCGCGTCGGCAGCGGGGTGCGCGCCGTCACTGCGATCACGGGCGACGGGCAATACCAGCTGATTTCGACGAGCGTCCTGCTCGCGCTGAGCCAGCGCATCGGGCACCGGCACACAGTGGCGCAGCCGCGCAGCGCCGGCTTCGA
Source organism: Polyangiaceae bacterium (assembly GCA_020633235.1). Lineage (NCBI taxonomy): Bacteria > Pseudomonadati > Myxococcota > Polyangiales > Polyangiaceae > Polyangiaceae bacterium. The sequence goes on along the minus strand of JACKEA010000006.1, from coordinate 382,829 downwards.
TCCACCCGCTCCAGCGGCTGACGTCGAACTGCGCTCCGCCGAATTTTCCGACGCCATGCTCTTCTAGCATCTCGTCGGTGATCTCGGTGCCGCCCGCGGACAGCGCCACCAAGAGCTCCGCCTGATCCGCCCGCTCGCGAAAGCGCTGGGCGAATACGTAGTTGTCCGCATCGCTCGGGGACAGCGCCACGGCACCGGTGCGGGAGGTCGGCTCCAAGCGCGCGAGCATCACGTCGTCCATGGCGTTGCCGTGGAACACACTGAGCCCCGCGTCCTCGGCCTTGCGACACAGGACGGGGTCGGAGTCGACGCACACGACGGGCTGACCACTGTCCTGGAGCAACCGCGCGACCAGGCGTCCCAGGGCATTGGCGCCGAACACCACCCAACCTCGACGCCCTTGCCGGCGTAGGCCGAGCACAGAAGCCAACGGCGCCGAGAGCACGCTGGCGCTCGCCACGCTGACCACGATGACCAGGAACACCAGCGCCCGAAGCTCGCGCCCACCCTCGACTCCTTGCTCCATGAGCACGGTGGCGAAGAACGTCGCGACGGCTGCCGCGATGATGCCCCGCGGGCCGATGGCGGCGAGCAGCGCGCGCTGGTGCCACGAGAGCTCGGTTCCAATCGTGGACAGCAGCACGGCCAGCGGGCGCACCACGAAGACCACACCGAGAGCGACCCAGAGCCCGGCCCAGCCGAGATCCAAGACCTCGCTCAACCGTACGTCGGCGGAGAGCAGCACGAAAAGGAGCCCTAGTAGCAGCACCGTCAGCTGCTCCTTGAAGTCGTGCAGTCGCCGCCACAAGCGTGGCTTCTTCGCCCCAACCACGATGCCCGCCACCACCGCCGCCGCGATGCCGCTTTCGGGCATCACCGCGTTCGAGCCGGTGAAGAGCAGCACCGCCAGGGCCAAAGCGGTGACGTTTTCCAAGCGGTCCGGCACCAGGGAGCGCGACCGAAAGATGCCCACCACCGCGATGCCACCCACGAGACCGAGCGCCGCGCCGACGCCGAGCCGCGCCACCAAGTGCACCGGCCCCCAGCCGGCGCTGCCCGGACTGAGCACGCCCTCCAACGCGATCACCGCGAGCGTGGCGCCGATGGCGTCGATGAAGATCCCCTCCGCCTCGAGCACGGTCGCGACGCCGGTATCCACACGAACGCGCTTGAGCAGCGGATTGACCACCGTTGGCCCCGTCACCACCAAGAGCGCACCCAATAGAACGCACAGGCGCAGGTCCCAGCCCAAGAGCCAACGCGCGAGGGCGGCCGTCGAGAGACCGGTCACCAGAGCTCCGATGGAAACCAGGCGACGAATGGGCGACGCGCGCTTGGCGATGCGTGCCACGTTCAGGTTCAGTCCGCCCTCGAACAGTACCACCGCGACGGCCACGTCCACCACGCCGCTCAGCCCCGAGCCGAGCACTGTCGGGTTCACCAGGCCCAGGCCATCGGGCCCGAGCAGCGCACCGGTGACGAGCAGCAAGAGGATCGCCGGGATGCTCGAGTGGTGCGAGATGACCTGCGTGAGCATGCCCGCGGCCAGAGCGATCGCGACTGCCAGGGATGCAGCGTGTGCGGAGGTGGTGTCCATGCGCCCGGCTGCAATTGAGCAACGGGCGTGCCGCTCAAAAACGACGCAATTGCCCTGAGGCGAGGCTCACCGCGAGCGCACAGCGTCACCCCAGTGCGGCGTTGTGCCTCGCACCAAATCCGCTTCTTTCCCCTAGGAATTCCGCGTTCCCGCGCTGGCATGCGGGTTGCCATCGTCATCCTGCAGGGCGCTCGGCGTCCGAACCCTCAGCGAAAGGAAAAGGTCATGCTCCGTTGGGCTCTCGTCTTCTTCATCGTCGCACTGCTCGCGGCAGTGTTTGGTTTCTTCGGCATCGCCGGTGCCGCCGCCGGCATCGCGAAGTTTCTGTTCTTCGCCTTCTTGATCCTGGCCGTCGTTTCGATCATCGCGAACGCCGTTCAGGGGCGGACGGTATAGCTGCGCCGTGCGCCACGGGCTAAAAGCGCTCCGTGGCGTCACGCATCGTTCACACCACCGACGGCGTGGCCTGGCTCCAGGCAGCAGAGCTACGTCCGGACCACGCCGTCGTCACGTCCCTGCCGGACCGCTCCGAGCTCCGCAAGGCACGTCGGGCCTCGTGGGAGGCGTGGTTCGTGGACACCGTGGCGCTCGTCTGCAGCACGGTGGCAGAGGACTCCGTCGCCATCTTCTTTCAGACCGACGTGAAGAGCGACGGGGCGTGGACCGACAAGTCGTACCTGGTGCAACAGGGAGCTGCTCGCGTCGGCGCTCTGTGTCTGTGGCACAAGATGGTGTGTCGCGCCGCCCCGGGTACGGTCACTCACGGGCGCCCCGGCTACGCGCACCTCTTGTGCATGAGTCGCAAGCTTCGCTTGGATCCACGGAATGCCAGCGCGGACGTGATCGTGGGTCTCGGGGAAATGCCGTGGGCCCGTGCAATGGGCAGCCGCGCCTGTGAGGTGGTAGCCCGGTTTCTGATCGCCGAGACCCAGTGCCGTACGGTCGTTGATCCCTTCTGCGGCATGGGCACGATGCTCGCGGTAGCCAACGCCTACGGTCTGGACGCCGTCGGTGTCGAGCGCTCCCCCAAACGTGCCGAAGCCGCCAGAACGCTACAACTTCTCGCCGAGCACTCGGGACAGCGGTCCCAAGGCGCGCTCGCGGGCCGTCATGCGGAAGAAGATCAGCAGGATGGCGTGCCCCGAGATGGGCATGAACAAGAGCACCGGCTCCGCGCCGCGGACCACGGTGAAGATGAACCCAATCCACACCAGTAGCAGCACTACGAACGCCGGCAGCGGCTGACGCACCACCAGCTCGAGCTCCGAGCCGCCGTCGCTGTCGCTGAAGCGACCGTGCACCACGGCCAACGCGCGCTCGTGCTGGATCACCCCCGAAGCCACCCCGGACGTGGGCACGCGCACGGTCAAGCGCGCTTCGCCGTCCTTCACCTCGCCGCGGAACGGACGTTGCTCCGTGGTCGCTTCCAGCGGCGCGGCTACCAGCGGCAACACCCGCTCTGCTGCTTCCGTCGCCTTGAACGGCAACGCAACTCGATAGCTGAGCAGCGGAACGACCCAGGGATCGAAGCGATTCAGGATCGGCACTGGCGCCCCTCACCGTCTTCTGATTGTCGGTCCGCCGCGGCCACACCGCGGTCCGAACGTCGCCGTGTCGCCCTGACTCGACTGTGTCCGTCCGCCCCGCTCGTCAAGGCGCAATGCTCGCGCTCGCGCCGCGGCTCGGCGCGTCGTGTGCGCTCGAAGCGCCGTCGCAACCCGGAAATTCTCGCGCGGAACGACAGTTGCACGGATCCGTTGGTGGAGGCACAGGTCATGTCAGCCCACACGACAACCAACGAAGACCTGGAATTCGAGGTCCTCGAACGGAAAAGCGGTATCCCGTCGCCGCACCACCTGGGTGCGTCCCGGCCCGAGCTGCTCGCGCTGCTCATCGCGGTCGGTGTGTTTCTCCTGATCATCGCCGCGTTCCTGGTCGAATCCATGCTGTGAGCCGCTTGGCGGATCACTTGGGATCGAGCTTCACCGGAGCGGTCACGCTGAAGAACCGACCGCCCTGTAGGGGCGCGTACCGCAGCTTGCGAAACGCGGACACGATGCAGTCCACGACGGCAGGATCGTCGAGCTCGGCGGAGGTGAGCTTCAGCTCGTAGATGTTCCCGGATTGATCGAGGACGACGCGCACGTCCACCTGCCCAGAAAGCGAAGGGTTCTTCTCGAGACCCGGCGCGTAGCACTGGCGAAAATGCGAGATGCCGTCGTCGAAAGCCTTCATGAAGGCCTTCGACGCGGCGCTCTGAGCGTCGTCCGTGAGTCCTTCACCGCCGATGAGCATCGCCGCACCTAGGTGAATGCGTCCGGCTTCGGGCGGCGGCGGCGCGGGCTCGAGGGAAGTGGGCTCCGCCGGCATGTCCGTCTCGTAGCTGGACGGCCCCGGATCCGGCTCCGCCGGCGGCGTGTTCCCCGGACAACCGGACGAGAGGAGCGCGAACAGGAACAGCGGCGCCAGCTTCATGAAGCCCACTTACCACCGATCAGCCGGGATCGTCGTAGATCTCGGGCTTGGTGTCCCGCGGCAGGTTCCAGCCGCTGGGATCCGGGTGATCGAGCATCGCCAGATCGACGTCGGCGATCACGATGCGCTCGTGACGGCTCACGTCTTCGCACGGGCCATTGGGACCCACCACGTAGCTCCGCCCGAAGTACGGCTGGTTCCAGGGTGGCTCGCTGCCCGCGCGGTTCGAACCGGCGATGAACACGTTGTGGCGCGCGGCGTCCACCGGGAACTCCAGCGGCCACATGCGCTCGCTCTTGCTCCCGAAGGTGACGGCGGGGGAAAATACGATCTCCGCGCCTTGCCCCGCGAGGGTGTACATCACTCCTTCGAAGTGGCGGTCGTAGCAGATGGCCACGCCAATGTTGGCGTGACGCGTGCGGAACACCGGAAAGTAACGATTGCTCGAGATGTTGGCGGTGGACGAGCGATTGTCGCCGTCGCTCGCGTCGTAATAGAAGAGCTCGTCGAAGGATCCGTGATCGTTCGCCCCCCACGGAATGTGCGTCTTCTTGTAGCGACCGAGCAGCTTGCCTTCGTCGTCGATAACCACCGCGGTGTTGTAGCGCCGGCCGTTCTTGCCCTGCTCGTAGATGGGCGCGATGACTGAGATGGAGAGCTCCCTCGCCGCGCGCGACACCTCCGAGATGGTGGGCCCGGTCTCGGCGTCCTCCGCCAGGGCGAACCACATCGGGTCGCGCTGCAGCGCGAAGTAGGGCGCCGGAAATAGCTCGCCGAAGCAGATGATCTGCACGCCCTGCCGCTTGGCCTCGGCCATCAGCTCGACGTGATGGTCGACGTTCGCCTTGCGCACGTCTTCCAGGCGGCCCTTCAGCTGATGGAGATCCTCCATCCGGCTCGGCATGTGCGGATAGGCGTTTCGGGTCTGCGTCAGGGCCACGCGCACGATTCGCGTCATGCGCCGTCGCCCTCCTCCGCGAGCTCCAGAGCAACGTCCAACAGCACGTTCACGCCGTTTGCGCACTGCTGCTTGGTGGAGAGCTCTCGCGGGTTGTGACTGATGCCGTCGTGCTCCCCCGGGACGAACACCATGCCCGTGGGGCACAGACGTGCCAGTTCCTGCGCGTCGTGGCCGGCACCGGAGACGATGTGGGTGGCAGCGAGGTTCCGCGCCTGAGCGGCAAAAGAAACCCGATCCATGATCTTTTTCGAGAAGGCCACGGTGTCGGTGCGCGCGGTGCGGCGCTCCGTGATCGTCACTTTCTCTTCCGCGGCGATCTGCGGGAGCCGCGCCAAGAAGTGCTCCTCCGCGGCACGCATCAGCGCGTCGTCCGGGTTGCGGAGGTCCACGGTGCACACCACTTCCGCGGGGACCACGTTCACCAACCCGGGCAGCGTGCGGACCGAGCCCACGGTGGTGCGCATGCCATCGCCGAACTTTCCCGAGCGGGTCATCTCGCGGAGCTCGAGTGCGATGCGCGCAGCCGCCACCGTGGGATCCGAACGCAAGCTCATGGGTGTGGTGCCCGCGTGGGCGCTCTTGCCCACGATGGAGAGCTCGTACCAGGCGATGGCTTGCACGCCCGTCACCACGCCCACGTCGAATCCGGCGGCGCGGAGCACGGGCCCTTGCTCGATGTGACACTCGACGTAGGCATGGGGCGGCGCCAGGCGCTCCGGCGCGCTACCCAAAAAGCCAATGGCCGAAAGCTCGCTCTCGAGCACGGCGCCCGCCTTGTCTTCGAGGGCGTAGGCCGTTTCCAAGGGAATGCGCCCGGTCGCCACGGCGCTGCCCAACATGTCGGTACCGAAACGCGAGCCCTCTTCGTCCGTGAAGAAGGCGACCACGATGGAGCGCAGCGGCACGATGCCCGCGCCCTTCAGCGTGCGCACGACCTCGAGCCCGCCGAGAACGCCGAGGCAGCCGTCGAAGCGACCGGCCGTCTGCACGGAGTCGATGTGCGATCCGATCATCACGGGCGGCAGCTCTGGCTCGCGGCCGGCGAACGTGGCGAGCACGTTGCCAATGCGATCCACCCGGACCTCGAGGCCCAGCGCACGCATTTGGCCCACCACGTGGCGGCGCCCTTCGCCATCCGCGGCGGTCAGCGCGAGGCGATTCACGCCCACGAGCCCGGTGCGCTCGTCCGTGTAGCTTCCGATGCGACCGAGCTCGTCGAGCGAGGCATAAAGCCGTTCACTGTCGATGCTGAGGCGCTCCGTCATGGGGAACGCCGGAGTCTATGTCATGAGCCGCGGCCCGGGAAAGGCGGCGCCGAAGTCAGGCGTCGTCCATCTCCTCGGGGAGCGGTTGAGGGCCCGGCACGATGCCAGCAATGTCGGGATCTTCCCCCGGCGGGACGTTGTCCGGCCGAGTGTCTTTCTGAGCCTTGCGCTGCTCCTTCTTCCTGGCCTTGTCTCGCTTCTTCTCTTGGCGTGCGCGTTCCTTTTGACGCTTCATGAAACTGGGACTCGTCGCCATCAGACTCCTCTCGTTGGGTTCAGGTGTCGTCGTTGGGTGTAGGGCCCGCGGTTTGCAGCCAAAAACGGCGTGCTGCATCGTAGGCCCGCCGAGTGAGCGCATCCAGCTCACTCTGGCTGAGAGCGCGGGGCCGGCCGGCAATGCATTGCACGACGCGTGCCCGCGCTTCGGAAATCGTTCCCGGGAATCCCCCAGCAACGGAACGGCCCTCACGACCGAGGGCTTCGGCAAAGCCAACTGCCCACGCTTTGCCTGCCGCATCCACGGCAAGTTCGAGAGCACGGAGATCTCGCGATCGGCTCATAGGTGCCCCGACAGCGGGGTTTGCCACGCTACCAAGGTGCGCGGAGCTCCGCGCACCTTGTCCGTGGACGTTTGGTTTCACCAGCGACCGCCGCGGCGGCCGCCGCGATCGTTCCCGCGACCACCGCGGAAACCGCCACCGCCACCACCACCACCACCGCCGCCGTCACCGCGGGGACGGCGCTCTTCGGCAATGTTCACTCTGAGGGGGCGACCATCCAAGTCGGCGCCGTTCATTTGCTCGATGGCGCGCTGCGCGTCCTGCTCGGAGCTCATGGACACGAAGGCGAAGCCGCGGGAGCGACCCGTCTCGCGATCGATGATGAGCTTCGCTTCGGAGACCTCGCCGAACTCTCCAAAGGCGCGAAGCAGGGTGTCTTCGGTGGTGTGAAACGCCAGGTTGCCTACATACAGTCGATTGTTCATCTTGCTAGCTACTCTCGCGCGGCAGAGATGCATCCGCATCGCGTCCGCCGTTCGAGGTGCCGCGCCCTTGGATCGACGGTGCAGCGCTTACCGCTGCTCCACAGGACCGCTGTCGGAGGAACGACTTTCCGCAATCTCAGGCGAGAGGCAGGCAGGCGATACCGAAAACGCTGTGACCGGCGGAACATACAGCCGAGCCTCGGCCCAGGCAAGCAGAGCACATTTTTGTCGTGTTTTCGTCAGCTGACGCCGGGGGCTTCGTGGCCAGACTCGGTCACGTACTCGGAGTAGCCGCCGCCATAGGGATGCACGCCGTCCGCTGTGAGCTCCAACACGCGATTGGAGAGCGCGGAGAGGAACGCGCGATCGTGCGACACGAACAAGAGGGTGCCATCGAAGTTCGCGAGTGCCTTTTGCAGCGTCTCCTTGGTGGCCATGTCGAGGTGGTTCGTCGGCTCGTCCAACACCAGGAAATTCGGCGGGTCGTACAGCATCTTGGCCAACACCACGCGGGCCTTCTCTCCTCCGGAGAGCACGCGGACGGGCTTGTCCACGTCGTCCCCTGAGAAGCCGAAGGCCCCGAGGAGCGTCCGCAACACCCCCGGAGAAGCCCGCGGGAACGTGGTTTCGAGCGTCTCGAGCACGCGGCGGTCCGGCTCCAGGAGCTCCATCGCGTGCTGCGCGAAGTAGCCCACGCTCACGCTGGCCCCGAGCACGACGTGGCCGGAGTCCGGCTGGCTCTGGCCGGCCACCAGCTTGAGCAGCGTGGACTTGCCCGCACCGTTCACGCCCATGACGCACCAGCGCTCGCCACGACGAATCAGGAAATCGAAGCCGTCGTAGATCACCTTGGAGCCGTAGTGCTTGCCGACGTGCTCCAGGCGAACCACGTCGTCCCCAGAGCGTGGCGGCTTCGGAAAATCGAACTCGATCACGCGGCGGCGCTTGGGCGGCTCCACCTTCTCGATCTTGTCGAGCTTCTTCACGCGGGACTGCACCTGGGCCGCGTGGCTCGCCCGCGCCTTGAAGCGATCGATGAACGCTTGCTCCTTGGCCAGCATCGCCTGTTGCCGTTCGTACTGGGCCTGCTGCTGCGCCGCGGCGATTTCGCGCTGCGTCTCGTAAAAATCGTAGTCGCCCGAGTAACTGGTCAGCTCCCCGCCGTCGATCTCCACGATCTTGGTGACGATACGATTGAGGAACGCGCGATCGTGGCTGGTGATGACGAGGGCACCATCGAAGTCCTTCAGAAAGCGCTCGAGCCAGATGATGGACTCGATGTCCAGGTGGTTGGTGGGCTCGTCCAAGAGCAGCGCGTCCGGCCGCATCAACAGGATGCGCGCCAAGGCCACCCGCATCTTCCAGCCGCCGGAGAGCTTCTTGACGTCGCCTTCCACCACCTCCGGCGAAAAGCCGAGGCCAGCCAGGATCTCCCGAGCTCTCGCCTCCAGACCGTAGCCGCCGAGCTCGTCGAAGCGCGCCTGGACCACGCCGAAGCGCTCGATCAGGGCTTCGAGCTCGTCCGCTCGAGTCGGATCGGCCATCGCCTGCTCGAGAGCGTGCAGCTCGTGGCCGACCTCACTCACCTCCCCCGCACCCGCCATGGTCTCCTCCACCACGGAGCGGCCGGCCATCTCTCCCACGTCCTGGCTGAAGTAGCCGATGGTGACGCCTCGATCGATGATCACCTGACCCCCGTCCGGCTCCTCTTCTTTGACGATCAGGCGAAAGATCGTCGACTTGCCGGACCCGTTGGGACCCACGAGACCCACCCGCTCCCCGCGGAACGCGCCCATGGACGCTTCCAGGAACAGGATCTGCTTGCCGTGCTGCTTGGAAACCGAGTCGAGACGGATCACTCAGTCCACGTCGTAGTACAACGGCGGCCGCTTTGCGATGAAGCGGTGGATCAGCGCTTCGTGGTTGGGGGCGAGCTGCTTGAAGCGCACGCCCATTCCGGGCTTGCCTTCCACGGGTGCGCGCACCCACACCACCACGCCCTCCGTCGAGATTTCCGGAGATGCCGGCAGCGTGAAGTTGACGGTGACCTCGCTGCCCACCGGCAGCGGGACGTGGGTCGCGACGAACAAGCCGCCTTCGGAGATGTCCTGGGTCAGCCCCGTGAAGAAGTTGCTCTCGCTGTGCACGCCGAGCTCCACCTCGATGGCGTAGCGCGCCGCGCGTCGCCGCTCGATCGAATCCGGCCCGTACTCTTCAGAATCCGTCATGGGGTACCCCGTCAAGGCTATCAGCGCACAGCCTATCCCGTAATCCCGACCGCGGGCAGCGCCGCCGGCAATCCCCGGCAAATCCCCGCCCTTCGATCTTGACAGTAATAACTGTTACGGTTATTACTGTCTCACCAACTGGGGGCAAGTACGGCGAGCCGCCGGGGAAGGAGAGCTCCATGCACACCGAGCTGGCTCGCGACGAGCGCCTACGTGCGTTCGGCCGCGAGATAGACGCCATCAAGAAGAGAGTCGAAGGGGAGATGGGGGACGAAGACGTCCGCTACGTGAAGCGCCTGCGCTTCGTGAGTCGTGCCGCGGAGGTCGTCGGACGTGTGCTGATCCATGTGAGCTTCGAGCCGCTGGGGTTCGGCGCCGGAGTGCTTTCGCTGTGGCTCCACAAGCAGCTGGAAGCCACCGAGATCGGACACACCGCGCTCCACGGCGCCTACGACAAACTGCCCGAGGCGCAGCGCTTCCACTCGGAGCGTTTCTCTTGGGCCACGCCCATCGACGAGGAGTCTTGGCGCTATGGGCACAACGGGCGCCACCATGGCGCCACCAACGTCGCCGGGCGCGATGCGGACATTCACTTTGGTCCCGTGCGCCTCACGGAGCGCACGCCCTATCACCCTCGCCAGCGCTTTCAGCTGCCGTTCACGTTGTTGGTGCTGTTTCCGAACTTCGGCTTCTTGATGAACCTGCACTTCACCGGCTTGAACGATCTGTACTTCGACAACGGGCAACCGGGCGGCCTGGATTTCTTGCCCGACCGCTCGAAGCAAAGCCGGCGGCTCGCCTGGAAGCGGGCGCTGCGCAAGTTCGTCCCCTACTACGCCAAGGAGTACGTGCTGTTCCCGCTGCTCGCCGGCCCCTTCTTCTGGAAGGTGATGCTCGGCAACTGGCTCGCGGAGACCCTGCGGGACATCTACTCCGCCGCGACCATCTTCTGTGGTCACGTGGGTGAGCACGTGAAGAGCTACCCCCACGGGCACAAGGCCAAAGGCCGCGGCGAGTGGTACGCGATGCAGGCGGAGGCCACCAACAACTACGAGGTCAGCTGGCCGGTGAGCGTGCTGTGCGGCGGCCTCGACCGCCAGATAGAGCACCACATGTTTCCGAAGCTGCCGCCCCAGCGGCTGCGTCAAGTGGCCCCCGAGGTGCGAGCAGCGTGCGAAAAGTACGGCGTCCAGTACCACAGCGCGAGCTGGGGACGGGTGCTCGCTGACGCGCTTCGCTGGATCCGAAGACTGTCGAAAGACCACGGCCCGCTGGGCGCCACTCGCGCGGCCCTGCAATCGATGAGCTGAGCCATGCACGTCTCACTACCGCTCGCTACCCCGACGGGGGTATTGGTCGAAGACGACCTTCAGCCCATGCCCGAACCCGGACAGCTCACGATCGACGAGCTCGCGCGCGAAAGCGAGGTACCGAGCCGCACCATCCGCTTCTATCAATCCAAGGGCGTGCTGCCGCCTCCGGAGAAGAAGGGGCGCGTGGCCTACTACGGGCCGGACCACGTGGAACGCCTGGCACTCATCGCCCAACTGCAGGACCGCGGACTTCGCATCGACGCCATTCGGGCGCTGGTCACCCGCATGGACAAGGGCGAGCTCGACATCGGCGAGTGGCTGGGACTGGACGAGGAGCTGGCGCGCTCCTGGGCCCAGGATCAGCCGCGCACCGTGAGCAAGGAAGAGCTGGCCGAGCTCACCGGAAGCCAGCGTCCGGGTCTGGCCGCGGAGCTGGTCCGCCTGGGCGCCATGGAGCGTCGCGGGGACGTGTTCTTGGTGAAGAGCCCGGCGTTGCTCTCGGTCGCCATGCGCCTGGAGAGCGCGGGCATCGATCTGGAAACGGCGAAGGAAGCGGAGAGCGTGCTGCGCAAGCACGTGGGTCGCGCCGCGCGGGAGCTCACCAAGCTGTTCTTCGCGCACGCCGAGAGCGGCCGAGTGCGGCCGCCGTCGGATGGCGACTGGTCCCGCTTGTTCCAGGAGCTTCGCCCCACCAGCGCGGAGGCGATGCGCGTGGTGTTCGGGCAGGAAATGGAGCGCGTGCTGCGCGACGCCGTGGAGAGCGGCAAGACCGCCAAGCTGCCCACCAAGAAAAAGAAGAAGAAGTGACTCGCGCGTTGTCTCCGGAAATCCCCTGAGACAGACTCCGGCCCCGTGTCGGCTCACGCGTCCAAGAAAGTCGTCCTGCTGGCGCTCAGCGCGAACTTCGGCATCGCACTGGCCAAGTTCACCGCCTTCGTCTTCACCCGCTCGTCGGCCATGCTCGCGGAGGCGATCCACTCGCTGGCCGACACGGGCAATCAATTCCTGCTGCTCTTGGGCATGGCGCGCGCATCGAAGCCGCCCGACGATCGCCACGAGTTCGGCTACAAGATGGAGAGCTACTTCTGGAGCTTCATCGTCGCCATCATGCTGTTCAGCTTGGGCGGGCTGTTCGCGATCTACGAAGGCTTCGAGAAGCTCCACGAGCTACGCGCCACCCTCGCCGCCGGCAAGACCGCGGAGATGGAGCATCCCAGCGTGGCCATCGCCGTGCTGCTGGTGAGCATCGCGCTGGAAGGCTGGTCCTGGCTCGCGGCGACACGTCAGGTGAACCAACTCCGCGGGGAGCAAGGTCTCATCAGCTTCATCGAGGACTCCAAGAGCACCGAGATCATCGTGGTGTGGATGGAGGACACCGGCGCCCTCATCGGTCTGAGCTTCGCGCTCTTGGGCATCATCCTGGCGCTGCTAACGGGCAATCCATTCTGGGACGTGTATTCCACCTTCGGCATCGGCGTGCTGTTGGTGGTGATCGCGTTCTTCGTGGCGCGAGAGACGAAATCCCTGCTGATTGGCGAAGCCGCTTCCAAGGAGGCGCAGCACCTGGTGCGCAAGGAGGTCCTGCAAACCGAAGGGGTGGAGAGCTTGATGAGCATGCGCAGCATGCAGCTGGGCGAAGACGAATTCCTCGTCGCGCTCAAGCTCCAGTGGCAGCGCGATCTCAAGGTGGAAGACGTCGCGCGCCGCACCAACGACATGGAAGCGCGCATTCGCACCGCCGTGCCCCGAGCCCGCTACATCTTCGTGGAAGCCGACACCTTCGACGTCGAGAAGGCGAAGAAGCCGCCGCTGTAGCTTTGCGTGTTGCAAGGGTTTGTCGGGACGGCGCGGAACCACGCGCCGCGTCGGGCTCGCGCCGTCCCAACAAATTCATGGAACAATGAGAGCACGTCGTCGCTTTACTCGACGTGAGGGAGGCTCACATGTCCGACTCCGAAAAGCAGCCCATGGGGGAGCACGCCGTCGCCACCGCGTGGATCTCGATCTTGCTCATCGCCCTGTTCGTCGCGGTGAGCCTCACCTTCGTGCTCGAGATGCACCACGCCGCGATGGAGCGCATCTCGCCCAGCGCGGCCACCTGATCAGAACGGGTACTGCGGGCACCTGGCCGCTCGCGAGAATCGATCGTCGCTTCGCGGGAAACTCGCGGAGCGCGAGCACACGTGCGTCCCATCAGGTGCACCCGCTATCGGGTTGAGCTAGCTTCCGCCGCCCATGACCCGGACGGCGGCTTTCGGCGTGTTGACGCTATCGATGGTGGCAGCGATGAGCTCGTGCTCCAGCGGGGATCCCGAGCTTGCGGGCAGCGGCGGCAGTGGCTTTGGTGCCCAGGGCGGCGAAGCCGGCGTGGCGGGCGGCGGGAACGTCGGCGGATCCGCGGCGACGGGAGGCGGGGGCAGCGCCGGCAGCGGCGGGGGACAGGCGGGCAGCGCCGGAAGCGGCGGCGCGGGCGGTGGGCTGACGGACGCGAGCGTGAGCGATGCCTCCGACGCGACGGCGATCCCCGACGTGGTGTTCAGCTACGACGGCCCGGTGGACGACGGCTCGCTGGCGGACGCCTGCGCATCGGTGAACGTGGAGGCGAAGCTCAAGGAGCTGGACATGGTCGTGATGCTGGACCGCTCCGGATCCATGTCCGAGCCGGGCTTCGCCTGGTACGCCCCGGCCAGCGACTGCAACGTGGGCGACCCCATCGTCGACAGCAAGTGGTGTCGCGCCGTCAATGCTCTGGGCCAGTACTTCCAGTCGAGCGCGGCGCAAGGCAACCGCGCGGCGCTGCAGTACTTCCCCCTGGCGAGCGCCGGCACCTGCCCGGCACCCGGCTACGGAACGCCCGCCGTGGGCCTCACGCTGTTGCCCTCGGCGTCGCAAGCCCTCGTGAGCTCGCTGAACACGGAGGGGCCCCTCGGCACCTTCACGCCGACGCAAGATGCCATCGTCGGCGCCAACGCCTTCAGTCAGGCGAATCAAGATCCCAACCGCGTGATGGTGTCGATCCTGATCACCGACGGCAAGCCCAACACCTGTCCGGTGAGCACGGGGAGCGGCCTGGCGCAGATCGTGTCGCAGCACTTCACCAGCACCGGCATTCCCAGCTACGTCATCGGCATGACGGGCGCGGACTTCGCGGGACTGGAGACGATCGCGGCGGGGGGCGGCACCCAGGCCCACGCAGACGCCGTGGGCACGCTGCTGGATACGTGTGGCGACGGCGCCGGGCCCTGCCACCACTGGAACGTGGGCAACGGGGACCCCGCCGTGTTCGTGGAAGCGCTGAAGGTGATCCAGCAGCAGGCCATCGGCTGCACCTTGGCGATCCCCACGCCCTCCGGCGGCGTGCCGGACTGGAGCAAGGTGGAGGTGGACTACTACCCGGGCGGCAATCCTCCCGCCACCACCCTGCCCAAGGTCACCGGCGCGGCGCAGTGCAGCGGCGACGGCTGGTACTACGACAACCCCGCGAGCCCCACACAGGTGAACCTGTGCCCCACGACGTGCACCACCGTACAGGCGGACTTCGCCGCCAAGGTGGAGCTCCGGCTCGGCTGCCTCGGCAGCTGACGCGGCTTGCCAGAGTCGGGGTAGTGCGCTAGTAAGCCGCCGTTCACGTCACCCGAACCACGGTCGAGGCGTGATGGCCGAGCCCCTTTCGGCTCGAGCCACGCCCTTCCGGCCCCGCGGCACAGACGGAAACAGCGATATCACCTGCGCCCTCGCTGGGCGTGTGCCGCGAGAGAGAACCTAGTGACTGACATCGTTTCTGCGGATTCGTCCGCATTCTCCGCTCTGGGCCTGTCGGGCCCCATCGTGAACGCCGTGCTGCGCGAGGGCTACGTGACGCCCACGCCGGTTCAGGCCAAGGTCGTGCCTCACGCCGTCGTCGGCAAGGACGTGGTGGCCTGTGCTCAGACGGGCACCGGCAAGACGGCCGCCTTCGTGCTGCCCATTCTAGAGCGGCTGGCTCGGGAGCCTTCCAGCGGCCGCATCCGTGCGTTGATCCTCACTCCCACTCGGGAGCTCGCGGCGCAGATCGCGTCTCGCGTGACAGCCTATGGCCATCACCTCCGCCTGCGCCAAGCGCTGGTGTACGGCGGCGTCGGGCAGCGTCCGCAAGAGCGCGCGCTGAACGCCAAGCCGGACATCTTGATCGCCTGCCCGGGTCGCCTACTGGACCTGATGAGCCAAGGTCTGGTGGACCTGGGCGGGGTGACGCACCTGGTGTTGGACGAAGCCGACCGCATGCTGGACATGGGCTTCATCCACGACGTGAAGCGCATCGTGGCGCAGACCCCGCGGGAGCGGCAGACGCTGCTGCTGTCGGCGACGCTGCCGGCGTCCGTGGAGTCGCTGATCGCCAGCATGTTGAAGAACCCCACGCGGGTCAGCGTGCGTCCGGAGCTTTCCACCGCGGAGACGGTGGAGCAGTCCGTGATGTTCGTGGCCCGCGCGGACAAGCGCGGTGCGCTGCACGAGCTGCTCCGCGGGCCGGAGGTGGCGCGGGCGTTGGTGTTCACGCGCACCAAGCACGGCGCCAATCGCGTCGCGCGGGATCTGGAGCGGGTGGGCATCGTGGCGGCGGCCATTCACGGCAACAAGAGCCAGTCTGCCCGGGATCGCGCTTTGGCGTCGTTCCGCGCGGGATCCACCCGGGTGCTGGTCGCCACCGACGTGGCCGCCCGGGGCATCGACGTAGACGGCGTCTCCCACGTGATCAACTACGACCTACCGAACGTCGCCGAGAGCTACGTCCACCGAATCGGGCGGACGGGGCGCGCGGGTAACAGCGGACGCGCGATTTCCTTCTGTGACGGCGACGAGCGAAAGCTCCTCGGCGACATCGAGCGACTCATCCGCCGGCGTATCACCGTCGACGCTCCCCTCGGCGGGCGTCCCCCGGCCCGAGGCGACGCGCCGCGCCCCCCTCGTTCCGACGCGACGCCTCCGCGACGACGCCGTCGCCGCCGTCCGGAGCGGCAGTAGGGCGCAGCCCACCGCCGCCAGCAGCATGGATCCGGAAGCCGCCCCCGCGCCCAGCAGCATGATGCCGATGGCGGTGCGGGTGCGGCGCCGCACGTAAGCTCGGGAGTCGTTCATTGCGCTTCCCTCGGCGCCAAGCTGCCGCGGAGCGGCGGCTCGGTGGTGTCCCGCGCCTCGGAGAAATTTCCGAGCAGCCGCGAGACCCAGCGCAGATCGTCGGAGTGTCCGACGGTGATCTTGAACACCATGGTGAGCGGAGTGGAGAGCAGCGCTCCCACCGGACCCAGGAGGAAGCCCCACGCCACCATGGCGACCACGACGACCAGGGGCGAGAGCCCCAGCTTCTGGCCCATCACCTTGGGCTCGACGACGTTACCGATCACGACGTTGATGACGAGATAGCCGGCGGCCAGCGCAGCTGCCGGCTGCGGACCACGCAAGATCAGCGTGAGACCCACCGGCAAGATGGCGGCGACCAGGCTGCCGACGTTGGGTGCGTAATTCAGCGCGAAGGCGACCAAGCCCCAGAGCACTGCGTTGGGAACGTCCAGCGCCGCGCACAGGGCGCCCGCGAGAATGCCCGTAGCGCCGCTCATGAGCGTCTTCAGCCACAGGTACTTCTGCACGTCTCCCAGGGCACGATGAAAGACGTCCCGGGCGCGAGGCGCGCTCGGGATGCGAGAGAGCTTTTGATAGAAGACGGCGCGCTCGAGCATGAAGAAGGCGGCGAGCACCAGCACCAATGCCACGTTGCCGAAGATACCGGCCGCCGATGAGAGCATGCCCTCGGCTGCTGCCGTGGACGTCTTGCCGAAATCGAAGCGCGCCACGCTCACCGACAGCCGTGTCAGGTGGTGCTGTTGCAGCTCGATGGCGGCCTGGGTCTGAAATTGGTGGATGGCGCGTTCGTACTTGGGGAGCGAATCCGCGAGCTCGTTGCCTGCTACCGCCATGAGCACGGCAAAGCCGAAAACGGCGCCCATCACCACGAGCATGGCCAGGGCCGCCGCCAGGTAGCTCGGGGCTCCACGCTTCTGCGCGCCTTCGAACACGGGCTGACCCGCGGCGGCGACGCACAGAGACAACAGCACCGGCACCAGCACGGGACTCCAGAAATGGATCCCGTAGCTCACCACCGCGGCGCACGCCGCGAGCATCAGCGCCCTCGCGCCTCGGCCGTCCATGCTCGGCGTCAGTGCAAGCCGAATGCCACGAAAGGTCGGGGGAAACTCGCTTCCTGAACGAGGCGCTCCTGCCGCGGCGGGGCAAAGCGCCTCCCACCGAACCGGCGCTCTACCCCGCATTTCCTTGCTCCGCGCGCGGCACGCGGGTTGCTCTCACGCCGTCACCGTGTCCGTCCCCATCGTCCCCCGAGTGCCGACCATTTCGCCCCGCCCGGGCGCCGTCATCGCGAACAAGTACCGGCTGCTCCGCCCCATCTCGAGTGGAAGCATGGGCACTGTGTGGGCCGCGTATCACCGCGACCTCGACGTGCAAGTGGCGATCAAGCTCTTGCGTCAGGGGTACGACGCGGAGGAGCTCGCGGCTCGCATGCAAAGCGAGGCTCGCCTCTCTGCCCGGCTCGCCCATCCGCACGTGGTCGCCGTCCACGACTTGGGCGTGACGGCGTACGGCGCTCCCTACCTGGTGATGGACTTGCTCGATGGTGAGGACCTGCGACAGTGCCTGGATCGCGAGAAGACGCTGCCGGTCACCCTCGCGGTGCAGACGCTGCTTCCGGTGCTCGACGCCCTGGGCCACGCCCACGACCAAGGTGTGATTCATCGGGATCTCAAGCCGGAAAACGTGTTCCTCGCGACCAGGCCAAACAGCACCGCCCTGTGGCCAACGCTGCTCGACTTCGGCATCGCTCGCCGAGTCCAGGAGAGCCGAGATCGCCGTCTCACCGCAGAGGGCACCGTGCTCGGCACCGTGAGCTACCTGTCACCCGAGCAGGCTCGCGGCAGCGCCGCGGTCGATCAACGCTCGGATCTGTGGGCCTTCTGCTGCCTGCTTCACGAATGCGTGCTGGGTCGCCCGCCCTTCGATGGCGATCCGCCGCTGGTGCTGCTCCGTCGCATCGCCGAAGAAGCACCTGTGCCCCCCTCGGCGCGCGGGCTGCAGGACCCGGTGCTCGATTCCATCATCCGCGGGGGTTTGGAGCACGAGCCCGGCCGGCGCTGGCAGTCGGCGGAAGATCTCGGCCGCGCGCTGTGTCACTGGCTCTTGGATCGTGGCGTGACCGAAGACCTGACCGGAACGTCCATCGCCACCCGCTGGCTGCGGGCGCCGCGAAGGACTTCCGTGAGCGGCGTCCGCAACCGCACGACCCAGATTCAGCTGCGCCCGCCCCGACGTCGTCGAAGCGGGCTCCTCGCTGCGGGTGCGCTGTCCATCGCGGCCACCACCGCGGCGCTGTGGGTCGGGTTGAACCCAGCGGAACAACCGCCTCGGCTACACGCGGCGCCGACGGTCGAGTTCGACGTGCCCCCGGAACCAAAGCCGGAGCCGAGCGCCGCGAAGCCCGCTCCTGCACCGAAGCCCCGGCCTGTGCGGCCGCATCGGCCAGCGGGCTTCGACCCCAGGCTTGGCTTCTGACTCAGGGAAACGCCGTGAACATCTCCGCCAGGTCCGGCGAGGTCTTGGCGCCGCCCAGAAACGGAACGTCGAAGATCTCCTCGATGGTGCGCAGCGTCGCGCTGTGGGTGAGCTTCGTGGTGCTGGCGTAGCCCACCTTGGCCACGGGCGAGAGCACGATCAGGCCGATGGGGCCATCGCTGGCGGGCTGCAGCGTCTTTTCGTCGCCCTCGTCCCAGATCACGAAGATGACCCCACCGTCGTTGAACGCCTGAGACGTGGTGAGAGTCGGGATCACACTGGCGAGCCACTGGTCCCCGAGCTTGATCATGTCGGTGGTGAGTGGGTTGCAGCTCAGACCCAGCACCTCACCATGCATGTCGTGACACAGATCCGGAGTGATGAAGTTGTAGCGCGCGACGTTCCCGGACTTCAGATCGGCCGCCAGCTCGCTGAACGGACGCACGTGCTCGATGCAATGCTTGCTGTTCGGGTCGTTGGCGTCGGTCACGTCGTCGAAATAGAGCTGCGGTGTGTGCTTGGCGCCGTACAGCCCCGAGCTCACCAGCGGACAGGTCTGGCCACTGATGCCCTCCGTGTACGCCTTCCACGAGATGCCCGCCGTCTCCAGCTGCGTCACCAGATGGTTGGCAGTGGCCTGGTGATTGATGCTGGGATCGTTGTCGTCCAGGATTCCGAGGTTGCTGCCCGCCTCCAGCCAGATGTAGTTGGGGAGGCTCGGGTGGAGCTTGGGCGGCGTGAAGTACTGCTCCGCGTGGGCGCCCGCGGGGACCAGCGTATCGTTGATGTAGGTCGCGGACTTGGAAGCCTGGATGGTGGACCAGCTGTGGTTCTCCATCATGATGACGAACACCGTCTTCAGCGCGTGGGAAGGCCCGCCACCCGTACCGCCGCTGCCGCTGGCCCCCGCCGCGCCACCGCTGCCCGCTGCACCTCCGGCATCCACTCCCGCGCTGCCTCCGGTCGCGCTGCCAGCACTGCCGGCGCTGCCGCCGCTGGCCCCCGCGCCGCCGCTTCCCCCGGAGCCAGTGATGTCCCCCGAATCACTCGAACCGCAACCCAAGCTGAGACAAGCGCCCAAGACCAACCCGAAGGCTCCGACGATTCGCATCAGGGGAACGCATTTAGCACAGGCAAAAGTGCTGCGCTTTCCTGCAACTTGCATAGCGTGGTCCACAGCGGGCGTGCAGTTGGCCTCGAGCCGGCGTATGGTGCGCGGATGAAAAAGCTCGCGCGCCGGTCAAGTGCTGAAGGCGTGAGCCATGGACTCTGACGTTTGCGTGATCTGCAGCGGGGAAGGTCGAATCACCAACGCGTACGGACGCTCCTCGAGTTGTCCGGCCTGCCATGGCTCCGGCCGCCGCGGCTTGGACGAGCCCGGGATCCGCGACGTGACCAAGACCAAGCCTGCCCACTTCCGCAAGGAGAGCGCGGCGGAGCAGGCGAAGAAGCAGACCTGGCCCGCTACCCACCAAGGCGCGCAGCTCGCGACCGAGGTCAAGGAGAGCGCCTTGTCTGACGATGCCAAGACCAGATTGATCCGCGAGATCATCGATTACGAGGGCAGCCACGGCCAATGCACGAAGACGTTCACTCGCAAGATCCGCAAACAGCTACGCCCGTGACCTCCGGCGCTGCGCGCCTGCTCAACGACCCTCGCGATCTCCCCTTCATTCGCCTGATCCTCCAGTGTTTCCTGGTGGCCCTCGCGGGAGTGGGGCTGTTCTTCGTGCGCGAGCATTTCTGGCTTCTGGGCGCTGCGTACCTCGCCGTGTGGGCGGCTTGGGTGCTCGACCGCTACATCCTCATGCTGCACTGCACCTCGCATCGGCGATTGTTTCGCTCCGAGGTGGGCTTCCTGAATCAGATCCCCGCCTGGGTCCTGGCGCCGTTCTTCGGTCAGACGCCGGAAAGCTACTTCGTGCATCACCTGGGCATGCACCACCGCGAGGGCAACCTGCCGCGCGATACCAGCTCGACGCTACTCCACCAGCGGGATCGCTTCGGAGATTGGCTGGCCTACGTCACGCGGTTCTTGTGCTTCGGACTGCTCGATCTCTCGCGTTACCACGCGGGGCGGGGCAACGCGAAGCTGCTCCGGCGGCTCTTGATTGGTGAGCTGTGTTTCTGGCTCGGCACTTTGGCGCTCGGCGTCCTGAACTGGCGCGCCACGCTGGTGGTGCTGGTACTTCCACTGCTTTTGGTGCGAGTCCTGATGATGATCGGCAATTGGGGACAGCACGCATTCGTGTGCCAAGAGCAGCCGGAGAACCCCTACCGAAACAGCATCACCTGCATCAACACGCGCTACAACCGCCGCTGCTTCAACGACGGCTATCACATTCATCATCACGTCCACGCGCGCTGTCACTGGAGCGAGTACCCGGCGGAGTTCGAAGCCAACCGCGCGGAGTATGGTCGCCAGGACGCCATCGTGTTCGACGGGGTGGACTTCTTCCAGGTCTGGGTCCTGCTCATGTTGGGACGCTGGCAAGCGCTGGCGCGACGGTTCGTCCAGCTGCCGGAAGCGCCGGAGCGCACGGAGGCGGAGGTGATTGAATTGCTCCGCTCACGCGTGGAGCGCTTTTCCGCCGCGAATCTTCGCGCGCTCGCCGGCTGACCGCGGCCCGAGCCCCGCGCCGTCACTATTCCGTGCCTGCGAAAAGCGCTGTAGGCTCTGCGCGAATCGAGAAAGGGGTAAGTCGTGCTCAAGCGTGCTCTGTTGTTGGTGCCGTTGGCTGTCGCCGTGGGCTGTGGATACTCGGAAGACGAGTGGCAAGCGCAGCTCGCGAAATACGACGCGCTCTCCAAGAAGAACCACGACGTGGAAGCGGAGCTCGCCAAGGAGCAAGACCGCGTCCGCAAGCTCAACGAAGAGCTCGAGAAGATGGGCGTGAAGCTCAGCGCAGAGGGCACCGCCAAGGAAGCGCTGTCGCAGAACTTGGAGCAGATGAAGAGCGCGCTGGAGGAGTACCGCCAGCGCGCGCAGACACTGGAGCGCATCAAGGCGCGCTTCGAGGCGCTGAGGAACAAGCTCCAAAAGCTCACGAACCTGGGTTTGAACGTCCAGATTCGGAACAACCGCATGGTCATCTCCCTCCCGGGGGACGTGCTGTTCGCGTCCGGCAGCGACACCCTCAAGAAGGACGGCCAGAAGATCCTGTTGCAGGTCGCCGAGGTGATCCGCGGGGACGACGCGCTTCGTGATCGGCAGTATCAGGTCGCCGGCCACACCGACAATCAGCCGCTGCGGCGCGCTGCAGAGACCTTCCGCGACAACTGGGGCCTGTCCTTGATGCGCGCCCGCGAGGTGCTCGTGTTCCTGATCGCGTCACCCGAAGAGAAGGGTGGCGGCGGCGGGCTGGACTCGAAGCACTGGAGCGCGGCGGGTTACGGAGACACCGATCCGGTCAGTGAGAACGACACCAAGCCGGGCCGCGCGAAGAACCGTCGCGTGGAGCTGATCTTGATGCCCAACGTCGAGGAAATGCTCGACTTGAAGAGCTTGATTTGACGGGTATCGCGCCGGTCCAACAAAAGCAGACGTATCTTTCTTTTGTCGGTCCGGCGCGGTCACACCCCGGTCAGTAGCGCTCCATACGGCTCCACAGGCGCGGGGCCTCGTCTCGAGCGTGGGCGCGGATCTGAGCCAGATCCCCACTCTTGAGGCGGCCGTCTTCGACGACGACGCGCCCCGCCACGATCACGTGGCGTGCGACGGTGCCCGGCGTTTCGGCGTCCGCGTCGCTGTCCCACACCACCACGTCCGCGGCCATGCCCGGCTCCAGCTTGGAGCCGAAGCGCTGGCCGAAGCGCTCACCCACGATGCGATGGCCTCCGTCGAGGCGCTCCGCGAGGCGC
The DNA here is from genome assembly GCA_020633235.1 of Polyangiaceae bacterium. Classification (NCBI taxonomy): domain Bacteria; kingdom Pseudomonadati; phylum Myxococcota; order Polyangiales; family Polyangiaceae; species Polyangiaceae bacterium. Next base: position 360,548 of record JACKEA010000006.1, on the reverse strand, counting down.
TCCGCCGTGATGGGCTGCCCGTTCACCCGGGACTGCTCTTCGAGGGCCGCGCCTTCCGCGCGCATGTCGGCGGCGTAGCCATCCGTCCCGAGGGCCACGCGATGGCTGACCCGGAGGGCGTGGGGATAGCCGACACGATTGCCGGCGTTGGAGCGGGGGTTTTGCACCAACCAGAGCTCGTCCTGCTCCGCCCGCTCCACCTGCGCCTCCGTCAAGTGAACGCCGTGCGCCAGGATGGACCCCGGCGGTAGCGCACCGAGGGAGAGCAAGCGTTCGAGGGGACCATCGTGACCGTGGGCTTCGGCGTCGTGGACGTCGGCCAGATCTTCTGCAACGTGCACGTGGAGCGGGACGCCGAGCTCCCGCGTGAGCTCTCCCGCAGCGCGCACCGTGTCGTCGGTCACGGTGAAGGACGCGTGCAGGCCCACCATGCCGCGCACCAGGCTGCGCTCGTTGTGCTTCAAGAACCGCGCGCACTCCGCCAGGCCGCGTGCCCCCTCCATCTCGCCCATGTTGCGGTCCGTGGCGCCGTAGCAGGTGACCAAACGGCAGCCCAGGGTTTCCGCAGCGTCCGCCAAGATGTCGAGCGAGCCTTCGATGAACGCCGGGGACTCGTGATGATCGACGAGCGCGGTGGTGCCGGAGAGCAGCGCTTCGGCGACGTACAGGTGAGCCGCGGCGGACAGCGAGCCAGCATCCAACGCGCGATCCAAGCGCCACCACACCCGCTGCAAGATCTGGACGAAATCTTCCGGCGGCTCTGCGGGCGGCGGCATGCCCAGCGGCACGAGCCCGCTGTACAGATGAGTGTGGGCGTTGACCGCCCCAGGGCGCGCGACACCGCCTTGGAGGCGAATGGCCTCCGGTGGGCAAGTGATGCCCGGTCCCACGCTGCGGATGATGCCGTTCTCGATGTGTAACGACGGCCCGTCGCCGCCGTCGACGAAGATCACGTCCACTGGGTGCGATCTCCCTTGATACGCCCGACGCTCACTGCCTTGGCGGCAGGCGAGTCCTTCATGGGCAGCTCGAAGCGCCGCACGCCGTCGAAGGCGGCCAGCGCACCGGCCACGGCACCCGCGGTGGGCACCAGACCAATCTCGCCGACCCCCTTGGCACCGAAGGGACCTTCCGGCTCGGGATCCTCCACCAGGATTACCTCGCACTTCGGCATGTCCCGGGCGCGCAGCACGCCGATCTCCCGGAGCTTGAAGGTGACCGGCATGCCGTTGTCGCAGGGCAGCTCTTCCGTGAGCGCGTAGCCGAGGCCCATGTGGATGGAGCCTTCGATCTGACCGCTGCACAGGGCGGGGTTGATGGCGCGCCCTACGTCGTGGGCTGCGATGAAGCGTTCGATCTTGCCCTTGTCGTCGAGGATGCAGACCTGCGTCGCGTAGCCGAAGGCCGTGTGGGTCTTGATGCGGGCGGCCTCTGCGCCGAGCGCGGTGGTGTCGTCGATGACGATGTCCGCCGCGTACACGTTGCCCACCAGATCCCGGAGGGTCATGCCCTTGTCCAGATCCACCTTGAGCTTCTGTGCCGCGCTCTTCACGGCGCGACCGGCGAACAGCGTGGCGCGCGAGCCCGTCGTCTGTCCGCAACCGAGGGCGAAGGTGGAGTCCACCTTGGGGCGAAACACCTTGCCCGGAAGCCCGGTCACCTCGCCGGCGAACTGGATCAAGATGGTGAGCAGCCCCTGCCCCATCTCCGTGTAGCCGTTGTAGAGCGAGACGGTGCCGTCTTTCTCGACCACGAGCCGACACTTGCCCCACTCCTCCACGCCGTTGCCGATGCCGGTGTTCTTGATGCCGCAAGCGATGCCCACGGCTTTGCCGGCCTTCTTCGCCTCGTAGTAGCTGGCCTTCACGGCCTCGAGGGTCTTCTTGATGCCGACGGACTTGTCCAAGATCTGCCCCGTGGAGAAGGTGTCTCCCACGACGACGGCGTTCCGCTCGCGGATCTGGTAGCCGTCCAGCCCCGCCTTCTCGGCCAGCATGTCCAGGCAGCTCTCGATGCCGAAGTTGGCCTGATTGGCGCCGAACCCGCGCATCGCGCCGCAGGGGGGATTGTTGGTGTAGGCGGCCAGCGCTTCCACGTCCACGTTGGGAACGCGGTAGGGACCGCAGGCGTGACCCGCCGCGCGTTCCAGCACCTTGCCCCCCACGGAGGCGTAGGCTCCGGAGTCGCCAATCATGCGGGCCTTCACGGCGGTGATGCGGCCCTCGGCGTCGGCGCCCACGGTGTAGTCCATGGTGATGGGATGGCGCTTGGGGTGCATGCGAATGGACTCTTCGCGCGACAGCACCAGGCGCACGGGCTTGCCCGTCATCTTGGCGAGCAGCGCCGTCTGCGACTGGATGGACATGTCCTCCTTGCCGCCGAAGGCGCCGCCGTTGGGCACCAGCTCCACGTAGATTTCGTCCTCGCTCACGTTCAACAGTCGAGCGATCTGCCGGCGGTCGTCGAACACGCCCTGCCCCTGGGTGAACACGCCGATCTTGCCGTCCGGCAGAGGCTCCGCCAGGGCCGCCTCGGGTTCCAGGTACAGGTGCTCGATGCGCTGCGTCTTGAACGTGCCGCTCACCACGTGAGCGCTCGCTTTCAAGGCAGCGTCCGCGTCTCCGCGCTGAATCAGCGAACGGCTGAGCAGGTTCGCGTGCGTGGGGTTCACCTGGGGCGCGCCGGCTTCCAGGGACGCCTGCGGCGTGGTCACGGCGGGAAGCACCTCGAGCTCCACCTCGATGAGCTCCAGGGCAAGGCGTGCGGTGCGGGCGTCCACCGCGGCGACGGCAGCCAACACGTCCCCCACGCAGCGCGCTTCTTCGCCCTCCGCGATGAACGCCGGCCAATCGTTGTACAAGAGCCCGTTGTAACGATCGCCCGGAGCGTCCTTGGCCGTCGCCACGGCCACCACTCCCGGATGCGCCTTGGCCTTCTCGACATCGATACGCACGATCTTGGCGCGGGCGTGCTTGGACAGCAGCACGGCTCCGTGCAGCATCCCTTCGCGCGTCATGTCCGCGACGTAGGGGCGCATCCCGAGGGTCATCTCGTCTCCCCGGTAGCGCTTGTAGGCCTTGCCCACCTTCGCCTCTTCCGAGGGCTCCGGGATCGGCTCCCCGCGGCGCGCCTTGGCCATCAGCTGGATGGCGTCGACGATCTTCACGTACCCGGTGCAGCGACACAGGTGGCCGTCGATGGCCTTGGCGATCTCCTCCCGCGAGGGGTCGGGGTTCTTGTCGAGCAAGCTCTTGGCCCGCAGCGCGATGCCCGGAATGCAGAAGCCGCACTGCAGCCCCGCCGCCGACAAGAAGGCCTTGGCCATCTGCGCCCGCTCTTCTTCGGCCACGCCTTCCAGGGTGACGATGTCCTTGCCCGCGGCGCGCTCCGCCGTCATGGCACAGGTGACCTTGGGCTGACCGTCGATCAGCGCGAGACAACAGCCGCACTGACCCTGGGGCTGGCAGCCGTCCTTGGTGGAGCAGATCCCGGCTCTTTCCCGCAGTGCGTCCAGCAGGGATTCCCCATCTTCGGTTTCCAGTTGGCGTTTTTCGCCGTTCAACGTGAGCTCGACGGTAGGCATGACCCACGGAGGATACACCCAATGACCTCGAAGTGCGCACCGGCACAGGTCGGCACAGAACTACGGGCACGCGGGTTGCTTGGCGCGGGCACCATGAAGCGATGGCTCTCGACACTGATGGTCCTGCTCACCGTGGCAGCCTGCAGCAGTGGCAGCGGATCGGGACAGACGGCAGTGGACGGCGGTGACGGCGGCGGAGCCGGCGGCAGCGCCGGCACTGGGTCCGGTGGCAACGCCGGCAGCGGAGGAATGACGGGCACCTTCGCCTGCGGCACACAGACGTGCGCTGGGACTCAGGTGTGCATTCATCCATGCTGCGGCGGCGCGCTGCCCGGCTGCTTCGACAGGCCGGATGGCGGCGAGTGTCCGGCGGGATCCCACGACGGCTGCAACAGCGGTGGACCGGCAGGGTGCAGCGGCGCCAACTGCTGTGAGTACGATCCGTGCACACCGCCACCTCCGTATTGTGCCGACACGGCGGAAAGTGGCTGCTCGCTCCAAGACCACGACTGCTACATGGCCTGCGCCTGAGCGCGACGGGGCTCGCGCCGCACCAACATACAAATGTAAAGGGCCATGGAGCCGTGACTCAGGAGCGCGAGACCGTCTCGGGCACCCAGCGCTGTACGATCCAGGCGGCGGGAATGGCCGAGAGACCGCCGAGCAGGAACGGCAGGTCGAACCACAGCGGCGCGAGCACGCCCGCCAGCAGCGGCCCGAGGGCGATGCCGAGGCCGAAACCCATGGTGATGACGCTCATCTGTCGCCCCTCCCCGCCGCGGCTGGACAGATCCGCAGCCAGCGCGAACGCCGGCGCCGCGATGCCCGCGGACGCGATGCCCTGCAGCACGCGAAGCCCCGTGAGCTGCGCGGTGGTGGCGACCAGGCCGAGCGGCGCCGTGACCGCACCCATGAGCAGCAGTCCCCCTACCACCAGGGGTTTGCGGCCGATGCGATCCGACAGGCGCCCGAGGGGAAACTGAAACAGGAGGCGGCTCAACATCAAGGAGCTGAAGGCGAGACCGAAGCCGAAGGCGCCCTGATGCAGCCGCGCGTTGAACTGTTTCTCGAGGGTGGGAAGCATGGAAAAGGCAGCGGCCATCACGAAGGTGGCAGCGCCCAGCGGAACGACGGGGGAGCGCCACACGGAGGGCGCGAGCTTCGCACGGGCTTCCATGGACACGTCGCGGTCCCCGGACTCCCGGACCCAGGCCTGCACCAGCACCATGGCCAGGGCGATGAAGCCCGCGCCCACGTAGAAAGCGGCGTCGAAGCCGACGTGGTCCAACAGGTAGCCACCGAGCACGGGGCCGATGGAGAAGCCGACCATGCGCATGGACGTGTAGATGCCCATCGAGCCGCCCCGAGAGCTCCGATCCGTGGCCGACGCCATGATGGATAGAGACGCTGGGATGGTGAGCGCGACGCCGAACCCTTGCAGCGCCCTCAACAGCAACAGGTGGGAGAAGCGCGACGCTGCGACGAACACCAACATGCCCGCGCCGGTGATGCCCAAGCCCAGGAGGATGACGGCCTTGCGGTTCTTCGCGCGGTCCGTGAGGGCGCCGCCCACGGGCTGAAGCAGCGAGAAGATCAGCCCGTACATGCTGATCAGGATCCCGACACGAGTGGGCTCCGGCAGCGGAAGCCAAGGGGCCGGCAGCTTGGCGACGTAGAGAGGGATGACGATGAACAGAATGCTGTTCCCGACGGCGTCACCCAGACGCGCGGCGGAAAGAGCGAGCACCGTCGGATTCCCCCCGAGCCGTGCGCTGAGCTGGGAGACGGAGGCCATCGAGCAGGGGGATAGTGCGCGGTGAACCCTTTGCCAACTACTGACCGAAGAACGTCTTGATGTCGTTCATCGTCGCTTTCTCGTTGCCGGTGACCAGATAGAAGGCCATGCCGGCGTCGGAGTTGTCGCCTTCGGCGTACTCCGCCTGCACCATTCGGCCACGCACCCAGGTCAGATCCGCTCCCGCGGCGTTCATCCAATCCCACGCAGACGGGCTGCTCTTGAAGGCGTTGGCGTTCTGGTCGCTGATCTTGATGAACTTCACCGCGGGGAAATCGGCCAGGAGCTCGTCCTTCGTGTGCTCCGCCGGCACGTGCTCGTGGTCCTCGTTCCAGGTGGAATGCGAGAGCAGGGTAACGTACTGCAGCTTGTCGGCAGAAGCCGCAGCAACGCCCTGGTAAGTGACCTCGAACGGTCCCGCCACGATGAACGTGAGCGGATCGCTGGCGGTCGAAGCGTCGATCACCTTGGCGATGTTCGCCACTGCCGCGGAAAGTTGAGTCTGGTCGTCGAAGACCACGTTCTGATCGAAGCCGAACTCCGAAAGATGCCCCGTGGTGCTGGCGATCATGTCGCCGTACTGGTCACTGTCGTTCTGGGCCAGGTGCGAGCTGTGATCGTAGTGCACGAGCTTCGCCTGAAGCTTGGCCTGGGCCAGGATCGCGAGGGTCACTGGCGTGGCGCCGATGTCGTCGCGATCGTGAAAGTTGCCGTCGGCGCTCACGGCGATGCGGCCGCTGAAGCCACCCTGGGTGCAGGGGCTGGTGCCACACATGCACACGCTCTGGTCGCTCTGGCTGTTCAGGCAGTCCGTCGCGCCGGAGCCGTACTTCTGCTTGCACTCCGCCGTGGTGTTGCAGTCGTCGCCGGCGGCTCCCGCGCTGCCCCCGCCGGCCCCCGCGGCGCCGCCGCCGGTGCCCGCACTACCGCCGCCGGCTCCCGCGCTGCCCCCGCCGGTGCCCCCGGTGGCACCCGCTCCCGAGGCGCCACCGCTGCCCCCCGAGGCGCTCCCGCCGGCGTCGTCGTCACTGCCACAACCCAGCGGAATCAATGCCATCGCCATCCCCAGCGCCAGCCATCTCATGGAACCACCGTACACGCGTTTTCGCAGACGCACACTCGCTGTGCGAATTCGCTCGGGCAGCCGGATGCCGAGCGCCAAGTAGAAGAATGCCATGCACATCGTGATCACGGGCGCGTCGTCGGGCATTGGAGCTGCACTCGCGCGGGAGCTGGCACAGATGCCCGAAGCGCGACTCACGCTGGTGGCGCGCCGCAGAGCACTCCTGGAAGAGCTGGCCGCAGAGCTGCCAGTACCGACCCACGTGGTGAGCGCCGACCTGAGCGAAGACGACGACGCTTGGCTCGAACGAGCCCAAGAAGCGCAGGGTCCGGTCGACGTCCTGGTCAACAACGCCGGCGCGCAGGTCGTCGCGCCCACCGCCGCGGTGGACGTGACCCGAGGGGAGGCCTCCGTACGGCTCAACTTGCTCACGCCCCTTCGCTTGATCGCGAAGGTGCTGCCTCAAATGACGGCCCGGGGCTCGGGTCACGTGGTGAACGTCGCGTCGATGGCGGCCCTCGCGCCCACTCCGGGCATGACCTACTACAACGCGAGCAAGGGCGGCTTGGCTGCCGCCTCGGAGGCCCTTCGGGGCGAGCTCCGCGGCAGTGGCGTCTCGGTGCTCACGGTGTATCCCGGTATCATCGCCGAAACGGACATGGCCACCGCCGCGCTGAGCGCCTACGAATCCAACGCGGCGCTGCGCTGGCAGCCCACGGCGAGCGCCGAGGAGCTGGCCCGCGAAGTGCGCGTCAGCATGGAGCGCCGCCGAGCGCGACTGGTGTTTCCCCGGGTCTATGGCATCACACGCTGGTTTCCGACCATCGTTCGTTGGTTCATGGACCGCTTCACGCCCAGGCTTACCGCGCCAGCGTGAACCGGCGTACACTCTCGCGCGATGGTGGATCGCGCGGAAACCGAGCGGGTCGATCCTGGGCATGCACTGAGGCCATTTGGTGACCAGCCCCGGGCCTCGAAGGTATCGCTCCTCATCTACCACGGCGACGAGGCCACGTTGGTCCCCCTGCGGGCGGGGGAACCCGTAGTGGTGGGCCGCGGCGACGACGCCACCATCACCATCGACGACCCCAGCCTCTCTCGCACGCACGTGCGCTTCAGGCTGTTGACGGAAGGTCAGGTGGAGGTAACGGACCTGGGCTCCACCAACGGCACCTGGCTCGCCGCGCAGCGCATCGAGACGACGGTCATTGGTAGCGAGCAGGAGGTCACCTTTGGCGGCGCCGTCGCTTCCCTCCACGTGCTGTCCCTCAGTGGTGACGACGCACGGGAAATGGAAGGACACGACCGCTTCCAGCGCACGCTGGCGCGGGAGCTCGATCGGGCGAGGTTCTTCAAGCGACCGGCTGCGGTGGTGATGACCCGACCGCTCCACGACGAGGGCACGCCGCTCCGAAGATGGGTAGCCGAGCTCCAGGAGCGCATGCGTCCCGTGGATCGCCTGGCGGCCTACAGCGCCACCACGGCGGAGATCCTGCTCACGGAGGCCAGCCTGGAACAGGCTCTGCTCTTCGCCCGGGATCTGGTGAGCACCATCAAGCCTCGGCTCGCTTGCGGTGTGGCGTTGTTCCCCTCCAGCGCGACGTCAGCGGAGGAGCTCTCGGAAGTGGCGCGTCGTGCCCTCCGGCGCGCCACCAAGGCGTCACCGGTGGTGGTCGCGGAGGACGAAGGCACGCGCCTCGTCACGCCGGACGCCGATGCTCCGGTGTGTGAGAGCCCCGCGATGAAGGAGCTGTTCAAGACGGCCCTGCGCGTGGCGAAGAGCGCAATCCCCGTGCTGCTGCTGGCGGAGACCGGCGCGGGCAAAGAGGTGCTGGCGCGCTACGTGCACGAGACGAGCCCACGGCAGAGCGGGCCAATGGTGTCGGTGAACTGCGCCGCCATCCCAGAGTCCTTGCTGGAGAGCACGCTCTTCGGCCATGAGAAAGGTGCGTTCACCGGCGCCACCGGTCAGCGTCTCGGCGTGTTCGAAAGCGCGAGCGGCGGGACCGTGTTCTTGGACGAGATCGGCGAGCTTCCGGCTTCGGCTCAGGCCGCCTTGCTCCGGGTGTTGGAGGCGAAGACCATCACACGGGTGGGCTCCACGGAGGAGATCTCCGTGGACGCCCGGGTCGTCGCCGCCACCCATCGAGATCTGCCCGCGATGGTGCAAGCGGGACGCTTTCGTGAAGATCTCTTGTACCGACTCAACACCATGACGCTGCAGATTCCGCCGCTGCGGGAGCGCAAGGAAGACATCCCGGCTCTGGCGGAGCGGTTCTTGGCCGAAGCCAACGCGGCCAACGATCGAGCCCTGCGAGAGATCGCCCCGGACGCCATGGCGCTCTTGATGGAGCACGCCTGGCCCGGCAACGTGCGCGAGCTCAAGAACGCCATCGAGCGCGCCGTGGTGATTGCGGAGGCCGAGGTCGTTGGCGTGGACGACTTGCCCATGAGCCTGGCCGGCGCCGGTGCGCCCAAAGCGCGGCCTTCCACCCCGGCACCAGCCATCGACTCGGGCGAAACAGAAGATTTCCGCACCAAGATGGATCGCCTCGAAGCGGAGGTACTGCTCGACGCGCTGCGTGCCTGCGGCTGGAATCAAACCCACGCCGCACGCCGATTGCAGATGCCCCTCAGGACCTTGGTGCACAAGATCAAGGTGCACGGGCTGAGGAAGCTCGGCTACGGCAAGCCGTAGCAGGAAAACTCGCCCTTCAGCGCGTCTTTCGCGGTGTCGTACACCAGACCGGACTCCACGTACTCGTCCGCGGCGCGCGCACACAAGAACGCGCAGTCGTTCGCCGACTCCCCCGTCTTGGGATCGAAATCCAGGCGCCCAAAGGCACCTTGCAGATCGATGTGCTTGCCCTTCCGCAACGTGGTCAGCGCCGAGAGCAGCGGCATGGGTCCGACGTCCACGGCCTTACCCGGTGGCAACAGATGCTCGATGCCCTTGGCGATGGCGGAGCCCGTCACCGCGCCGTCTCCCGCGGCCGCGAGCGCGTACACCAGCATGTACACCGAATCGTACGGCGCCGCCGGCGCTTCCGTCGGAGCGAGCTTCGTTCCATAGGCCGCGTTGAAGCTCCGGGTGAACGCCTCGTTGGCCGGCGTACTGCTCGGCGTGGTGACGCCAATCAGCCGCTTCTGGACCGTGGGGTAGCGGCGGATCAACTCCGGTAGCGCCCCCGCCTCCAGCGAGCCTGCCACCAGATAGAACGGGCGATAGGGCACGCTCTCGGACCAGCGTTCCTCCAGGGGCGAGAGCACGCGTCGCGTCACGACGTCGTCGATGCTCTGCAACACGATCACGTGCGGCTGGAAGTCGACCAAGTCGGCGATGGTGAGATCGTTCACGATGCTCTCCTCGCCTTCCAAGAGGCTGAGCTCGCGAAAGTCGCGACCGTTTTCCGTGACCGACTTGCCGTTGAACACGAGCCTTTGCGTGAGCTCCGAAGAAAACGCGATGCCGGGAGAATCGTGCCGAACGCACAGCCCCACCTTCAGGGGTTTGTTGGTCAGCCGCGGAACCTCGCGGCGGAGCCGCGGTTCGAGATACGCGGGGATCACCTTGGCCAGCGCCTGCGCCCGCGTCGTCGTGTTGCCCGCAGTGCGCCACACCAGGCGAGGCTTCTCGCTGGGAATGGACGCGATCAGCGCGCTGGAGTTGAGCGCCGGTACCACCAGCACGTCGTGCTTCAGGAACAAGCTGGTGGAAAGCTCCACCACGCTCTTGCTGGAGCCGAAGCCGATCACCGCGGGCACGCCCACGGTGTTCACCAGGTGCTCCGCTGCGGCCTTCGGGTCCTTGGCGTCGTTGCACGCGACGAGGCCAATGGGGCGCGTCTCCCCGCCTCCCACGGAAGTGATGCCGCCGGCGATGGACATCACCTCCCGGGCCGCGAGGGACGTCGCCATGTGGGCGGTGCGGCCGAACTCCGCCATGTTGCGATCGCCGTGATCCGCGGGAAACATGGTGCCAATCCAGATCGTCGCGTCGCTTTCCAGCGCGCGCGGCTCGGCGTCCACCTTGCACAGGTCGGATGCCAGCGGCGCGCAACGGCCGTCGCTCCGGCAGCGCGCGGCTCGTCCGAGCTCCGCCGTGCACCCCGCGGCGCTCTGGCAGCCGGCCACGGCTGCGGGGGTTTCCTGCTTCTTGCTGCGCTGCCAGGCGAACACGCCCGCGGCGGCCACGGCGACGGCAGCCAGGGCCATCAGACCTGTCGTGGCCCTGCGTGTGGGCGATAGCTCGGTTCCCGCGATGGTCGACACCCGCTGTGCAACGCGCTCGCGCTCACCTTCGGGGATCCCGACGATGTCCGATTGCCGCAGCGGGGCCGGTGCCGCAAATCTCTCCAGGTTGGCGGCGAGCTCGGCGGCAGTGGACACGCGCCGGTCGCGGTCGCGCATCAGACCGGAGTGAACCACCTGGGCGAGCTGGGGGTCGATCCAGGGAGCCAAGTCCTGCAGCGGCGGCACTTCCTTGGTGTAGAGGGCCGCCATCAGCTCCCCGACGTTCTTGCATGCGTGCCACGCGGGCTTGCCGCTGAGCGCTGCATACAACGAAAGGGCGAGGCTCCACAGGTCGCTGCGCGCGTCCACGGCCCGTGGGTCCTGCACCTGCTCGGGAGACATGTAGGCCGGGGTCCCGACCAGGCCCCCAGTGCGCGTCAGCTCCGTGGCTTCCTGCGTCATCGTGGGCACCGGCTTCACGATGCCGAAGTCGCACACCTTGACCGTGACCGCGTCGTCGTCGACATGCAGGAAGATGTTGCCGGGCTTGATGTCCCGGTGAACCAAGCCTTTGTCGTGAGCCGCGCCGAGACCAGCGCACGCTTCCACGAAGATGCGCGCCGCCACGGCTGGATCCAACGCTCCGGTGCGTTCCAGCGTGGCCGCCAGGTCCGCCCCTTTCAGGAGCTCCATGACCATGAACGGCATCTCGCCCTCGGTGCTCACGTCGAACACGCGAACCACGTGAGGACTCTCGATGCGCATCGCACTCTTCGCTTCCCGAGCGAAACGGCGCACGGTGTCGTCCGTGGTGGCCTCCGGGCGAATGACTTTCACGGCCACGGGCACGCCGTCCGCGCCCTCGGCCTCGAAGACCGCTCCCATGCCCCCGCTGCCGAGCAGGGCGCGCAGCCGATAGCCGCCGAGCTCGGTGCCGAGCAGCGCCTCGGGAAAGCCAGCCACGGCCGGTCGCGTCGGCGCGTTCCAGCGGGCGACCGGCGCGGCAACCGCCGCCACGCGGGCACGGGCGTTGTCCGCTACGGTAGTGAGCGTCCAGGCTTCGGGCTCGGCGTCGGACAAGTAGCCAGCGAGGGCGGAGGCCAGCTCCCCAGCGCTGGGGCATCGGAGCGCCGGATCGATGACCAAGGCACCGTGCGTGAGCTGGGTCAGATCCCCATCGACCCAGGGAGCCACGCGCTGGAGGCTCGGCACGCCATCGGGCGTGACCTCGACGTCTTGCCCAGTGAGAGAGAGATAGAGCAGCGCCCCGAGCGACCACACGTCGCTGGCCGCGGTGGGCGCTCCGCCTTCGGGCGCGCGAAAGGTGTCCGGAGCATCGGCGTCCGTGAGACGGACGATGCATCGCCCGTCCGCGTCGCTGGTGACGAGCACGGAATCCGGAGACAGCGGTCCGTGCGCCGCGCCGGAGCGATGCAGCGGCGCGAGTAGCTCGGCCACCTGGCGAACGACTCGCGCCGCGGCGTCCGGTTCCAGCGGCGCTTCGGTCTGGAGAACGCTCGCGTAGCTCCGGAGCTCCGCGCTCCCGTCAGCCATCCGTCGCTGTGGTGGAGCGGTTCATGGGGCAGGGCCCGAGCCCTGCTCGAAAGGTACCGCTCCCCCCTGCGGGAGATCAATCAGCGCTGCATGCGGTAGTAGAGCTCTTCCGAGTCACACTGGGATTTGGTGAGCAGCATGTAGCTGGACGCGCTGGCATCCCGCTCGTACGCACAGGAATAGCCCCAGTAGGAGAACGAAGGCAGCGCCGGCCAGAAGTGCGCGTAGTCCGCGTCCGAAAAGCCGACCCGGGAGAGCCAGTAGTTCTTGTAGCCCGGCCCCTTGTAGTTGCCGCAGGTCATGCAGTCGCGCGGGTCGAACTTGAGCACCCGCAGGTCTCGCGGAAAGGTCGCAGGAGTGCTGGTCTTCCAGCACGACGCCGGATGCGCGAGGTCGCAATCCCGGGTCACGTAGCCGGCGACGGAGAGCTCTACGGGCGGCGCAATGTAGTTGGGGTCCAAGAGAGCTTGGTCCCAGTTCGGTGCATCAGGGGCCAGCGGCATGCGCATGTCCGCCGTGTAGGCGACGAAGTAGTTCTTCATCCCCTGATCCAGGGGCAAGCCATTGACGTCGCGATCGACCACGTCGACGCAATACTTCGTCACGCCCGCATCCACGTAAGACGAGCATTGCAGCTCGCCGTTGAAAGGGGCCACCGCATCGTTCAGGAAATCCAAGACGGGTTGGTTGATGGCGTCGGAGGCGAGGAAGGCGAGCAGGTCCGGCAAGTCGGCCAAGGTGCAGCGCTCGCTCGAAAGGTCGATGGCCTTCATGGTGGAGCACATGCCGTGCACCGCGACGGAGGGCGTGAATCGCGGCCCGCCCACGGGTCCGGGAATGATTGGCCCGGAGGGAGCTGGGCCGAGGGGCTGGTGTGCCTCGTCCACCGAGGGGGTCCCGGCATCCCCGCACGCCGCCGCCAAGAGCCCCACCGTGCCCATCACACCCAGCCATGTGAGCCGCTTCATCTCTGGTCCTCCGCTCGAGCGAGCCAACACTAACCGACCCTTCTTGATACCCCGCCGAGCCCGCGGCTCGACCTAAATAAAACCTTAAGGTTTGTCCCGCTGTTCGACCGCGACGCCCGGAGCGAGGCGGTAGCCCTTGCCCTTCCGCTGCAAAAACCCGCGGAGCCCGTGGCGTCGGAGCGTGGCGATGGCGACGTACACGCGGTTGGCCCCGGCCAAGGCCGCCACCTGCTCGCCAGGCCAACCGACTCTGATCAAGTCCGGAACCGTGAGAGAACGCCCTTCTTCGTGGGCATCTACCAAGGCGATCAAGATGCGGCGCTGGGCTGAATGGGGCTCGAGATCGATGAGGGGCCCGCCGAGGGGACGGAACCAGCGTCCCTCCGGACCCACCACCAGAGTGGCCGTCTCGAGAGGGGAGGAGTCCCGCCCCAACGCGTGCTGCACGGCGGCTGCGAAGCCATCGTGGTCGAGCCCCGTTCCCAGGAGCTCGCGCACCCGTGCGCTCATCGCGACGGCTTCCTCCACCGTGGCCCGCTTCGGCGCAGGTGCCGCCAGGATGCGTTGGTCGAACCACATCAGTCCCCGCAGAAGCTCCTCGTCGTCGGCCTGAAGATCACCGCGCAGCACACGACCGATACGCGCCGGGACTTCAACGTAGGGCAGCAGGGAACGCATCAGCAGCAAGAGCGCAAAGTAATCTCCGCCCGGAGAAGCCGGGCCCCCCGCCGCAACCTCCGGCGCGTGGAACGACAGCTCCCCGCTCGGCGCGCCGGAGTCGAGCTCCGTCAGCAAGTTCTTCCCCAAGGCCAGGAGCCAGTAGCGCCCGTCGGCGTCGAACAGCAGATTGCCGTAGCACACGCGACCGAACGCGAGGCGCTTTCCAGTCACCGGATCGACGACGGCGTGGGCGGCTTGCATCGCCTCCCGGATGCCAGAGATGAACGCGTCCGACGCCGCATAGCTCAACTTCAACCCGCGCTCCGCCAGCTGACGGAGCACGTGATTCCCATCGGCCATGGCCGGACACTCGAAGGCCAGGTATTCGATGCCGTCGCGACGTCCCCGCTCCGCGACCACAGGGAGCCGCGGGTGAGAGACGAGCTGATGGACACGACGCACCTCGTCGAAGCGTGCCGCCGTGAGCGTTGAGCTGGCGCCGGGGCTGGCGGTGAGCACCAACCGGGGCGAGCCATCCGAGATCAACCGGGTGGAGCAGATGCGAACCGAAGGATGGCGCCGCAGCTCCGTGGGCGGTGCGTAGTGAAAGAGCCAGCGATCTCCCGACATCTCTTCTGTCACCTGCATTGTGCAGCCAAGACAGCAAGGCGCGAGCCAGGATCTTAATCAGGTTCGAAAGTCGGGATTTGCCTCCGACTGGGCGACCGCTTCCGCGCTCCTTGCGTAGGCAATGGATTGCTCATGCGCGCAACGTCCCGCGCTACTTGCCGGGCATCCAAGCCAGGTTCGGCGTTGGTCCGGAGGTTGCAGCGGTCGCGCCCACCCGTAGCTGCCAAGGAGACACCTCATGTTTCGTACCGCCTGGGCCTTTGCCGCCGCCGCTTCCGCTCTGCTGCTCGCTCCCGCCGCCTTTGCGCAATCGTCCTCCGCGGACTACCGCACGCGCTGCGAAGACGACTTTCACAAGTCGCTCGCGTACACCTACCTCACCGGCAAGCCAGCTCGCACAGTCGAGGAAATCGTCACCGGTGGCGCGAAGAAGCTGGAGATCAACAAGGCTCCGTTGCAAGCGAAGCTCCAGCGAGACTCCGACAGATTCCGTGGTGCGGGCTTCGTCAGCATCCCCTTCTCGGCGGTGACCGCCTACGCGCGCTTGAGCTACACCCCCGTGGATGACGCCTCGGCGAGCGCGTTGGTCGTCTGCCACTACGCGCTCAAGACCTCGGCCAAGAGCTGGGGCAACTTCCAGCTGAGCGACTTGAAGGCGCTCTACGGACGCCGCATGGAGGGCATCACCAAGGGGCACACGACCAGCGTCCGTTTGGGCGGCAGCGCGCCTCCGGCAGGCTACCGCACCAGCACCGTCGCCATCGCCATCGTGGTGCACAGGAACTCCACCACGCCCACCGTGAAGCTCGGCCTCAAGACCGGGCGCCGTTGAAGCGACGCAGCAGCCCCAAGCCCACGAGCAGAAGCGCCGAGACGAGCCCCGTGCTTCCTCTCGGCGTGCTGCGGCAGCCGCATCCGCCGTCGTCGCTGCCGCTGCTCGTCGCCGCGGAGCTGCCGGCCACCGCCCCCGCGCCACCGCTGCCGCCGGAGCTCGCGGCACCGGCGCCGGCGGCTCCACCACCGCCGCCCCCGGTACCCCCGGCCGGCGTGTCGCCCACTTCATACGCGCCGATGTCCGGCGCGGCGCCAGCGAAGCCGTCGTTGACGCCATCGATCACGAGGGCGGCGTCCACTACCGGGCTCGAGCTCGTGGGGACGAAGTCCGAATCCAAGCCCGGCTCGGCGAACAGTCCGTGGGTTTCCTGTCCCGTACCGGCCTGCCATTCGGAGAACGTGTCGTACTTGTCCGTGCTCGAGCCGTTCCACCACTGGAACACGTTCTGAGTGTCCGAGGTGTACCAGAGGTCGTAGTCGAAGCTCGGATGCTCGCTGCCCTGGTTATTGACGTCCGTGGCCCGGCCACCAGCCATGGCCCAGAACACGTTGTTGCGAAACACGACGTTCTTGATGGGCACGTCGTGATCTCCGGGCACCGCGTACCACAGGTTCAGGAGCGTGCCCTGCGTCGAGCGGGCGATCGTGTTGTGATAGAAATAGAAGTTGCGGATCAGGCTGTTGGGCGTTCCCGCGGTGTTCATCTTGATGGCCGCCTGCTGGATGTCCCCGCTGATCACGTTGCGCAGGACGAAGTAGGGGCCCGGTAGCCCCGGCGCCATGCTGATGGGATTCTCCGCATTGCCGAAGCGATTGTCGAAGATGCGCGCGTTGACGCAGATGCCGTCGAGCTCGATGTCGTCGTCCTTGGCGTCGTAGGCGTGGTTGCCGCTCACCACGGTATCGTGGTTGGTCCAGCCCTCTCCGTTGCCGGTGAGCTCGAGCACGTGGCTGGTGGCCTCCGCCAGATCCCTCCCCGCGGACTCGTCACCACACACGACCAGGTTGTCCACGTTGCCGTGAACCACGTTGTTGCGGATCACCGTGCCCGCACCAGGATTGTTGTCGAGGTGGATGCCATAATACGTCTGCCCCGGGCAGGCGGAGTTGCTGGCGCCTCCACAGGTGGCCGCGTCGCCGTCGAACACTTCGTTGTCTTCGATCAGGTGAAAGCCCCCTTCCAGAATGCCGCCGGAAAACTGTGCGCTCTTGGTCACGAGCACGTTCCAGTGCCCGTTGTCGTGCACGCTGCAGTTTCGAACCGTCACGTGAGAGCTAAAGCGTGTTGACAGTTTTGGCCAACACCGCCCTTCTCGGGCGTTGGGCATAGGCCCTTCCTGCTTCGACGAGGGTAGTTTCACGGACCACCAAGAGCGGTGGTTCGCCAGAGCTTCCCTCTCCACAGGCGTTTTGCGTCTCCGCGTGCTTCGCGGCGACAGGAGGCCAGTCTCCTTGGCCGAGTACGCGAGGGTACTGAGCCAAGCACACCGCAGCGTTCTCGTCGCGGTCGGCCTCGTGACCACAACTGCTGCAGTGAAAGGTGCGCTCCCCGAGGTCGAGCCGCTCGCCGATGGCCCCGCACGCGCTGCAGCGGCGTGTGCTGGGGTAGAAGCGGTCAGCCACGGTGAGCGTTGCGCCGTACCACTTCGCTTTGTAGGCGAGCTGTGCTCCGAACAGCGCCCAGGCGCTGTCCGCGATGGCGCGGGCGAGTCGGGTTTTGATGAGCCCCGAGATACTCAGCTTTTCGATGACCAAGTGACCGTGGGTCTGGGCCAGTCGGCTCGATTGGCGATGGGTGAAATCGTGTCGGATGTTGCGAATGCGCTGGTGCACGCGCGCAAGCTGGGCGCGGGCCTTGTACCGATTGCGCGAGCCCGGCTGCTTCCGGGACAGGCTGCGGCTCTTGCGCCGCAGCTTCGGTAGCGCGGCGCGGAGTGGACGTGGGCTTTCGATGTGCTCGACCTGCTCGCCGCTTTCGCTGGCAAGCACCGCGAAGGTCTTGAGCCCGCGGTCGATGCCGACCGGCGGAGCCTCCGCGCTGCCGTGGCGCCGCGCGGGATGCAGCTCGGCGGCCTCGACGTTCAAGGTCACGCGCCAGCGGCCGCCCTCGCGGGTGCTGACCGTGGCGAACAGCACCTTGGCGCGATCGCTCTTCAGCATGCGGCGCAGCCGGCGCGTGCATTCCCGGACGGCAATGCTGCCGAGCTTCGGCAGCCGCACGGAGCGCGGGTCGCCCTCGCCCACGCGGACGTCGTTCTTCTTGTTACGGATGCGGAACGACTGCCGCGCTTCCGACCTCTTCTTAAACTGGGGAAAGCCGGGAGGCTTACCCGAGCGCTCTCCCTTGCGACCCGCCGAGAAGGCTTGCAGCGCCCGCCCCAAATCGACCGCCGCCTCTTCGAACACCTGCTGGACGACCTCGGAGCGCCAGGAGAGCCCCACGCGCCCGTCCTCGTCCACCCCGGCTCGCTCCGATCGCTTCCATTCATTGAAGTCGTTGATGAGATCGAAGCCCGACCATGGCGGCTTCTCCTCGGCCTCGAGGGCGTTGATGACGAAGCGCAGGCACTGATTGAAGCCGAAGCGCGCCGCTCCCACGTGCCGCCGGAGCAGCTCCTCCTGCTCGCGCGTTGGCTGGAGCGTAAAGCTGAAGGTGGTGTGCCGAGTCACCCGGGCCACCCCGTGAGAGCAACGCGAGCAGCCGCAAGAATCACGAATCCGGCGTAGCTCCGCGTGGTCTTCTCGTAGCGCGTGGCCACGCGGCGAAACGCCTTCACTCGCCCGAACCAGCGCTCCACCGTGTTGCGGAGCCGGTACTTGTCGCGGTCGAGCTCGCGCTGGACCTTGCGATTCCTGCGCGAGGGGATGACCGCCTCGAACCCTGACGCCTGGATATGCGCCAGTGCGGCATTGCTGTCGTAGGCCCGGTCAGCGATGACAGCCTGTCCCGCACCCCGCTCCACGACGAGTGCATTCACCTGCGTCACGTCAGCCGCCTCGCCTCCCGTGACGATGAAGCGCACCAGCGCGCCCTCGGCTGAAACGAGCGCATGAACCTTTGTGGAAAAGCCACCGCGAGAACGGCCGAGACCTTCTGATGATTGCCCGCCCCCTTTTTCAGCGCGCCCGCCGCATGTGGATGCGCTTTCACGATGGTGCTGTCCATCAACAGGTCATCGGAAGGCCGCACTTGCAGCACTTCGTGAAGCTGGTGCCAGCGACCCGCCAGCGCCCAGCGCCGAAAGCGCCGATACACACTGCCCCACTTCCCAAACACCTCCGGCAAGTCGCGCCACGGTGCGCCCGTCCGTAGGATCCACAGCGTTGCTTCGATGAAGCGACGATTATCGTCGCCCTTTGGACCACGTGACGTGAGAGCGGAAACCAACGGTGCAATGTGTGCCCACTCGGCGTCGGAAAGCGCGACTCGAACCCCCATTCGCGCAGCCTACCAATAGCTGAACGCATGTCAAGCTAAACTCTCATCGAGGCAGGATTTCAGCACCAATCCCATCCAGAAACTGTCAACAGACTCTAGCGCTGAGCTTCAGCCCCACGCCATCGGCGTCCCCGCCGGCTCCCGTGATCTCGAGACCGTCGAGCACCACGTGGCTGACCTGATAGAGCTCGAGGGCCGTCGCACCACCGCCGGCGTCGATCACCGGCCTGTTCGCGGCATCGTGGGCGCGGATCACGATCGGCGCGTCCGCCGTGGCCTGCACGTCGCTCAGGCTTCCCGGCGCGTAGGTTCCGGGCAGCAGGCGGATCTCGTCCCCCGGCTGCGCTTGGCCGAGGGCGTAGCTCAGCGTGGCCCAGGGGTTCGTCTCGGAATCTCCCGCGCTCGCGGCGTCCTGTCCGCCCGGGCCCACGTAGCGCGTACGCTTCGGCGTGGGCAAAGCGGGCACAGCGAGGGTGGACAGCGTGGCGCTGACCGGGTTCTCGCCGCTGACGCCATCGGGATCCGTGAGCGTCACCCGCACCTGGTAGTCGCTGCCAGGAGCCAGGGAAAACAGACTCGAGGCAAGGTTCTCTTCGTCGTAGCGAACGAAGGGATGCGCCGGCTTGAAGTCCGCGTCTCCCGGTCCTTTGACCTCCAGGGTGGCGCTCTCGTTGCCGCTGGCGCCACTCAGGGTGACGATCACACCGCCGGTCTCGTAGGAGCCCTGCACGTGCACGTCGGAGATGCCGGCTGCCAGGGCCACCCCCGGCAGCGAAAGCGCCCAAAGTCCCGTACCGATCCCGAGTATGCGTCGCATCCGTCACCTCGCCGTCGGAGAGAACCCGTTCTCCGACGGCGAGTGTCGCACGGACCCTCGAGCGTCGCGCTTGGAATCTACTGGCAGCCACCCGCCGAAACGCAGCCGCCGCCCACGCAGTTGCCGCTATAGCAGACGTCGTCTCCCGCGCAGGACGCCCCCAGGTGCTGAAGCGGACGGCAGGTGCCGTCGTCGCACCGCAACCCCGGTCCGCAAATCGGGTCCTCGAACACCTGGACGCAGGCTTCACCGGACTTGGGCTTGGGCGTGCACGTGCCGTCCAGCATGTTCTGCGGGACCTTGCAGTATTCGTCCGCCGGGCAGGCATCCACCAGGCTCACCTTGCACGCCGCGCCGGAGGAGACCGGCGGGCCGCACTTGGCGGTGATGCTACCCGTCGTGGTGTCCACGCTCTCCACGATGCATCGCAGATCCGTCGTGCACAGTGGCTTGCCCCCGAAGTAGCATTCGTCGCCCTGCTTGCCGCTGAAGGCCTGGTCCACGGTGTCGCAGGTTCCCGTCACCTTGCCTTGATCGTCGGAGCCAACGCAGAACGTACCGCTCTGACAATCCGGCGCCGTGCCGCCTCCGCCGCACGCTTCCCCCGCGGCCGCAGGCTTTACGCATTTGCTCGTCGTGCCCGAGCACTTGAGTCCCGCGGCGCAGTCGTCGTCGTGGTTGCAGTCCGAGCCCGCCTGCTCACGCTTGGCGCAGGCTCCGGGACAGGTCCCCGAGCTCTTGCAGTAGGTGTCTGCCCCAGCGCATTCGACGTTCATCTGGCAGTCGCCCCCGATCGCGACGGTACCGTCGATCGCCGCGGTGCACTCCGGAGGCTCGCCTTCGAGATTGCAGCCCCGCGCGGCGATGGCGTCGAAGCACGCCTGCATCTTGGTGCCGTCGTAACTGACGGTACCGTCGTCGATCCCCTGCTTGATCTTCGGAAGCTCGTCGCCGATCGCCGTCTCGAAGTTCGCCGTGCAGCTCTCTCCCGCCAAGAACAGATCGAGCACGTCGCCAAAGCACTTCTTCTGCGCGGAGCACAGCGCCTGAGCGTACAGCTTGGGCACGTCGTCGATGGCCACGGTCGACGAGCTCGCCCCACCGCCGTCGCTACTGCCACCACAACCCACGAAGGCGAAGGAGAGCGCCGTCAGACCCGAGAGCACGAGGTGTCGCGTTTTCATGGGTCGGCGGGGAGCAATTGTCGTACCACTGGATCCAAGCCGGATCCGCGCGCCTTTTACGTCCGCTGATGCCCAAAGTTCACGTCCACGGCGAGAACCGGTTTCTGTTCGCGACGGGCATCGCGACGGACAAACACCCACATGCACCTCACGAATCGGGTGCGACCCAATCGTCCGGTGCGACCCATCTGTCGCACGACGCTTCCGAGTTTTCTTGGGGATTTTGTCGGGGCAACGCGGGCACGGCGATTGCGAAGAGCACCACCATGGACCTCTTTGGGCGCACGCGTTTTGCGGCACTGGCACTGACTCTGGCTCTGAGCGTCGCAGGTTGCGGCGGCGGCGATGACGCGGGCGGCGGAGGGTCGGCAGGCAGCGGCGCGGCGGCAGGGAGCGGCGGCAGCGCGGGGAGCGGCGGCAGCGCAGGCGCGGCGGGCAGCGGCGGCAGCGCGGGCGGCGGCGGCAGCGCAGGCGTGGGCGGCGCGGCGGGCAGCGGCGGTGGGTCCAGCACGGGACCCACGGTATCGGACTTCTTCGGCCTCAACGCGTTCATCGACGATCCGAAGGACAAGCTCGCCGCCATCGGCAACGTGCGCGAGTACCACAACTGGAGCTGGACCGACGGCAACGGCGCGTCGGGCTACTCGGGCTACCCCGACAACCAACTCGAGTTCTCCATGTGGAACGGCTTCTGGGACTTCGATGATTACTACTCCACCCTCGGCGCAGACGGCGTGATGGTGTTTCCGGCACTGCAAGGCACGGTGAAGTACCTGAACGACGCGGTGCCTCCCGTGAAGGGCGGCGCCAGCACCACCAATGCCACGTCCTACCTGGCGCACTCGAGCTTCATGTACCAGTACGCAGCGCGGTACGGACACGCCAAGGTGGACGAAAAGACCTTGAAATTGGCCACAAACCAGCAGGTGGCCACGGGGCTCGGTTTGCTCGACTACTTCGAGAACGGCAACGAGCCGGACAACGACTGGACCCACTCCGACGGCTCGTACTTGTTCACGCCGGAAGAGTTCGCGGCCATGTCGAGCGCGGACTACGACGGACACCAGGGCGCCATGGGCAAGACCTTCGGAGTGAAGAACGCGGACCCGAACGCGAAGTTGGTGATGGCCGGGCTCGCGGGGGCCGGCAAGAAGGAGTGGGTGGAGAACGTCACCAGTTACCTGGACGGCATGCGCGCCTGGGCGGACAAGAATCGCGGCGGCAGCTTTCCCGCGGACGTGATCAACGTGCACTACTACTGCTTCGGCGACAGTCAGTTCGGCGATGCCAATCCGGTGCCGGCGCTGGCCCCGGAAGCGTGCGACATCCAGGGCTTGATGAAGAGCATCGCAAGCTATCGCGACCAGCACCTGGCCGGAAAAGAGATCTGGCTGACGGAGTTCGGCTACGACACCCATCCCAAGTCGCGACTGCGGGCTCCGGCGATCGGCTCCACCTCCGCAGACGTGGTGCAAGCCGAGTGGCTGGTGCGGAGCTTCTTCGAGCTGATGGGCTCTGGCCTGGATCGCGCCTTCGTGTTCGTGTCGCGGGACGCCTGCACCGGGAGCGACAGCAAGTGCCCGGACAACCACATCCAGTTTTCCACCAGCGGGCTCATGAACGAAAAGGGCGATTTTTCCCCAAAGGCGGCCTTCTATTTCCTGGCCACGGTGCGGGCGCGACTGGGCAGCATGGCCTACGCAGGCACGGTGGAAGCACCAGTGCGCGTCGTGAAGCTGTACGACGCCGCGGCGAACGAGGGCGCGTACGTGGTGTGGTCGCCCACCAGCGACGGCAGCAGCAGTGACTACGCGCTGAGCGTGAACGCCACGAGCGCCACCCTCGTGACACTGAAGGACGGCTCGACCACCGGGGACGAGAGCACGGTGACGCCACAGAGCGGCAGCATCGCGCTCACGGTGACGGAATCGCCCACCTTGGTGCTCGTGAACGGCGCTCCGTAGCTACTCCCAACAAAACGTTTCCACGATGGGCGCGCGCGGCGTGAAGTCCTCTTCTTGGATGTCGACCTTGGTGAACACGCTCTGGTCCCACACCGTGTTGCCCGGGTTGCACAGACCGAAGTAGCGCGAGTCCTCCAGCGTCAGGTTCGAGGAGTCCGGGCTGCCGGCCCAGACCAACGCGTTGGAGAGCGGCGCGTCCCGGCCGGCTTGGCCCACGCAGTGATTATCCCGAGCGCGCGTGCGGCGGAAGACGACGTCCTTCGCCGGATAGCCCGAGAAGCTGCCGTTGCCCTGGTCAACGGTGTCGACGTCCTCCGCGAGCCCTCCGCTGGAGGTGCCGTCGCTCAGCTCGAACATCACCCCCACGCCGGAGGGCGAGTTGTTGCCCGACAGGAGCCCGCGACGAACGGTGACGTTCGACGAGCGATACACGGACACGTTGTCCTCCGGCCAGGAAGAGTCCGGTGGATTGATGCAGGAGAAGTCCTCCAGCACGCCATCCGAGGACTTGTCGAACTGCACCAGCTGCCCGCGGGGGAAAGGCCCGCGGAAGTCGTGCCCTTCGATGAACGAGAGCTTGGCCCCGGGGGACTCGACCAAGTAGATGCCGGAGGAGCCGCGTTCGAGCTTCACGTGGCGGATGACGACGCCGGTGGAGCCGTAGCCCGAGACGTTCACGCGATCGTCCGACGGATTTTCGCCCACGGCGGGCGCGCCGGTGTGCACCACGTGCACTCGCTCGATCAGCAGATTGGTGGCGTTCGAGAAGGCGATGCCCGGCCCGCCGTCGTGCAGGATCTCGACGTCACGGATCGTTACTCCGCTGTGGCCGTCCACCGTGATGGCGGCACCGCCGTTGGAAGTGATGCGAAGCTTCTCCACCACTTGGCCATCCTGCGAAACCGTCACGGGGCCGGAGTCCGTGAGCGTGCAGCTCGACACGCCGCCAGCACCCGCGCTGCCCGCAGCGCCACCGAAACCCGCAGCGCCACCGCTACCCGCAGCGCCACCGCTACCCGCAGCGCCACCGCTACCCGCAGCGCCACTGCTACCTGCAGCGCCACCGCTACCCGCAGCGCCACCAGTCGCCGACGCGTTGCTCGAGCTCTCGCCACAACCAACGAGTGCCGTTGCCAAGATCACTCCGATCCAGATCCGCATTCGCTCACGATAGCTTGACAGCGGTCTCCGGATCCGTATCTTTCCCGCTCCCCATGGTCTTCCGTCTTTCGGCATCGCGCTTCGTTTCGGCCGAGCTCTCGTCGAGCTCGCGGTCGGATTCGTATGCGAGCTTGCCGGAGGATGGCGCTTAGCAGCGCACATCAGAAAGCCTTCCGAGGCCCCTCCGGCGCGAATGCCTGAGGGGCTTTTTCGTGCCGGTTTTCCCTGATTTCGGGGCCTCGCAAGCACTTGTCGGGCGAACGGTTCGCCCGAGGAGGAAAGGAAAGCGAGAACCCGTCATGTTCAACAAAGCACACGTCAACGTCGGCACCATCGGACACGTGGATCACGGCAAGACCACGCTGACGGCCGCGCTGTCGCTCGTGAGCGCGAGCGCCTTCGGCGGTACGGCGCGGGACTATGCCGAGATCGACGCGGCTCCCGAGGAGCGCGCGCGCGGCATCACCATCAATACGTCCCACGTGGAGTATCAGTCGGCGAAGCGTCACTACGCCCACATCGACTGTCCGGGACACGCCGACTACGTGAAGAACATGATCACGGGTGCGTCCCAGATGGACGGCGCCATCCTGCTCGTGGATGGCTCCTCCGGTGCTCAATCCCAAACCCGAGAGCACGTGCTCCTGGCGCGGCAGATCGGCGTCGAGCATCTCGTGGTGTTCATCAACAAGGTGGACATCGCGGATCCCGAGCTCCTCGAGCTCGTGGAGCTCGAGGTACGCGAGCTGCTCGCGGGCGCCGGCTATGCCGACGTGCGCATCGTGCGGGGCTCTGCCCTGCGCGCGCTGGAAGCCGCTCGTCGGGGTGAGACGGACGGGGACGTTCGTCCCATCCTGGAGCTGCTCGAGGCGATGGACGCCAGCATCGTCGAGCCCGCGCGTGACCTCACGGCGCCGTTCCTGATGCCGGTGGAGGGTGTTTGCACCATCCCCGGTCGCGGCACGGTGGTGACGGGGCGCGTGGTGCGGGGCGTGCTCGCACCTCAATCCGAGGTGGAAATCGCCGGTAGCGCGCTGGGTCGCGTGGTAGTGACCTCCATCCAGGAGTTTCACCGCGACGTACCGAGCGCCGTGGCCGGGCACAATGTGGGGCTCTTGCTCCGCGGCGTGGGTCGTGGCGACGTGGTGCGGGGTCAGGTGCTGGTGGCACCGGGCTCGGTGGCCGCGCACCGTCACGCCCGGGCCGAGGTGGTGCTGCTCTCCAGCGCGGAAGGCGGCCGCAAGAAGCCCTGCCGCTCCGGCTACATGCCGCAGCTGTACTTCGGGGCCACGGACGTTCCGGGCCGCCTGCTGTTCGACGCCACCGAGCTCGCGCCCGGTGCTCGCGCCGAAGTGGAGGTCGAGCTCGGGCGTGCGGTGGCCTTCGAGGTGGGCATGCGCTTCGCCATGCGCGAAGGCGGCCGCACCGTGGGTGCCGGCGTGGTGACGCGGATCGACTGATCCGCGGATGAGCTTTCGGGCGGCGCTTCTTCGCGAAGAAGCGCCGCCCGCGGGCCGTCACTCGAGCGTGCCCAAGAACACGTCGGTCATGCTCGCGTGCTCGAAGGCGCCGGCAACGGAGTAGATGATGCCATTCACGAGCGGCGTCTGGTGGCAATGCGCGCGAGCCTTGGGCAAAGACTCGAGGCTTTCCCACTCGCCAACGCTGCCATCCGCTTCGATCTTGGCTCGGCGTACCGCCGCGGTGTTCTGCTCCGACGGCGGATTCCCTTCAACGCCGCCGAGCACGTACAGGTACCCGAGGTGAATCAGGCTCGAGTGCGTGGCCAGGGGCACGGGCAGGGAGCCCACCGTGGTCCAATCCCCGAGACTGCCGTCGGCCGAAACCGTGGCCCGCAAAACGTCGGAAAAGGTGGTGTGCACGCCCGCGGGATCCCCGGTGAGGCCGCCCACGACGTAGATCGCGTCTTCGGTGGCGGCCACGCTCTGATGACTGCGCTTCTCGGGCAGCTCCTTGGCCATCTGCCACGCGCCCACGCTGCCGTCGGCCTGCACCTCCGCGCGCTCCACGGCGGGCGTGTTGTCCGTGCCCGCGCCGGTCAAACCCCCAATCACAAAAACGTGAGCCCCTACGGCAACGGCGGCTGCATGAAAGCGCGACACGGAGAGCTCTGGCCCCACCGACCAGCTCACCGAGCCATCCGCCGAAGCGTGGCCGACATCGGTGCGGGTGCTGGGGGCGCCGCTGTTGCCGGAGATCCGGATCCCGCCGGCGACGACGATGGTGTCACCCACTTGGCCGAGGCCCGCTCCTACCGATGCTTCCGGCAGCTGGGTCGCGGCCTCCCAGGGCCCCAAGCTGCCATCGGAAGCGATCGCGCTGCGCTCCACGGAGGAGAGCGGCGTCTTCATGTCGCGAACGCCGCCAGCGGCGTAGAGGTACTTGGAGTCCACCACGAAGGTGACGTGGTGATCTCGCGAGCCCGACAGGGACGGACCCGAGCTCCAAGCTGCAAGGGTCGACACGCACTCGGAGCCCACCGCATGGGATCCCGCTGGGCAGCTCGACCCGCCGGCCGCTCCCGCTGCTCCCGCCATGCCGGCGCTTCCCCCCGCTCCGCTCGCAGGAGCGGCGTCGTCCGAGCCTCCGCAGGCAAAGAGCGAAAAGCAAACCAAGCCCAGCGTGAATCCGCGCAGCGACATGGGGCGCGCATCAGGCAAGACGTGTGCCGCGAAATTCCTCGTGCGTCGTGCACGTTGCCGTTAGTGGACTGACGTGAGGAAGGCGCCGTCACGCCAGAACGTATTGAGCTGAGCATGAAGTCGATCTGGTTCTGTGGGGCAGCCGCGCTCGTCGTGGGGCTTGGCGCCTGCGGAAGCGACGACGACAGCGGCAGCGGAGGCAGCGCTGGATCGACTTCGGGCGGAGCGAGCGGCTCCGGGGCAGGAGGGGCGACGGGTGGCGTCGCCGGCGGCGGTTTGGGAGGCGCTGCCGGCGGCGCCGACGTTTGCAGCGCTACCCAAAACCCCTACGGGTCCGTCGATTGCTCCACGGCGTGCACCCACTTCGTGGACTTCGAGAAGAACGACGGCTGCGCGAACCCCTACGCGGACGTCCGAAGCTCCTGCGTTGCGGCGTGCGACACCACCAAGGCCACCACCACGTACACGAACGCCCTGTTCGGTTGCGCCGCGGAGCACGCGACGTGCGCCGCCTTCAAGCAATGCTTGAAGGACAAGTGCGGCTGACTATCCCGTAGCGCGCTCGAGGGTGGCGACCACGAGATCGACCACGGTGCCGCAGGCCTTCTCGGCGCCGAGACGTGACGTAGCGAGCTCCTGGTAGAACGCAAAGCTCGTGAGGGCGAACAGCGTGTCCACCAGCACCGGCGTGCGCTTCTTGGGGACGTCCGGCATGCGCTCGACGAGTCTTTCCAACAACTGTCGGCGACGCTCGTTGCGCTGGGCGATGGCCTGAGCGAGCTCGCTGTCCGCCATCGCAGCGGCCATGACCCCGTGCATCGGTCCGGCCCCCGACCAGAACCTGCAGAACGTCCGCACCACCCGCACGAGGGCCGCTCGCGGATCCGACATCTGCATTGCAGCGACCAAGTCCGTCAGGCCGCCGCGTAGCGCTTGTGCGTCGAACACCGCCTCCAGCAGCGGGCGACGGCCACCGAACTGGTTGTAGACGGTAAGGCGAGTCACGCCCGCAGCGCGCGCCACCGCGTCCAGCGAGAAGCTCTGCCACCCCTCATCCCGCAGCAGCTGGCCCGCCGCGGACACGATGGCCGCTCGGGTGGCCTCCCGCGCCGCATCGCGCTTCTCGCTGCGATACGGCCGTTTCGTCTTTTTTCTGGGCTCAGCCATTGACTATACAGATTGTATATCTAAATACGATCCCCGAGGAGGAAACCATGGCCATCGTCATCTATCTCGCCTTGGGATTGCACGTGCTGAGCGCGACCTTCTGGGCCGGGTCCACGTTCACCCTGGCGCGCAACGCAGGCAAAGGGGCGGCGGAGCTGTTCGGCGCGCAAATGGGTGCTGCCGCGGTCACCGTGGTCGCCGGGGCCTACCTGTGGGCTCAGATGTTCGGAACCAGCGGGGGGCACACGGTGCTGGGGCTCGGCGCGTTGGCAGCCGTGATCGCGGCAATCGTGCAGGCGTTGGTCGTCGGTCGGGTACGAACTGCAATCGACCAGGAAGAGCGAGCGCGAGCGCGCGCGGCCCTTGGCCATCGCATCGCCGCTGGGCTCTTGGCGATCACGGTGCTGTGCATGGTGTTTCAATGAGCGCGCTGGCAGGTCGCGTCGCCTTGGTCACGGGAAGCTCGCGGGGCATCGGCGCAGCGATCGCCAAGCGGTTTGGCGATGCTGGGGCTCGCGTCGCGCTGCATGGCAGAGACGCAGACGCACTGGCACGCACGCAGGCGGAGATCCCGGGCGCTCGCGCCTTCACCGCGGACGTGACCCACGCCGACGAGCTCGAGCGCATGCGCGCCGCCATCGAGTCGGAGCTCGGCCCGGTGGAGGTGTTGGTGGTGAACGCGGGCGGCTCCTTCGAGCCCCCCTGCGGCATCGAAGATGCCACGGAGGCGGGGTGGCACGCGGCGGTGAGCGGCAATCTCACCTCGGCCTTCCTCACGTTGAAGACGTTCCTGCCCGGAATGCAGCAGCGTGGCCGCGGCGCCGTGATCACGATCTCATCCGCCTCGGCGCGCCGACCCCACGTGAAAAACCCACTGGGATACGCCGCAGCCAAGGCTGGGCTCGAACAACTGACACAAGATCTCGCGCTGCGTGCAGGGCCCCACGGTGTGCGCGTGAACTGCATTGCGCCGGAAACCATCCTCACCGCGCGGAACCGTGAGCGTATCCCGGAGAACGTGCGGGCTTCGCTGGCGGACGCCCATCCCTTGGCCCGCCTGGGAACCCCCGAAGACGTCGCCGATGCCGCGCTGTTTCTCGCCAGCGACCAGAGCGCATGGATCACAGGCGCCATCATCGACCTCTCTGGCGGGGCAGTGATCCGGCGCTGACATGTCACGCAGGACTTCGCTGCATCGTCATTGGCGCTGGAATCCCCAGGATTTCGGTAAACGATTCCCCGACCTCTGGGCACCCACAGCCGGAGAACGAGCTTGCATCGGCTAGACCTCATGGTACAGACTACGCGAACAGACCACCTGGTCTGTGCCCCTGGTCCGATGCCCCGTCCCCGATTCGAACGTGCTGCCCCGGAGAAACGCAACGCCCTCTTGGAGGTGGCCACTCAGGAGTTCGCCGAGCATGGCTACGACGGTGCGTCCATCAATCGCATCCTGGCCGGGGCCGGCCTGAGCAAGGGCGCGTTCTACTACTACTTCGACGACAAGGCGGATCTCGCTGCGGCCGTGATCGCCAAGGCGGGGGCCGCGTGGATCGCCAGCCTCACCGCACTCCCCATCCCATCGTCCGCCGACCAGTTCTGGAACGAGATGGAGCAGCTCAACGCGCGCGCGACCGCAGAGCTGGAAGGATCTCCGGTGCGTGGAGATCTACTGGCGCGCCTCAGCGTCGCCCTCGCTCGCAACCCCGACCTCGTGGATCGCCTCGGTCCCTTCATGAAGGAAGTGCGGGAGCATCTGACCGCGCTCTATCGCCGAGGGCAGGAGCTCGGAGCCGTTCGTTCGGACATCGACGTGGAGGCGCTCATGACGATCCTGCAAGGGGCCAAGCTGGCGGTCGGTCTCGCCATGTTGCCAGCTGATCGAGTGCCCACGTCGGAAGAGCTCGCGCGCTTCAAGAACGTCAACTTCGATTGCATGCGCCGCCTGGCCGCCGCGCCGGGCCTATCCACCCGCCCAGCAGCTCGTGAGGAGAAAGCAACATGACAGCGGCACTCTCGGCTTTCTATCCCCAACCCATCGAACACGTCCGCGCCGTGGATCCCGCGTCCACGGTCTTGGCCGACGTGCTGCAAACCGTGCGGGTCAGCTCCGTGTGCTACGGCAAGATGGAGCTCGGCGCGCCCTGGGGCGTAGCGGTGGAACCCCACGAGAAGACCTCCTTCATCGCCATCCTGGACGGCGCAGCGCTCCTCGAGGTCGATGGTCAGCCCGACGCCATTCCCCTGGGCAAGGGGGACTTGTGCGTCTTCCCTCACGGTAGCGGACACGTGCTCCGGGACGCGCTCACCACCGAGGCCACGTCGCTCCAGGCGCTGATCGCGGGCTGCGGCTCGGATCCGGTGCGCTTCGGCGGCCCCGGCCCGGGCTGCACCCTGGTGGGCGGCGCCCTGGAGCTCGAAGCAGCGAGCGAGAACCCCGTCGTCGGCATCTTGCCGAACCTGATCGTCAGCCGGGGCGAGCACGGTCGCGCCGCCCCCTGGCTCGAGCCCATGTTGAGCTTCATGGCCCACGAGCTCGGCTCCGAGCGTCCGGGCGGGCAAGCCGTGATCCGACTGCTCGCCACCGTGCTGTTCGTGCAAGTGGCGCGCACGCACCTCACGGAGAACTTGGGCAAGGAGTCCGGCTGGCTGCGCGGCTTGAGTGAGCCGCACATCGCTTCGGCGCTGAGCCTGATTCATCAGAACCCAGAGGGCGCGTGGACGGTGGCCACCTTGGCGCGCCGCGTGGGCATGTCGCGCTCCGCCTTCGCGGATCGCTTCACCAGCCTCGTGGGCGAGCCGCCGCTGCACTACGTCACCCGCATGCGCATGCAGCAGGCGTCCGCGCTCTTGCGGGACGGCGCCGCCGTGGCAGAAGCCGCAGAGCGGGCGGGCTACGGCAGCGAAGCGGCCTTCAGCAAGGCGTTCAAGCGCTGGATCGGCCAAGCGCCGGGGGCGTACCGCCGCTCCACGCGCACTGCCGTGAGCGTGTAGCGACGTGTCGTGCTCGCAGCCGCAAACTGCGGGCACGACCGCGACGGGCATCGCGCCGCACCAACAAGAATCGACAAGAGCCCTGCCTGACGCTCCAGGGATTGTCGCTCCGGCGCGGAACCTCGCGGCCGCCGGTCACGTCCCAGGTTCGTCCTCGGCGCGAGCGTCGCGCGCCCGTCCCTCCACGAACGCACGTCACGTCCCAGGTTCGTCCTCGGCGCGAGCGTCGCGCACCCGTCCCTCCACGAACGCGTCGTAGTCTGCACCAAAGGGCAGCTCGGCATCGATCGCGAGCACGCGGCGGCGCGCCGTCGTGGTCTCCCCGGTCTTGGGATTCACTCCGGCGCGTGTCACCCGCTCGAAGTACGCGCCCACGCCCCGCTTCTGCCACGCGGGCAGCGCGTCGAAGCGAACGCCCCGCTGGAGGAGCAGCTCGTTCTTGTCCGCGACGGTCAGGCTCCTGAGCCGGCTCGTCGCTTGCGCGGCGGAGAGCCCTTCCCTTCGAAGCGCCCAGTAGCAGTGCGCACTGAGGGCGTTGCGGTGCGCGTCCGCCTGGCGCCAACGAAAATAGTCCACGACCAACTTCTCCGTGGGCAGCTGGGAGATGCGACAATCCATGGCAGCCAGCCGCCCGAGGGTGAGGCTCAGCTTGGCGCTGGCCTCCCCCGCCAGCACGGAGTGGAGCTTACGGAGCTTGCGACCGAACGCGTTCTCGTCGAGGTGGAAGAGAAGGGAGATCTCGTCACTCTCGCTGTAGCCGTAGACCACGCGGAAACCGCACGACATCAAGTGCTCCACCGTCGCGAGCATGGCGTCGCGAAAGCGGACGTCGAAGGGGCGCTCGAGATCGAGGACTTCCTTCGTCAGGCGCGTGAAACCGCGACCATCGAGGCGCGCCACCATGAACACTCCCGGCAGCACGCAGTGGTCGTGGGAGGTCTCGAACACCCGCAGCTTGGCATCGATCTCATCGAACTTCATCGCACCACTCCTCCACCAAGAAAGCGCCATCCGCCGCGCGGACGTAGAACAACTGCCGGAACCCTTCTTCCGGCGACGGCAGCTCGAGGCGCCGGCGGGTGCCCCGGATTGCGGAGGCTGGAACCGCCGCTTCACGCGCTTGGTTCCGCGCCAGGCACGCCGCCACCTGCGACTGGAAGTAGTAGCCGCGCACCGCGAAACCCGCCGCCGTTGCCCTCGAGATGTATCGAGAGCGAGCGTCACGCGTGGCGTTGGTGTTGTCCACCACGAACCGCGTCTTGCCGTCGATGCACGCCTGCAGCAGCAGCAACTCTCGATGACGCGTCTTCAGCATGTCGAGGTTCACTCGCACGTGGGTGTCGGCGAATCGCTGCTTGAAGAAAGTGGACTTCCCCGAAGCTTGAACGCCCATCAACAGGATGCACTCCATGATCACAACCTCGGGTCCACGGGCTCGCTTTCGAGGGCGAGCACTCCGAAAACGCATTCGTGCACGCGATACAGGGGCTCGCGCTCCACGAACCGGTAGAGCGCCTCGATGCCGAGAGCCAGCTCCCGGAGCGCGAGGGCGCGCTTGGTGCCAAGGCCGCGGCGGCGCAAGCGCTCGAGGTTCTCCGGCAGCAGGTACTCCGGACCGTAGATGATGCGGAGGTACTCGGGACCCCGGCACTTGATGGCCGGCTGCACCAGGCCGCGCTTGCCACGCGCGAGGAGGCCCAGCGGCTTCACCACCATGCCTTCGCCACCTCCGCGCGTGAGCGACTCCCACCACTCCGTGGCTCGGGCTTCGCTCTGCGCGTCTGCCAAATCTACGACCCGATGCTCCGTCGCCAAGAACAACGGCTCCGCTTCCGCGAGGGCGGCGAGGGTACCCATGTGCCACACGTGGTCGCGGTCCACGTGCACGCCGCTCTCGCTGGCGAGCAGGTGGAAGGGCGCGAGCTTCACGCCTTCGAGGGACGACACGGGCCAGCAGTACTGCCGATACGCCGCCACGAAGCCGGCGGCGGCCGCCCTTCGCTGGGCAACCCGCGCTTGGAGGGCTTCGAGGTGCTGGGCGTGCTCGCCGGTCAGACGTGCGCGCGCCTGGGCCAGCGCGATGCTCGCGGCGTCGAGAGATCGACCAGCGGCAGAGCCCACGGCTGCGTACTGCTCGCGCAGGAGCGCCTGCGCCTTGGCCGACCACGGCAGCAGCTCGGCATCCAGACACAGCCAGTCCGTGGCCAGGCTCGACCACAGACCCGCGTGGCTGACGGCGTTCTGGACGCGCTGGATCAGCTCACGCTCCAACGCGGGCTCGTTGAAGAACGAACGACCGGTGCGCGTGTACACCACGCCCGCGCGGCCGTCGGCGACACCGAAGCGGCGCGCCGCCGCGGCTTCGCTCCGACACACGACCACCACTGCGCGGGAGCCCATGTGCTTCTCCTCGCACACCACCTGCTCCACCCCGTGGCGCCGGAAATAGGCGAAGGCCTCCCGCGGCCGCTCGAGGAGCGGCCCCTCCGGAGCCGTCTCCGAGGGCGACATGGTGGGCGGCAGGGTGATCAGCCAGCGCGGATCGACCGCAAAGCGACTCATCAGCTCCAGCGCGGCCGCCGTGTGGCCCTCGCGCAAAGTGACGGTGTGGTGGACGCGCGTGTCGACGATGCGCTTGCCACGGACGTCGGCGATGTCCAAGAGATCCGGGTATTCGCGCGCAGTGGGGACGCGCGCGAGCGGCCTCTGGGGCTCGAAGTACACCCGCTCCGCTTCCACCTCCACGATCTCCTTCTCCGGATAGCGAAGCGCCGTGAGAGCGCCACCGAACACGCAGCCGGTGTCGACGCAGATCGTGCGGTTGACCCACTCCGCCGTGGGGACGGGTGTGTGGCCGTACACCACCATGGCGCGGCCTCGGTACTCCTGAGCCCAGTCGTAGCGGATCGGCAGACCGTATTCGTCCGTTTCTCCGGTGCTCTCGCCGTACAGCGCAAACTCGCGCACGCCACCGGAGCCGCGACCCTGCAGCGCTTCACGCATGCCGGCGTGGGCGACCACGAGGTTGCCGTCGTCGAGCACGTAGTGGCTCACCAGACCGTCGATGAAGTCGGCCACTTGCGTCTTGAAGCTCTCGGGCTCGGGCTCGAGCTGCGCCACGGACTCGGCCAGGCCGTGCTTGAGCTGAACGTTCTTGCCGCGCAGCTTGCGCATCAGCTTGACGTCGTGGTTGCCCGGAACGCACAAAGCGTGGCCCGCAGCGACCATGTTCATCACCAAGCGCAGCACGGCGGGCGTGGCGGGACCGCGGTCCACCAAGTCCCCCAGGAACACCACCCTGCGCCCCGGCGGCGGCTCGGCGCTGGCGGTCTCGCGGCGCACCGCGTAGCCGAGCTTCTCCAGCAGCGCGCACAGCTCCGCGAAGCAGCCGTGCACGTCACCGATGATGTCGAAGGGGCCGTGCTGGTCGCGCTTGTCGTTCCACAACGGCACCCGCTCGACGACCGCTGCGTCGACCTCTTCCGGGCTGGACAGCACCGTCACGTGACGGAAGCCCTCGCGACGTAGCGTTCGCAGGGAACCGCGCAGCTGGCTCTGCTGCTGCGCGACGACGCGCGCGCCAAAGGTGCGATCCGGACGCGACGCGTTGCGCGCCAGGCACAGCTTCGTGGGCAGACTCAAGACGACGGCCACGGGGATGACGTGATGTTCCCGCGCCAGCGCCACCAGCGGCTTTCGAGCGTCCTTCTGGACGTTGGTGGCGTCCACCACGGTGAGCAGACCCCGCGCGAGGCGCTTGGCCAGGACGTAGTGCAACACTTCGAACGCATCGCGTGTCGCACTCTGGTCGTTCTCGTCATCCGAGACGAGCCCGCGGCAGACGTCGGAGGAGAGCACTTCCGTCGGCAGGAAGTGCTTCCGCGCGAAGGTCGACTTGCCGGAACCCGACACGCCCACCAGCACCACCAGGGAGAGCTTGGGGATCTGGATCGTCATCTGGAGAACACTCCCAGCTGCGTCGGAGCACCGACGGCTTCGTCCACGTCCCCCACGTCCGAGAAGCGCACGCGGTAGCCATTCTGCTCGGCCACGCGGCGCGCCCACTCGCGAAACTCCGCCCGCGTCCACTCGAAACGGTGGTCCTGGTGCCGGAGCCGCCCGGGCGAGAGGCCCTCGAAGCGAACGTTGTACTCCACGTTGGGCGTCGTCACGACCACGAGACGCGGCCGCGCAAACTCGAACACCGCGCGCTCCAGCGCAGCGAGGCGCGGAAGGTCCACGTGCTCGATGACCTCCACCAAACATGCGGCATCGAAGCCCGCGAGCCGGGCGTCGCGGTAGGTGAGCGCGCCGTGCAACAGCTGGGTGCGCGCGCGCTTCTTGGGCGGCAGCTCGTCGAGGCGGAGCCTCCGCTCGGCCACTTCCAGCGCGCGGAGGGAGGCGTCGACCCCTACGATACGCGAGAAGCGCTTGTCCCCCACGAGCGCTCGCAAGAGCTTGCCCTCGCCGCAGCCGAGATCGACCACGGACTCGGCGCCCTCGGCCGTGAGCACCTCCACCACGGCGCGGAGACGCCGCTCGTTCAGGCTCAGCTTCTTCTCGAGCTCCGTCTCTTCCCGCGACTTGTCCTCGTCCGCCGCCTCGGGGTCACACTGCTCGTCGACCAACAGCTGCGCCAACGCTTGGCGCGCGTAGACGTGCTTGTGCTTCAGATAGCGCTTCGCGATCTGCTCGCGCCGCGGGTGACCTCCAAGCCAGCCCTCGCCCTTGGCAACGAGCTTTTCAATCTCGTCTTCCGAAACGTAGTAGTGCTTGGAGTCGTCCAGCACCGGCAGCAGCACGTACAGTTGGGACAGGAGCTCCGAGAGCCGCGCGCTGCCCGAGAGCGTCACGTCGAAGTACGGGCTCGGCCCCCACTCGGGGAACTCCGAATCGAGCTCGATGCGCTCCGCCACCACGGCGTAGCCCAGGGGCTCGAACAGAGCGCGCAGCAGCGCCTCACCGCCGCGGCAGGGCACCACCGAGAGGCGCGCTTCCAGCTCGATCGACTGGGTTGCCAGCTCCGGGCGCTCCCGGCTCTTGCCGTGCAGAGCGCTGCCAAACACCTGCGCGATGGCCACGCTCAGGAACGACGAGGCGACATAGGGGCGGTCGTTCACGTACTGCTGGAGCGACCCGGCCGCGTCGGCGCTCCTGCCGCGCACCAGCGCCACCGGGTCGACGTCGACCAGCAGCGACACCGCGCAGCGCTCCCGCGAGCTTTGGGGGTAGAACACGTGGGCCGTGCCGAAGCTCAGCTCGAAGGACTGACACTTGTCCGGGTGCTTCGCGAGCAGGAAGCCCAGGTCGGTCGCCGGAACGTGGGACGTGGAAATGGTGAGGAGCATGATCAACGCGCCTTTTTGAACGCGCGCCGGCCCGAGGGACCCGAAGCACAAAACGAATCGGGCCACCTGGTGGGCGGCCCGCTGGAGCTTCAGTCGCTGAGGAGTCTCAATCGCTGTTCCGTCGGGCCGCCACTCGCCACAAACCGGTGGCGTTTCCGGGATTTTGCCGGAGCGCTTCGGTTGCTTTGTGAGAGTGACGAATCATGACGGACGCGCGGAGTGTGCCCGCGAGCACCGCGCCGGTCAAGGGCGGCGCGACGCGACGGGTATCGCGCCGCACCAACATTCTCTTGCTACTTGGTGGGAAACCCGCGGTTTTCCAGCAGCGCTTCCACCTTGGGATCGCGGCCCCGGAACTGGCGGTAGGCCTCGGCGCGATCGACGGCGTTGCCCGTGGCCAAGATGACGTTCTTGAACTTCTCCGCCGTCTTCGGGTCGAAGGGATCCTTCGTTTCCTCGAAGGCGTGCCAGGCGTCCGCGGCCATCACGTCGGACCACAGGTAGCTGTAGTAGCCCGCGGAATAGGCGTCGGAAGTGAACAGGTGCATGAACTGCGGCAAGCGGTGCCGGAGCACGATCTGCTTTGGCATGCCGATGTCCTTCAAGGCCTTCTTCTCGAAGGCATCGGGCTCGATCTCGCCGCTCGGATCCGTGTGGATCTGCATGTCCAAGATGGCGTCCGCCAGGTACTCCACGGTGGCAAAACCCTGGTTGAAGGTGGACGCGGCGCGCATCTTCTTGATCAGGGATTCCGGCATCTTTTCGCCGGTTTTCACGTGGCGGGCGTACTTGTCGAGGATCTCCCGGGTGAGCACCCAGTTCTCGTGAACCTGGCTCGGGAACTCGACGAAATCCCGCGGCGTGTTGGCCATGGACGGATACGTGGTGGCGTTGGTGAGAGCGTGGAGGGCATGGCCGAACTCGTGGAACAGGGTTCGCGCGTCCTCCAAGCTGATGAGCACCGGCTCCCCCTTGGCGCCCTTCACGAAGTTGTTGTTGTTGGAGGCGATGGCGTGCACCACGCCGTCCACCTTCTGGGCCGTGCGGTAGGTGTCCTGCCAGGCGCCGGAGCGCTTGTACTGCCGGGCGAAGTCGTCTCGATACAGGATGCCGACGAAGCTGCCGTCCTTCTTGTTGGTGACGCGATACACCCGCACGTCCGGGTGAAACACCGGCACCTTGCCGGTGATCTCCTCGAAGGCGTAGCCATACAGTTTGCCGGCCATGTAGTAGGCCGCCTGGATCATGTTCTCGAGCACGAAGTAGTTCTTGAACTCGTTCTGATCGAGCGCGTACTTCTGCTTCCGAACCTTCTCCATGTAGTAGCGATAGTCCCAAGGCTCGATGGTGATGTTCTGGCCTTCCTTCTTGGCCAGCTTCTGCATGTCGGCGACTTCCTGCTTCACGCGCCCCACCGCCGCGGGCCACACGCGCATCATGAGAGCCTCGGCCTTCTTGGGGTCCTTGGCCATGGTGTCGCTCATGCGCCAGTGGGCGTGGCTCGGGTAGCCAAGGAGCTTGGCGCGCTCCGCTCGGAGCTTCACGATCTGCTTGATGATGTCGTTGGTGTCGTGCGCGTCGCCGTGATCTCCACGGTCCACGAAGGCGCGCCAGACCTTCTCGCGCAGCTCCCGCCTGTCGGAGAAGCTCAAGAAGGGCTCCACGGCGGAGCGCGTGTTCACCACCACCCAACCGTCCGCCTTGCGCTCCTCCGCGGCGGCCTTGAAGCTCTTGACCAGGGATTCCGGAAGGCCCGCGAGGTCGTCCTTCTTCAAGGTGACCCAGGTGTCTTCATCGGCCTGCACGCGATTGCCGAAGTCGGTGAAGAGCTTCGCCAGCTTCTGGTTGATGGTCCCCAGCCGCGCCTTTCCGGCGGCATCCAGCTGCGCCCCGCGGCGCACGAAGTCGTCGTACGTCTTTTCCACCAGGCGACGCTGCTCGAGGGACAGCTCGGTCTTTTCGCGAGCGTCGTACACGACCTTCACCCGCGCAAAGAGCTTCGCGTCGAAGTGCACCTTGTCCATGATCTCTTGGAGCTTCGGCTCGATCACCTCGGAGAGCTTCTGCACCTCCGGCGTGTTCATGCTGCTGCTCATCACGGAGTACACCGTGAGCACGCGATCCAGCGGCTTGCCCGCACGCTCCATCGCGGCCATCGTATTGTCGAACGTGGCGGGCTCCGCGCTCTCGCCGATGGCGCGCATCTCCGCCAAGTACATCTCGCCGCCCTTCGTCACCGCGGGCTCGAGAAACCGCGTCTCGACCTTGTCCCACGGCGGCACGCCGCCATCCGGTCCTTGCCACTCCGCCAGCAGCACTTCGTACCCCGCGTCAGCCGCGGCCGCGGGCTTGTCCGTGGTGGCGATGGGCGAAGGGGGCGGCATGGCGGGCTCCTCTGTCGGCGCTCCCCCACATGCGCTCAGGGTTGCCAAGAGGAGGGCGCCTTTCAAGATCGATCGCGACATGCCTGCGTGATGGTCGCGCCCCTCGCTGCCGTCAACCTCTCATCGGCCGCTAGTGTTGGTCCGCCGCGGCACCCTCGCGGTAGTCTCACACGAAGCCGCACGTTCGCGTAGCTTCAACGCGCCATCAGCCCACGCCCGCAGTCTCACGCCCACGCCCGAAAACCCCACGCCAACCCGAACCGCGAGCCTCACCTTTCGCGAAATTCGTTCGAGGCCAGGATCAGCCGGCGGGGAGCCACGCCAAGCGACTGGCGCGCAGCTGGATGTCGTCGCGCTCGAGCTTGACGTCCAGCGTCTCGATGGCTTGGGCGCGCCTTCGGGCGGCTTCGCCGATCTGCTCGAGCTCCGTGCGGAGCTCGGCTTCCAGAGCGGCGAGCTCCGTGAGCTTGTCGTTGGCGCGCTGGTCGGCCACCTCGGCGCGGCGCTGGTCCTTGGAGCTGCCCGAGCCCCGCACCGCCATGCGAGCGAGGTTCTTGGCGCTGCTTCGTCCGCCGACGAGCAGACCGACGAGCTCTCCGACTCCGCTGGCGGTGGCTTGCCGACTGCGCTGGGACGCCGCGAAGCGCGCGTCGGCGGCCTTCTGCTGCGCGGTTTGGATCTGATCGCGGAGCTTGTCGATACGGGAGGCGTACTTGTCTCGCAGCTTGGCAGCGTCCTGGTTGGCGCGCTCGTCCGCGGCTTGCTGGGCACGCGCCTGGAACGCACCGAGATCCTCGCCCGGCCGCGAGTACAGGCCGAGCTCCTTGTTGGCGAAGATGGTGACCGTGCGCGTGCGATACAGGTGCTCCATGAGCGCCTTGCTCAGGGCGTCGAAGTACTTGGCGTCAAGGATCGGCGCGGCGCTCTGAGCGAACACGGTTCCGGCCGGCGGCTCCGGGCGAAAGTCGCGATCGTCGTAGTCGACCAGCGTCAAGCGGCTGGTGTCGAAGCTGTCCCCGAGGGGGAACAGCACGGCTTCGAGCTCTTCTTCGTGGCGGAGATCCGCGCGAGCTTCGTCGAACACCAGCCCGACACGAAACACCGCAGCGGGCGCCAGCACGCGTCCACCCGGCACGCCGCCCACGGTGGAGAGCCACGGCGCGCCGGGATCCGCGTAAGAGCCGGGCGCGGGCGGCGCCGGCGGTTGCCACGCGCCGGAGACGACCTCGGTCGCGGGTGGCGGCGCCGGCGGTTGCCACGCGCCGGAGACCGGAGTCGCAGGCGCCGGCGCGGCGGCGGTGGACGTCGGCGCCGGAGCTGGTGGAGCGATTCCCGTGGTGCCGTCCGACAAGCGCCGCACGTCGTCACGGGTGAGCGGACCGCGCAGGTAGGACATCGCCCAGCGCGTCGTCAGTAGCCGCAGCGGCTCACCGGTCTGGTGCAGCACGTACTGGCGCTTGTCGAGGGCACCGATGCGTGCCGACAGCTCTGCGACGTCGATGCCGCCGCCCGCCGAGCGCAGTCCCTCCACGATGCGCTCCTTGTCCCTCTCCGTCTGCAGGCGCCCGACGAGCCAGGTGCCCGCGTTGCTCATGGCCTTGTAGTCGAGATCGACGGGGTTCTGCGTCGCGAGCACCAGCCCCACGCCGAAGGCCCGCGCTTGCTTTAGCAGCGTGAGGATCGGCTTCTTCGACGGAGGCGACGCCGTGGGCGGCGCGTAGCCGAACACCTCGTCCATGTACACCAGGGCGCGCAGGTTCGAGGTGCCGGGCTGTCCGCGCATCCAGGTGACGAGCTTGGAGAGCACCAACGTGACCACGAACTGCCGCTCGTCGTCCGACAGGTGTGCGAGATACAAGATGGACGCGCGCGGCTTGCCTTCCGGCGTGTACAGAAGGGCGCCGATGTCCAACGGCGGCCCTTCGAGCCAGCTGGCGAAGGATGGCGAGGCGAGCAGCGTGTTCAG
Source organism: Polyangiaceae bacterium (assembly GCA_020633235.1). Lineage (NCBI taxonomy): Bacteria > Pseudomonadati > Myxococcota > Polyangiales > Polyangiaceae > Polyangiaceae bacterium. The sequence goes on along the minus strand of JACKEA010000006.1, from coordinate 320,141 downwards.
GCGCCGCGCGAGCTTTTCCCGCTCCTTCTTGGGGTAGAAGGCGTCCACCTCGAAGACGCCCACGCGCCGTAGCGGCGGATCCAGGAGCTCGAGCACGAGCGCGCCCACGTCCAGGGTGCGACCGTCGCGCCAAGCGTTCTCGAGCAGCGTGGCGAGCAGCACGTGCTCGGGGCTCGACAGCGGATCGGCCTCGATGCTGGCCAATCGCAACAGGCTCGAGACGAAGGCCTCGATCTCGTCGCGCACGCTCTCGACGTCGCGAGACGTGCTGGATACCGGACTGCCCAGGATCGAAAGGGGCGCGCCGGCACTGGAGCCCGGAGTGAAGATGGAGAACACGGCGCTGTTGTCCATCGCGCGAATGCGCCCTGGACGGATGTCCCAGCTCTCCAGACCCTGCTTCCAGCTCTCTGCCACCTTCTGCGCTGCGGCGTCGGGATCCATGCCGTCGCGGCGCGCGGCGTCCTCGTCGATCCACGGGCGAAAGCTCTCGGGACTGAGCTCCGGGAAGTGGAGCAGCAGGTTCCCCATGTCTCCCTTGGGATCGAGGATCAGAGTGGGCACGTCGGAGAGCAGTGCTTCTTCCAACAGCACGACGCCGAGGCCGGTCTTGCCGGAGCCGGTCATGCCCACCACCACGCCGTGGGTGGTCAAGCGCGACGAGTCGAGAAAGACGCGATCGGGTAAGCGCTCCTTGGTGGCGGGATCGATTTCCGCGCCCAGAAACAAGTGCCCGCGGGGAACCTGCAACATGGCCCGGAGCATCGCACGCCTCCGGTCGCTTCAAGAAAGGATCAGCGGGTGCGGCGCCGGCGGAGCAAGAGCGCGAGGCCCAAGAGTACGCCCCAGCTGCCGGCGTCGCCGCCCGCGCGCCCGCCCAGGGCGCAGCCCGAGCTGGCGTCGGCCGGCAGGCGCTTGGTCTGCTGCGACTGCGAGCCGTCTCCAGTGGCGGGGATCGGGTCACCGTTGTCCGCGTCGGACCACGCCGCCAGGGTCTCCGCGCACAGCCAGTTGTCGAGCCACACGTCGGACTTCTCTTGGTGGTCGTACCAGCGGACACAGCTCTTGCCGGCGATGGGCCCCGTCTCGCTCCAGGTGAGCGCGTAGGAAGCACCTTCCGGTAGGCACAGGTAGTCGTCGTCCCAGGCGGCGCCCTCGGCGTCCGCGCTCTCGCCGACGTGGGTGCACTTCATGCCGGCGATGGGCCCGGCGCTGGACCATTGCATGCCGAGGTCCTGGTCACTGCAGAAGTAGTTGTCGTCCCAGGCCTCGGCGTCGTCCGGCTCGTCGACGGACACGCAGTGCTTGCCCTCGATGGGGCCCACGCTGCTGAAGGTGAACTGCCCCTTGGCGAAGACATGCACCTTCTCGGTGCACACGTAATTGTCGCTCCAGGAGTCCTTCTCGGCGGGCTCGTTCCACTGCACGCAGCTCTTGCCCTCGATTGGGCCGGCACTGGAGTAGGACAGCGCGAAGATGCTCTGCTCGGGTAGACACAGGTAGTCGTCGCTCCAGCCGCTGCTCTCGGCCTCCGCGGGCTCTCCCACGGCCGTGCAGTCCATGCCGTCAATGAGGCCCGAGGTCGACCACTGCATGCCCAGATCCCTCTCGCTGCAGAAGAAATTGTCGCTCCAGCTGTCCGTGTCTTCGGGCTCGTTCACGTTGGCGCAATGCATGCCAGCTTGTTCGCCATCGCAGCTGAAGGTGAAGCCGCCGGCGCTGCGATCGCAGGACGGGGGCTCGAAGCTGATCGAGTTGTAGCGGCGCGCCTTGTACGTGCCACCCCAGCTAAAGTGCACGGTGCTGCCGCTGATGGAGGTGACGGAGTAGTTCTTCTTCTCCGCGACCTTGCCGCAGTCGCCTTCGTGCATGATCGTCATCTGGGAGTGCCCGCCCCCAACCCAGCCGGCGAAGAGAATGATGTGCGAGTTGTCCGAGGCGTGCAGCGCGTCTCCCGGTTGGAGGTCCACGGCATTGATCGAGCTGGACACGGACGACTGCACCAGACCCGTCACCACCAGCCCGGGCGGCGGGAGCCCCCAGGCGTAGGAGACGTAACCGGAGCAATCGCTACGGTACGGGTCCCACTCCGGCTTCGCCGCCGCTCCCGTACGGTTACAGGTCTTCTGGCACGCTGCGTCCCACTTGTGATTGGGCGCTTGACAGTAGGGGACCTTGGCGTCGACCCAGGCCTGCGCTCGGGCGATGACGTCGGAGCTCGCGATCGCCTCCGAGGTGGTTCCCACGACGTCGTCTTCCGACGTGCCGGGGGGTGGAGCGCCGCAGCCGGACGCGACGGCCAAGAGCACGAGCGTGAAGGGGAGCAGACGTAGAAGGCGGACCACGTCGTTTCCCTACGCAAGCGTCGTGCCCGCGTCGCCCCGACAAAAGATCGGAGAAACGGCCTCCATGGTGCCAACTTCGGGTTGGCGCGAAAGCCCCGCGGTTGGCAGCACGCGGGGCCGATGTCGTCGCGCTGCACGGGGTGGTGTCGGCTTCTCCGCCGGCAGCTTGCCCTCCTTCGACGACGACCCTCGAGTCATCTCCAGCAAGGGCCTGTTGGTCCGCCGCGGAACCTCCCGCAAGCCACGCCACCACACGGCAAACTTGCCGCCAACCTCGAACCGCGTATTGTCGCCGCATGGGGGCAACGACGAGACGCGCCGTAGCCTGCTTGGGCCTGTCCCTCGGGCTGCCCGCGTGCAACGCTTGCGATCCGCTCCCCGAACCGACGCTCAGCCCCTGCGCGGACGCCGCACCCACCATCCAAGAGGTGGCCGATGACGCGGCAACGCCGGCGTGGGACGACAAGCGCGCCGAGCGCCACGCCTGCCAGTTCGGTCCGGGCAGCCTCACGACGGAAAGCGTCGGCGCACTGCCCCACGGCACGGAGCTGCCCTTCGATCACGTCGTGATCTTGATGTTGGAGAACCGCTCCTTCGATCACTTCCTGGCCGAGCTCCCAGGCGCCGACGTGCGCACCAGCGGAGTGAACCTCGATTCTCACGGCATCCCCATTCCTCAAGCCGTGGAGCAGCAGTTCTGCGCCGACGGTGACGTGAACCACGAGTGGGAGAAGGTCCACGCTCAGTGGCATTTCGGACAGATGGACGGCTTCGTGGTGACCAACCACGACTCCCCGGAGCCGATGCGCTACTTCACCCGCGATCAGCTGCCGTACTTCTATTGGCTCGCCGAGACCTTCGCGACCAGCGAACGCCATTTCTCGTCGCTCCTGGGGCCGACTTGGCCCAACCGCTACTTCCTTTTGGCCGGCACCTCCTGGGGCCGAACCTCCACGCCCAACGAAGGAAACTGGAAGCAGATCGAGCCGCCGCCGCTATCGTCCCTGTCCATCTTCGATCGTCTGGTCGACAAGGGCGTGTCGGTGCGCCTGTATTCCGACAACAGCGTGCCGCTCACCCCGCTGATGCTTCCGGATTCGGCGGTGACGCTCTGGCCTCACGCAGTGAGCGAGTTCGAAGCGGACGCCGCGGCCGGTGTGCTGCCCGGCGTCTCCTTCGTGGAGCCGATGTTCACCGGGGACGAGCGCAGCGACGATCACCCGCCGGCGGACGTGCGCCGCGGCCAAGCCTTCATCGAACGCGTGGTGAAGGCCGTGGCCGAGCCCGCGAGCTGGCCGCACACCGTGCTGTTCGTCACCTACGACGAGCACGGCGGCTATTTCGACCACGTACCACCGCCGCCCGCTTGCCCCCCGGACGACGAGCTGCCCGCGAGCCACGCCTTCGATCGCCTGGGCGTGCGCGTGCCGCTGCTGGCCGTCTCGCCCTGGTCCGTTCCCGGCCATGTCGGCCAGGTGGTGACGGATCACACCAGCATCACGCGCTTCATCGAGAACCGCTGGGACCTCGGCGCCCTCACGCGGCGCGACGCCAATGCTTGGCCGCTCCTGGATCTGTTCGACTTCGAGCACCCGCGGCCATTTCCCGAAGGCGCTCCCGCCATCGTGCCGCCCCCCGCGCCGGGCACGGGGTGCCCATGAAACGCGCGCTGTTCTGCCTTTCGCTCTTCGCTCTGGGCTGCGGGGACAACGCTCAAAGCTGCCCGCCCGACAGCCCGCTTCCGGACGAGGTCAACGCCACACCGCTGCCCGCCGCCGTGGACGCCGACAGTTGGCAATCCAAGAACGCCTCCTTCAGCGATTGCCAGCCGCAGCGCATGTTCACGTTTCACGGCAGCGACGAGAGCCTCACCAAGCTGAACGACCCCACCGTAGAGCTTCTGACGGACAAGCTCCACGTGTGCATCTTCGTCGCCTGTGACGTGGGTGCGACGCACATCAAGAGCTGCCACGGCAACGCGACCGAGCCGGTGTACTCCGAGTCCGCCCTCGGCACCCGGGGCTGCTGCACCGAAAACCGCGACACGCTCAGCGTGCGCTACTCGTGCGAAGACTCCGTGACGTCCCTGGTCAGCGACGACTCCGCGAACCTGTTCGTCCAGCTCTGCCCCGCGCAGACCATCACGGAAAACGACTTCTCCTTCCGCTATCATTTCTGAAGGATTGTCGGTCCGCCGCGGAACCTCCGTTGGAAAGCGGGCCCGCTCAGCCCAGGTGCTTCTGTCGATAGTAGCGGAACTGATGATAGGAGAGGCCCAGGGCGCGCGCCGCTTGCGCTTGATTGCCCGACGCCTCCGAAAGTGCCGCTTCGATCAGCTCGCGTTCCAATGCTTCGATACGCTGCTTGAAGCTACCAGCAGCGAGATGCGGAGAGTGGTCCGGCGCGATACCGATGTCCGCGGGATCCAGCGTGCTGCTGGTGTCGCGATACACCGCCCGCTCCACGATGTTCTTGAGCTCCCGCACGTTGCCCGGGAACGCGTACTCGCGGAGCAGGTCGAGGGACTCGGCCGCAAACCGCTTACCTCGAAAGCCGGGCACCTCCCGCATGAAGCGCTGCAGAAAGTGCTCGGCGAGCGGCTCCACGTCTTCCGGGCGCTCGCGTAGCGGCGGGATCCGCAGCACCTCGAAGGCGAGGCGGTCGTAGAGATCGGCCAGGAACGAGCCCTCTCGGATCTTGGCCGAGAGCTCCGAGTTGGTGGCCGCCACGATGCGCGCGTCCGAGTGGATCTCCTGGTTGCCCCCCACCCGCAGGAACGTCCCGTACTCGACGGCGCGCAACACCTTCTGCTGAAAGGCCAACGACATGTGGCCGATCTCGTCGAGGAATAGCGTGCCCCCGCGAGCCAGCTCGAACTTGCCCAAGCTCCTCTTGCTGGCACCGGTGAACGCGCCTTGCTCGTGACCGAAGAGCTCCGATTCGAGCAGGGCGTCGGAGAAGGCCGCACAGTTCACGGCGACGAACGGTCCGCTCGGCTTCGAGGCCTCGTGGATGGCGCGCGCGACGAGCTCCTTGCCCGTGCCGCGCTCGCCCAGCACGAGCACTGGGCGCGGGACCGGCGCTACCCGCGCGACGGTTTCGAACAACCGTTGCATCGAGCTGGAACGCGCAATCATGTGCCAGTTCTGCTCGGCGTGGCGTGACAGCTCGCGATTCTCCAGCACCAGCACGCGGCGGGCTTCGGCGAGCCGCCAGAGCTGCTGCACCTTGCCGAGCTGCGTCGCGACGCGCTCGCGCAGGTGCTCGCCACGCACCAAGAAGTCGCTCGCTCCCGCCTCGATGGCGCGCAGCGCTCCGTCCACGCTGCCGCGTGCGGCAACGGCGATCAGCGCCAAATCGTCACTCTGCGCGCGAAGCTCTCGCAGCAGCGAGAGCCCGTCGGCCTGGCCGTCCGCGACGTCCACGTCGATGACGACCAGCTCCACCGGCGGCTCCTCGCCGAGGCGAGCGAAGAGCTGGGCGCGGGTCCGGACCTTCGTGAGCACAGCCCCCGGAAGCTCCGAGAGCAGCCCCGAAAGCTCGTCGAGCTCTCCGGCGGGCGCGTTCAAGACCAAGATCTGCCGCTCCATCCCAGGGTGAGACTTTCCCTCAGGTTGAGGTTTTTCACCAGCTGGAGCGGGTCGACCCAACGCCCGCCGCGACGGGACACCGCCTGAAATTCCGAGGAACGCGCCGCGGGCCTTCCACGCTCCGCCTTGGCACGGAAGTTCCAGCAGCGGCTCGCATGTTCGACGACCCGGAGAGTCCGAGGACCTTCTGCGCGCTGGCGGCGCTGGTGTTTCTCGTCGCCGTCATCGCGTACTTGGCCCTGCCAGCTCTCGTCGAGACGCTGCGCGCGACGAGCCACGGCCGTTTGCGCGGAGCGCCGCTCGTCGGCGCCGTGGCCACGGTGGTGATCGCGATCCCCGCTCGTGGCGTAGGAGCCGTCACCGTCGTCGCGAACGGAAAGCGCGTGCGCGTTCCGGCAAAGGCTCTCGAAGCAGGGCCGATCCCAACGGGCGAAACGGTGCTGATCGTGAAAGCCGAGAAGCGTTTCGTTTGTGTGGATCTCCTGCCTGGCGATCTCAAGGAGGTATTTCAATGATCGCAATGGTTGCCGCAGTAGTTTTCGGTTTGTTGGTGGCTTCGGCTGCCGTCTTGACGACCTGCTACCGAAAGGTGGGTCCCAACCGCGTGCTGATCGTGTCGGGTCGGCCCGCGACGTATCACGACCGCGAAAGCGGAGAATTCGTACGCAAGAGCTTCTCCATCTATCACGGCGGCGGCACCCTCGTGATCCCCCTCCGCGAACGGTTGGACGTCATGAGCGTCGAGCTCATGACGCTGGAGATCCGCACGCCCGAGTTCTTCACCAAGTTCGGGGTTCCCATCGTCGTGGATGGCATCGCTCAGATCAAAGTGCGCAGCGACGATCCCATCGCCGTGGCGACGGCGGCGGAAATGTTCTTGAGCAAGACCCCGCAGGAGATGAACGAGATCGCCCATCAGATGATGCAAGGCCACCTGCGTGCGGTGATCAGCACGCTGCCCTTCGAAGAAATTCACGCCAATCCCGAAGCCTTTGCGCAGACCGTTCAACGTCTCACGGCAGCAGATCTCGCGCACATGGGCATCGAGGTCGTGAGCTTCACCATTCGCGAGGTGCAGGACCCATCCGGCTACCTGCAAGCCCTCGGGCGCCCGCAGCTGGCGGAGGTTCAGAAGAACGCCGTGCTGGGTGAAGCCTTCGCAGAACGCGACGCCACCCTGGGTCGCGCTGCCGCGGAACGCGAGGCCAAGGTCAGCGCCTCGGCGGCGCACCGCGAAGCCGAGCTGGCGCGCCTCGAGGCGGAACAGAAGATCGCTGATAAGAGCTCCGAGAAGGAACGCCACCTCCACGAGCTCTCGTCCCAGGTCTCGGACGCCAAGGCCGTCAGCGACGTCGCCTACGACTTGGGCCTGGCCCGCTCCCAGCAGCAGCTCTTGGCCGAGCAGATCGCCCTCCGCGACCTGTCGATTCAGATCAGCGAGAAGCAGCTGATCGAAACCGTGGACAAGCCGACGGAGGCCGAACGCCGCCGACTGCTCACGTTGGCCGAAGCTCATCGCGGAGAGCAACGCATCTTGGCCGAGACCGAAGCGGAGGCACAGCGCCTGCGCGGCCTCGCCGAGGCCGAGGTCATCCGGGCACGCGGCGAGGCCGAGGCACATGCCGTCCACGAGCGCGCCTTGGCGGAAGCCGCGGGCCTGAAGGCCAAGCTAGAGGCGGAAGCCGACGGCATGAAGCAGCGCGCCCAGGCGTGGCAGAGCTACAACTCCGCCGCGCTTGCCGAGCTCTTGATCACACGCCTGCCGGAGATGGCCGCTGCCGTTGCCGCGCCCCTGAGCAAGATCGATCGCATCGTGCTGGTCAACAGTGGCTCCGCTGGCGAGGCATCCAACACCGGTGTCGAGCGCATCACTCGCGGCGTGGGCGACGTACTGACGCAAATGCCGGCGCTGCTCGAAACCCTGAGCGGCCTCGATCTGAAGGGCTTGGTCAAAGACGCCATGCGCCCCGAGAGCGATACGCCGCCCGAACCCGTGCTCCTGAACGAAGGGCATGACGGAACCGAAGCGAGCGACACCCCGCAAGCGACCCAGGCCGATCCCCATCCGCAGAACGGCGCCAGCCCGCTCCACCACGTCGATGCTTGATGTTCCTATGTCGGTCCGGCGCGGAAGCGCCGGACCGCAACGGGCATCGCGCCAAAGCGTGTCGGGGCGAGACGGGGTTCGCGCCGGACCAACAAGGAATCGAACAGGAACGTGCACCCGAACGAATTTGACGTGGCGTCGAGTCTGGCCCCGAGCCCAAGGCGCTAGACTTCGAGCGACCCAAAGGACACGCCGTGACCCGAGCTCCGGACTGTTGAGAGTCGTCGTCGCCGTCTCGCGTCGCCAAGACGGCGCAAAGCCTCAGGGTGACGGGGAAGGCGGCGTGGCGGCGTCCGCGGGTGGACGCGTGGCCAGGCAGTGCTGCAGTGCCTCCCGCACCTCCGGCGGCGCGGAGCTCGGGAGCAGTGGCGGGCCCATCACCGAATGAAACAGCCGCGGCCATGTGATGGTGCCGTCGGTGCCAAACGCCATCCAGATGATGCTCGCTCGCCCCTTGATGTTCTCGAAAGGAACACCCGCGCCTCTGCCTCCAGCCCAAGCTCTCGAATCGGAGCTGTTGTTGCGGTTGTCGCCCATCACCCAAACCTCACCCGGAGCGACGCGGTAGGGGCCCTGCCGACCGTCGTAACGCTCTGCCTCGTAGAAGGTCAGGTATGCGGTGCTGCCGAGGTACTCCACGAACAGGTCACCGGGAATCTTGCCATCGTCGACCTGCACTTCGTAGCGCCCGACTCGGCACGACGGCACCCGCCAGCCGTTGACGATCGGATGCCCTTCCTCCACCACCAGCTCGTCACCGGGGAGTGCGATCACGCGCTTGATGAAGTCCTGCCGCTCGTTCTCCGGGTTCGGATCGGGATACTCGAACACCATGACGTCGCCGTACCGCGGCGGTAGCCGCGAGTAGATCCGTGCTCGCGACAGCGGCACCTTGGGGCCATAGACTAACTTGTTCGCGAACACGTAATCGTTGATCTCGAGCGTGGGCAACATCGCTCCCGATGGGATCTTGAACGCTTCGAGCACGTCTGCGCGCAGGAACAACGCGAACGCGACCAGGAACACCGGCGGCCCCACGACGGCGACCGCGGCGCGAACGCTGGATGTTCGCTGCACCACTCGGAGACCCAGCACCAGCAGGATGAGCTGCCAGATGTTGCCAACGACACCGCCCAAGACCGGCACGACACCGATGAGAGCGGGCGCCATGCAGTATCCGACGCAGGCAAGCGTCTCAGAGAAGCGTGCGTTCGCCCCACGCACCGCGCGTAGTAGCAGGTGGGTGAGGCCGGCTGAGACGTAGAGCGAGACGATCGCAAAGATGGGGCTCAGCACCAAGTAGCCCAACGCCGAGAAGATCGCCGGCGCCGCCCCGCCGCCCTCCCACAGCAAGACGTCGAACAGCCGTCCGACGGGTAGGGCGATGGCCATGACTCCAATGGCGAAGGTGCGTGGCGTCCAGCGACTGCGGGAACCCGGCGGAGCCTGGAAGAAGCGCGTGGGGCCGAAGGTGACGCGGACGGCAGTCTGCCAGAAACCGCTCGGCGAGATCTCGCGGGTCATCGGGCGCTTGCCCCGGCATGGAGGCCAAGAAACAGATGGACTGGTCCAGTGTGCTCTGCCACGTCGAGTGCGGCTGTTCTGGTTCCGGACACATGCACGCTCCCCTACACTCCCCTCGAGGGTTCTCTTGGCACGAAGTCGCACAAGTCGGCAAGCGTTGGTGCTCGCGCTGTTGCTCTCCGGACTGCTGCATACGGCTCCGGCGGCGCTGCCGCGCGCGTACACTTGGGTGACACGAGTGCTCGCGGGGCGGAGCGCGGAGCCCGAGGTGAACGTGACCCTGGGCAACAAGGCCACGTTTCGCTCGCCGGAGGAGATCCAGCGAGCGCGCCGGGAGCTCGTGACGCGCGCGCTTTCGGACCGCGCCGCGGGGCGGCTGCGTCTTGGGCGCTTCTTGCTCGCGGCGGACGCGCTGGACGCCGAGGAAGAGCGCGCCGAGTTGGACCTTGCCGAAGCGCAGAAGCGGTACGACACCCTGTGCGCCAAGCTCGAACGCGAGCTCGGGCGCGATCCTTCCGTGGTGGTCGCCAGCGGGCGCGCGTTCTCCGATCTGGCGTACTCGTCGGCGGTTCATCGGCTGTCGGATCTGGTCCTCACCGGCGTCGGCGCCTGCGGGCCCGCGGCGCAGATCCGAGGCGCGTGCCTGTACGACTTGCGTCGGCGCCACGGGCTCGCGCTGCGCTACTGGGGCGGTGTCAACACGCAAGGGGCCACTCACGTCACGGCCACCTGGCGAGAAGATGCAGTGACGTTCGATCTGGTGACCGCAGCGCCGGTGCACGCGGGCGGCGTCTCGCTACCGCCAGACCGTCTGATCGAAGCCTATGCGCGGGCGCACGGGATCTTGCCGCCGCCAGCCCACGGAGAGCGGCCGCGGGTGGACGAAGCGGCGGTGGCGAGCTTCGCCTACCCGACCAACGACGATGTCTTCGAGGCCGACGCCCCGCTGTTCGCCAAGCGCGCGTCGGCAGCGAGCACGCCCGACGGCGCCGGGACACGCGCCCGGGCTGCGCCGGTCGAGATGCTGAGCGACGACACGTTGGACGCGCTGCCGCCCTCGCACGTTCAGGGCTCCATGGCCGGCGCTCCGAAGCTCGTACGCTGCCCACTGCGACCGCAGTCGCTTCACCACGCCCGCGTCGACCTCACCACGCCGAGCGGCACGTCGCAGGTCGAGCTCGTGCGGGTGCCGTCAGATGCCGCCCTCAGCGTCATTGCGCAGGTCGTCGCCCGCTACGAGCGCGATGCACCCCGGGCAAAGAAGCTGGATCGACTCACCACTCACTCGTGCTTGGCGCTGGCCTACGATTTCGCGGCCACCCGCTTCGCGGCGGCGGGTCGCCAGGTCATCGCCCGGGAAGCGGCACGCCGCGCTACCCGCCAGCTGAAGGCCGCACGAGAGTTGCTCGACGAGATCCGACGCTCCAACCCCGGCTACGCCCGCGATCTGGACACCCAGGCCGACCACTGGACCCTGATCGCCTTCGACGAGGGCGCGAAGACGTTGCTGTCGATGGAGATGCACCCGGACGAAGAGAGCGAGCCGCGCATCGAGCTGTTCGCAGACAGGATGCTCCGTCGCTACGCCCTGCTGCTGTTCGACGCCACTCGGGAGCAGCTGGTGCGCGCGGCTCCCGAGCTGACCCTGAACCACCGGGTCACCCTCGTCGGCATGGTGGTGACGCTGCTGAGGACGCACCCCGAGATCGAGCCCACGGCCAACAGCTGGCTCGCGCGAGCCGTCGAGGCCTACGAGCGCATGCTCGACGCGATGGTCGCTGGCGACTTGGCATTCGTCTCCGAGGACTACGCCAAGCGGCAGATCGAGCTGCTGCGCGCCCTGGGCGCCACCGAGGAGCAGCTCGACACCCAACGCAAGGCCACCGAAATACTGAAGCAGCGCCGCCGTCCCTCGAAGCGCCGCCGCCGCCCCTGACTCGAGAGCTTGTCGGTCCGGCGCGATGCCCGTCGCGCCCCGGACGTCACAGCTCGTCGTTCTCGATGCGGTCCGCCTCGGGACAGAGCCGGACGCCAAGCTCCGCCGCTTGCTCGCGAAGCAGCGCGGCGTGCTCCTTCGGGGCGCGGGTGCGCGCGATGGTGCGGAAGTAGATCGCGTCGGGGTTCTTGACGTTGTCGCTGAGCCACTGGTCGCGCTTCGCGCTGCGGTCGAGGGGATCTTCTTCGGCGGCTGCGCCGGAGAGGGTGTCCGCGCGGCACATCAAGCTCACCGCTTGAACCAGGGACTGCCCGTCCGACGTCGGGGTTTCCGGCTGGGCTGTTTCCGCGCCGCCACAACCAACAAACGCCAAGAACGCTGCCCCTGGGATCGTCCACCGCATGGGGGGTTCGACACGGTGGAAGGGCGCTTCTTGGCTTTTGAGCGAGCAATTCCATGCGCTCCTGGCCATGACCCATGCTCCGCCGAGAGGGTATAGTCCTGGCCAATGTCGAGCGGCTCGTTGTCGTCCTCTGACCGCGTCCTCTTCGTGGCCGATCAGTTTTCGGACGTGGACCGCGACGAGGTCCACAAGTACCCGGGCGGCGCGGAGCTCACTGACCAAGCGGTGATAGAAGCGGCCCCCTGTTCCGTTCAGACTCGTACCTTTGCCCAGCTAACGGAACGTGACCTGAGTGAGGCCACGGCATTTGTCATCGGCAACTCCGCAAAAGCGACAACGAAGCAGTTGCTGCGTCTCGCGAGGCTTTCGCGGGTCATCCTGTTCGAACACGACATGCGAATCTGCAGGGTACGCGGGGACATGACCTTCTGGAAGCGTCCACTTCACCGCCATTTCCATTGGTGTACCTGCAAACGAAGCGACGTGCTGACGCTCACTCGAGCGAGCGCGGGCGTGATGTTCTTGACCCGATACCAGCAGGGCCTCTTCGAACGGAATCCTTGGTACACATGCGCGCGCTCTCGAGTACTCGGGTCCAGCGTATTCTCGAGCAAGACGTTGGACGAATTCCGGCAAAGACCAACGACCAAGGAACGCCCGATCGACGTGTGTTTGTCGTACTCTGCATTCCGCGCCAAGGGATTCAGTCAGTCGATGCGCTACGCGCGCCGCGTCTCTGACGATCCCTTCGTGATCAGGAATCTGCCCCCGAACGAAGTCCTCGAGGTGTTTCTCGACTCGAAGCGTTTCGTTCATCTGCCACCGTCTCCGGAATGGGCCGGACGGCTCCCGGTCGAAGCGAGATTCATGGGATGCAAGGTCATCACGAATGATCGCGTAGGCGTCGCCCTCGAACCCTGGTGGCAGCTACCAGACGACAAGGCCCTGAGCGTGCTTTCTTCGGCGGCGACTCGCTTCTGGTCACTCGTCGATGAAATGCTGTCAGAAGACGCGAGCGCATAGGCCGACGCCACGCCACGGCTAGACGCGACACTGAGCTGGTGTAGGCTTCGTCGCGCCCATGCCCTTCACACCGCAGGTCGAGCCTTCGCACTACCGGAACCTCGTGTATGACTCCAAGGAGCGCTACATCAGCTACTGGCATCAGATCCAGACAGTAGTCAGCGCAGAGCCGTCGAGCGTGCTCGAGATTGGCATCGGAAACGGCTTCGTCCACCGCGAGCTCCGCCGCCACGGCATGCAGGTCACGACCCTGGATGCGGATGCGCGGCTCGAGCCCGACGTAGTGGGGAGCGTCACCGAACTTCCTTTCGACCAAGGCTCGTTCGACCTGGTCTGCTGTTTCGAGACCTTGGAGCATCTCCCTTGGGACCAGCTTGCCGGCGCCACCTCAGAACTTGCGCGTGTTTCCAGCCGATGGGTGTTGGTCAGCCTTCCAGACGTGACACCCTACGTGAGCGTGGAAATACGCTACGGCTTCGAGCGGCGACTCGTGGACGTCTTTCACTCAATTCCCGACCCGAACCCAAAGCGGCACGAGTTCAACGGCGAGCACTACTGGGAAATAGGGAAGGAAGGCTACCCTCTCCCGCGAGTAGTCCAGACCTTCGAGCATGCGGGACTGGTCGTAGATGAGGACTTCCGAGTGCGGGAGTTTCCGTACCACCACTTTTTCAAGATGCGTGTTTCGTGATGTCACAAATCATCAAGTCGCTCGTGCGAACGACCGTGCGGCTCACGGCGCGCGGATTGCGCAGCGGGCCACACATTACTCGCTACGCCATGTACGAAGCGCTCCGCCGGTACGCGCCCGTCGTTCGGAACGATGGCCGGACGTTGGCTGTGAGTCACTCACGCCCGCTGTGCGAAGTTCTCGGTATCGCGCCAGCCAGCGTGCTCGAAGCCAACTATCCCGAATGTGACCTGCTGAGCCTACCGTTCGAGGACGGCACCTTTGCCAACGTCGTCACCGATCAGGTCTTGGAACACGTGAACGATCCTCGTACCGCAATCGCGGAGTCAGTACGCGTGCTGGTGCCTGGAGGCGTTGCAATTCATACGACCTGTTTCATCAATCCGATCCACGATGCACCAGCGGACTACTGGCGTTTCACGCCCGAGGCGCTCCACCTGCTTTGTCGCGACTATGAGATCGTCGGTGTGGGGGGCTGGGGAAACCGCCTAGTGTGGCTCGTTGACGCCCTGGGCATGCGCTTCGACCCGATCCCCCACGCGACTTGGCATCCTCTGCACAAGATTGCCACACGAGACGACCCCGCCTGGCCCATCGTCACTTGGGTCGTGCTGCGTAGGCCAGGATGAGTTCGGCTACTTTGTAGGACTTCGGCTGGCGGTACGCAGCCGCTGCATCTCGGCGAAGACGGACCACGGAGTCAGCTTCCCCAGCACCCACAAAGCACAAAGCCAAGCTGAAAGACCAAGGACCAGCCACAGCAACGCGCCGGCAATTCCGTCGATGGGGTGGAACAGGTGCCTGCTGGGAAGGAGCACCGCCGCAAGCGCAACGCTCACCAGACCTGCCAACAGGTGATGGCGGACCACTTCTACGACTCCAAGCTGCGCCACCTTGCGCATTCCAGTGAACCAGACCGGCAGGGCAGAGCCAATCGCAAGCACGATCGCCCAACACGCACCCGCCAGCCCCCACATCGCGCTGAACGGCCACAGCAGTGCCAGCGTCACGAACAGCCGAGGAAGGTTCATCCTGAAGTTCAAGTCAGGACGACCCACAGCATAGAAGTAGTAGCCCGCCAGCGCAGCGAATGACCGCAAGAACCCAGCTACGACGAGAATTCGGATAAGCGGGATCACCGGATGCCATCGCGGCCCGAGCACGAGATCGACCAGGTCCGGCGCGGCAGCCCATAGGAGCACGGAGAGGGGGGCGCTCACCAAGAGCGTGGCGCGAGAAACGTCGACGAAAGTCTTGCGCATGGCTTTCGGGTCGCCCTGCAAGCGGGAATAGGCGGGGAAGCTCGCTCGGGCCAACACGTGTGTTACGTGCGTCGCGGGAAGATTGGAGAGCGAATACGCCTGTTGGTAGTAGGCCAACGCGGTGAGCCCAAGGTACTTCGAGATGAACAGATCATCGCCTCGAGTCACCACGAATCCTACCGCCGCCATCCCCGTCACCCATTTGCCAAAACGCGCCAACTCACGCAGCTTGGAGCCGGAAAGCCTGAAGCGTGGCCGATAGGGGTGCCCTACGTATGAAACGACTAGGGCGCCAAATGCCGAGGCGAGATATCCGATTATGAGCGCTCTTACGTCGCGGAGTATGAGTATCGCGGGCAAGTACACGACGAGCATCAGCCCCGCTTGTCCCAGGTTCATCGCGAATATGCGTCGGAACCGCAACTCTCGCTGATACGCGACCGGGCCAACGTTCCGTAGTCCTTGAAACAAGGCGTAGGGCGCAGTGGCCAAAGCAACCCAGTTCAGCGCCGGCTCGTGGTACCAGGCGGCGAGCAGCGGGCCAGCTCCAGCGAGAAGAACCACGAAGACCAGCCCCCGCAGCACGTTCCAGCTCCACACCGTGTCAAGGTATGCCGAGACATCACCCTCCCGTTGAACGAGTGCTTCGTCGAAGCCGGAGGTCGTGAAGGTTTCCAATATGGCGACGGTCAATGTAACGGTCGCCATGATGCCGAACTGCGCCGGCGCGACGATGCGTGCCGCCACGATGTTGCTGACAACCCCCATTAGGGTCGTCATTGCCTCTGAGAGCGAGATCCAGAACGTGCCTGACACCAGGGCACGTC
This sequence comes from Polyangiaceae bacterium, assembly GCA_020633235.1. NCBI lineage: Bacteria > Pseudomonadati > Myxococcota > Polyangiales > Polyangiaceae > Polyangiaceae bacterium. The sequence goes on along the minus strand of JACKEA010000006.1, from coordinate 304,433 downwards.
CGGTGTGCCCCGCCTGACTTCCGGTTTGAGAGTGCTCGGCCTCTTCGCTCATTTGTCGGCTCGAGCTACGTCTCGATACACCTCGAGAGTTGCGCGAGCGGTGTTTGCCCATGTCTTGTCGCGCACATGCTCGAGGCCCTGTCTCCGCAGTCGTTCACGAAAGTGGGAATCCCGAGAGAGCTCGCGCAATGCCCCTGCCAGGCTCTTCACCGACCTCCCGTCGAAATACAGGGCAGCTTCGCCACCAACTTCCTCGTATGCGCCATTCCTGGCCGCGGCTACAGGCGCACCGCAGGCCATCGCTTCCAGTAGCGTCATGCCAAAACCCTCGTACAGCGAGGGAGCAACGGCAGCTGTCGCCCCGCTGTAGAGCGCGGGTAGATCTGGATCTTCCACGTCGTCCAGCCAACGGAACCGACCTTGCAACCCCAGTTGCGCGACCCGCTCATGAATCGACTGCAGCGTCGATTCATAGAGTGCCTTTCCGACCACGACCAACCCTTCCGGTATGTCCTTGCTCACCTCGCACCAGGCGTCGAATAGCGTCGTGTGGTTCTTGCGATAGTGATCACTTCCGACACTAACGAACCAACGCGGAGGAAGGTCGAACTTCTTTCTCGCGTTTGCTGTGTCCACATCTGGTCTGAACAAGTCGAGATCTACGCCGTGGTGGACGACGCTGATGCGAGAGCTCGGGATTCGTAGGAGCTCGTTCAAGTCATCCGCGGTCTGCCGGGAAATCGCGAGAATGCGGGATGCTCGGCGCAAACGGGCAGTCCATGTCACGGTCTCTCTCGACTTGATCCACGCGCTCTTCAGCGGCGGGTTCGGTCTAGGGAACGCGAGCGGAATGATGTCGTGGCAAGTAACGACCGTCGGCACATTGGAGAAGAGAGGTAGCGCCAGCGGCTGTACCGCGTGAAACACATCGACCCGCGCTGTAGCCAACAGCCGGCCGGAAAGCAGTCGTCTCTGCCACCGATGCTGACGCAGCGGGATGGGTTTCCGCTCGAGAACGCGCTTGGACAAGGCTTGTCCGGCACCCAAGATGGGCCCCGTCGATCTCTCCAGTGCGCAGAGTTCCACGCCCAAGCGCTCCGACTCGGGCAACGACTGCAATGCTTCCAGCAGGAGGTATCCGTAGCGACCAATTCCACCGAACCGGTCGATCATCTCGTTGGGGGTTAGGTCGATACAGACTCGAACCATCTCGCCCCGTATACCCCAGACCCGAGCATGAGACGCTTGCAGCCAAAAGCACCCTGGATCTCCGCTGCTTTTGGCCCCGGGGCTAGCGACACACCGTGAGCGAGGGGGGCTCCTGCCAGGGGTGTGACAGGACGAAGGCGCGGCGTCGCGGGTTGGACGCGCGCGCTTCATCGTCGGACGGGCGGCGCGACAGATGGGCTCGGGCGGGAGCTGACGATCGTCAAGTCGGACGCTATCTATCCCGCTGACTGGAGGCGCTATTTCGTTGCTGTCATCGCAGTTCTAATCGTTTTGGGTGGCTTGGGCGCCATCAAGGGAGCCCAGATCGCGTCGCTGATTTCCTTCGGCGAGAAAGCCAAGGCCGCCGGACCGCCCCCGGAAGCGGTGGCGCTGGCCAAGTCCAAGGTGGAGACCTGGGAGTCCACCTTGGACGCGGTGGGCAGCGTGGCGTCCTCCCGCGGCGTGGCGGTCAGCACCCAGGCCGCCGGCACCGTGACCCGCATTCAGTTCGAGTCGGGGGACACGGTGAAGAAGGGCCAGGTGCTGGTGCAGCTCGACACTCGGGTAGAGCAGGCGCAGCTCACCGCGCAACGGGTCCGGCGAGACTTGGCGGAGACCAACGTCAAGCGCACGCGCATGCTGGCCAAGAACGGCGTGGCCACGCCGGCCCAGCTGGATGCCGACGAATCTGCGCTGCGCTCGGCCAACGCCGACATCGCCGCGAGCCAAGCGCAGATCGCGCTCAAGATCATCCGCGCGCCCTTCTCGGGCAAGCTCGGCATTCGCGAGGTGAACGTCGGGCAATACCTGAGCCCCGGCACCCCCATCGCGGAGCTGGAAGCCGAAAAGGGCACCTTCGTGGACTTCACGCTGCCCCAGGAACAGCTGGACGAGGTGAAGGTCGGCACGCCGGTGCGGGTGTGGATCGAAGGCACCCAGAAGAAGCACGCCGGCAGCGTCAGCGCCGTCGAGCCCAACGTGGACGCCACCACGCGCTCGGTGCGCCTGCGCGCCACCGTTCCCAACGCCGAGGCGACCTTGCCCCCCGGAGCCTTCGTGCGGGTTCAGGTGGTGCTACCGGACCGACGCAAGATCGTGGCGGTCCCCGCCACCGCCATCGTGCACGCCTCCTACGGAGACTCCATTTTCGTCGTGGGCGAGAAGGGCGAGGACGATCCCGGCGCCAAACAGACAGAGGACGGCAAGCCCGCGCTCATCGCGCATCAGAAGTTCGTGGTGACGGGCCCCAGCCGCGGGGACTTCGTGGCGGTGGAAAAGGGCCTGGCAGCCGGCGAGCAGATCGTGTCGCTGGGCGCCTTCAAGCTGCGCAACAACGCACCGGTGTTCGAGAGCGACAACGTGAAGCTCGAGCCCTCGCTCGCGCCAAAGGTCGAAAACCGCTGAGGATTTCGTGAAGCTGACCGATCTTTTCATTCGTCGGCCGGTGCTGGCCGTGGTGGTGAACCTGGTCATCATCGTGGCCGGGCTGCAGGCCATCCGCACGCTCAACGTGCGGCAGTATCCCAAGCTCGAGAGCGCCACCGTGGTGGTGCGCACGGCCTACGTGGGCGCCAACGCGGATCTCGTACGCGGCTTCATCACCACACCGCTGGAGCGGTCCATCGCCGCCGCCGATGGCATCGACTACATCGAGTCGGAGAGCACGCAGGGCCTGTCCACCATCAACGTGCGGCTGAAGCTGAACACCGACGCCAGCGGCGCTTTGGCAGACATCACCGCGCGGGTGAACCAGGTCCGCGCGGACCTACCGCCGGAAGCACAGGTGCCGTCGATCAGCATCGAGCCCTCGGACGCGCGCATCGCTGCGATGTATCTGAGCTTTGGCTCGACCATCTTGGAGGACAATCAGGTCACGGACTACCTGGTGCGGGTGGTACAGCCGCGGCTCTCCGCCATCGAGGGCGTGCAGCGTGCCGACATCCTGGGCGGACGCTCCTACGCCATCCGGGCTTGGCTCAAGCCCGCGCGCATGGCCGCCCTGGGCGTCACGCCCGGGGAGGTGCGGCAAGCACTGGCGGCAAACAACTACCTCTCCGCCGTGGGCCAGACCAAGGGCGCGTTGGTGCAGGTGAACCTCACGGCCGGCACCGACGTGCAGAGCGTGGAGGGCTTTCGCCAGCTCGTGATCAAGCGCGACGGCGACACCCTGGTGCGCTTGAAGGACGTGGCGGAGGTAGTGCTCGGCGCCGAGACCTACGACCAGGACGTGCGACTTTCCGGCAAGCGCGCGGTGTTCATGGGCGTGTGGGTGCTGCCCAACGCCAACTCCCTGGACGTCATTTCCCGGGTCCGCACCGAGATCGAAACGCTGCAAAAGGAGCTGCCCACGGGCATGACGGCGCAGGTGGCGTTCGACTCGACGAAGTACATCGACAGCGCCATTCACGAGGTCGTCAGCACCTTGCTGGAGACGATCCTCATCGTCATCGTGGTCATCTTCCTGTTTCTGGGCTCGCTGCGGAGCGTGCTGGTGCCGGTGGTGGCCATCCCGGTGTCGCTCATCGGTGCGGTGTTCTTGATGCAGGTGTTCGGCTTCACGCTCAACCTGCTCACACTGCTCGCCATCGTGCTGGCCGTAGGTCTGGTGGTGGACGACGCCATCGTGGTGGTCGAGAACGTCGAACGGAACATCGAGCTCGGGAAGTCGCGCTTTCAAGCGGCGCTCGCCGGCGCTCGAGAGCTGGTGGGCCCGGTGATCGCGATGACGATCACGCTGGCGGCGGTCTACGCGCCCATCGGATTCCAGGGCGGGCTCACCGGCGCGTTGTTTCGCGAGTTCGCCTTCACCCTGGCGGGCGCCGTGTTCATCTCCGGCATCGTGGCGCTCACTCTGTCGCCCATGATGTCGTCGCTGCTGCTGCGGAACGAGCCGTCCGACGGCTGGTTGACCCGCTCCATCAACGCCGGCTTCGACTGGATCCGCCGCACCTACGCCCGAATGCTGGGCTGGGCCATGGAGCGCCGCGGCGCGGTGTACGTGGTGTGGGGCGGCCTGTCCCTGGCCTGCATTCCGATGTTCATGTTCTCTCCCACGGAGCTGGCGCCGAAGGAGGACCAAGGCGTGGTGTTCACCTCGCTGGACGTGCCCGCCAATGCCAGCCTGGAGCAGGTGAGCGCCAGCGCCACCGAGGTCGGTCGCATGTTCGCCTCGGAGCCGGAGTTCGATCACAGCTTCCAGATCACTTTCCCCACCGGGGGTTTCG